>JAGWVB010000233.1 GCA_018971105.1 Burkholderiales bacterium
AGGGCGTGCCCATCGTCATCAAGGCCGACGGCCTGGCGGCGGGCAAGGGCGTCGTCGTCGCCGCGACGCCGGCCGAGGCGCATGCCGCGATCGACGACATGCTCGGCGCCAACGCGCTCGGCGTGCGGCACAACGCCGACGGCGCGCGCGTCGTCATCGAGGAATTCATGGCCGGCGAGGAGGCCAGCTTCATCGTGATGTGCGACGGCCGCAACGTCGTCGCGCTGGCGACGAGCCAGGACCACAAGCGCATCGGCGACGGCGACACGGGCCCCAACACCGGCGGCATGGGCGCCTATTCGCCGGCGCCGGTCGTCACGCCCAACGTCCACGCCAAGGCGATGCACGAGATCGTGCTGCCGACCATCGCCGGCATGGCCCGCGACGGCATGCCGTTCACCGGCTTCCTCTACGCCGGACTGATGATCGACGCCCAGGGCCAGCCGCGCACGGTCGAGTTCAACTGCCGCCTCGGCGACCCCGAGGCGCAGGTCATCCTGATGCGGCTCAAGAGCGACCTCTTCGAGGTGCTGATGCATGCCACCGACGGCACGCTCGACCAGGTCGAGCTGCAATGGGACCGCCGCACGGCCCTGGGCGTCGTGATGGCCGCGCAGGGCTACCCGGGCACGCCGCGCCAGGGCGACGCGATCAGCGGGCTGCCGGCCGATGCCGCCGACCTGATCGTCTTCCACGCCGCGACGGCGCAGGCCGGCGAGCGCCTCGTGACCAGCGGCGGCCGCGTGCTGTGCGTGACGGCGCTCGGCGATTCGCCGCGCCAGGCGCAGCAGCGCGCGCTCGGCGCCGTGCAGCAGATCCGTTTCGAAGGCGCGCAGTGGCGCCACGACATCGGCCACCGTGCGATCAAGCATTGATCTCGCTGAGCGCCGGATGCGCACCGAATGAGCGCCGATTGAGCGCCCCTCGTTGAACCAGGCCCAGCTGCTCAGCCAGCGACCGCTCCAGCTGCGCGGCAGCGCCGCCGCGCGCGCGCTGCTGCGCCTGGCCGGCTGGCGGCTGCTGTTCGACGGCCTGCCGGCCGCGCAGGGCGTCATCGTCGTCTACCCGCATACCTCGAACTGGGACTTCGTCTGGGGCATGCTGACGAAATGGGCCGTCGGCGTGCCGGTCACGTTCTGGGGCAAGGCGGCGTTGTTCGAGGTGCCGCTGTTCGGGCGCTGGCTGCGCTGGGTCGGCGGCGTGCCGGTCGTGCGCGACCGGCCGCAGGGCGTCGTCGGCCAGATGGTGGCCGCCATGCGCGCGGCGCGCGAGCAGGGCCGCTTCCTGTGGCTGGCGCTGGCGCCCGAGGGCACGCGCGGCGCCTGCGCCGGCTGGCGCTCGGGCTTCTACCGCGTCGCCGTCGATGCCGGCGTGCCGCTGGCGCTGGTCAAGCTCGACTACGGCACGCACAGCGTCGGCGTCGACAGCTGCTGGCAGCTCTCGGGCGACATGACTGCCGATTTCGCGCTCTTCGAGCGCCGCTACGCTGCTTGCCGTGGCCGCCGCCCCGAACTCGCCGGCCCGGTGCGGCCACTGGAACATTGAAGAAGCGAGCCATGAATGCGATCGACATCGGCGCCGTGCGCGCCTACCTGCTGGACCTGCAGAACCGCATCTGCGGCGCCCTCGAGGCCGAGGACGGCCGTCCCTTCGTCGTCGACGCCTGGCAGCGCCCGGCCGGCGGTGCGCTCGAGGGCGACGGGCTGACGCGGCTCGTCGAGGAGGGCGCGCTGCTCGAGCGCGGCGGCTGCAATTTCAGCCATGTGCGCGGCGCCGCGCTGCCGGCGTCGGCGACGCAGCATCGCGGCGAACTCGCCGGCGCGCCGTTCGAGGCGCTGGGCGTCTCGCTCGTCATGCACCCGCGCAACCCGCATGTGCCGACGGTGCACATGAACGTGCGCCTGCTCGCCGCGTTCCCGGCCGGCGCCGAGCCGGTGAGCTGGTTCGGCGGCGGCATGGACCTGACGCCGTACTACGGCGTCGAGGACGATGCGCGCCATTTCCACCGCGTCTGCGCCGACGCCGTCGCGCCCTTCGGCGCCGACAAGTACCCGCGCTTCAAGGCCTGGTGCGACGAATACTTCTTCCTCAAGCACCGCAACGAGCCGCGCGGCATCGGCGGCCTCTTCTTCGACGACTACGACGAGGGTGGTTTCGCCAGCGGCTTCGCGCTGATGCGCGCCGTCGGCGATGCCTTCCTGCCGGCCTACCTGCCGATCGCGCAGCGCCGCCGCCACGACGGCTACGGCGAGCGCGAGCGCGAATTCCAGGCGCTGCGCCGCGGCCGCTACGTCGAGTTCAACCTCGTCTGGGACCGCGGCACGCATTTCGGCCTGCATGGGGGCGGCCGCACCGAGAGCATCCTGATGTCGATGCCGCCGCTCGTGCGCTGGCGCTACGACTGGCAGCCCGAGCCCGGCAGCGCCGAGGCGCGGCTGGCGAGCGACTTCCTGCGCCCGCGCGACTGGCTGAACGAATAAGCGATGACGGCACAGCGACGCGTCGGCCTGTTCGGCGGCACCTTCGATCCCGTGCACGAGGCGCATCGGGCGCTGGCGCGCGCGGCGCGCGACGGTCTGGCGCTCGACGAGGTGCGCTGGATCCCGAGCGGTCTATCGTGGCAGAAGGCGGCGCGCGAGGTCACGCCGGCTGCCGACCGCGAGGCGATGGTGCGGCTGGCGATCGCCGGCGAACCGCGCTTCACGGCGAGCCGCATCGAGATCGAGCGTCCCGGCCCGAGCTACACGCTGGACACCGTGCGCGAATTCGCCGCCGCCGAACCCGACACCGACTGGGTGCTGATCATCGGCGCCGACCAGTACGCGGCGCTGCCGAGCTGGCATGGCTGGCAGGAACTGCTGCAGCGCGTGACGCTGGCGGTGGCGAACCGGCCCGGGCCGGCGCGGCCGCTGCCGCGCGAACTCGCGGCCCACCCGCACCGCGTCGTGCCGCTGCCGATGCTCGACATTTCCTCGACCGCGATCCGTGACCGGGTGCGCCAGGGCGAGGCCATCGCCGCGCTGGTGCCGCCCGAGGTCGCGCGCTATATTGAAACCCACCGCCTCTATCGAGGCCCTGCCGGGAGCTGAATGGACATACGCAAACTGCAACGGGCCATCGTCGATGGCCTGGAAGACGTCAAGGCACAGCACATCGCCGTCTTCAACACCGAGCACCTGTCGTCGATGTTCGAGCGCGTGATCATCGCCTCGGGCACCAGCAACCGGCAGACCAAGGCCCTGGCCGCGAGCGTGCGCGACGCCGTCAAGTCGCGCGGCATGCAGGTCATGAGCACCGAGGGCGAGGACAACGGCGAATGGATCATCGTCGACTGCGGCGCCGCGGTGGCGCACATCATGCAGCCGGCGATCCGCGAGTACTACCACCTCGAGGAGATCTGGGGCGGCAAGTCGGTGCGGATCAAGATCGGCGCCACCGAGCACAAGCTCGTCAAGGCCAGCGAGCCCGAGCCGGCGCCGAAGCCCGCAGCCCGGGCGGCATCGGGCGCCGCGCCGCGGAAGTCGGCGCCGCGGCCGCCGGCGCTGAAGACGCCGCCGAAGTCCGCGGCGCGCAAGACCGCGCCGCGCACGCCCGCATCGAAGGCCGAGAACCTGGCCGCCGCGTACAAGCGCGTCGCCGCGAAGAAGGCGCCATCGCGCTCGAAGGTGACGACCGTCGTCGCCTCGCGCAAGACGCCGCCGCGCAAGACGACCGCGCGCAAGGTGCCGCGCTAGCGCGCGCGGTGCCGGCCGCGTGAAGCTCGTGCTCGTGGCCGTGGGCCAGCGCCAGCCGGCCTGGGCCGACGCGGCCTGGGCCGATTTCGCCAAGCGCTTCCCGCCCGAGATGCGGCTCGAATTGAAGGCGGTCAAGGCCGAGCCGCGCAGCGGCGGCAGGACGGCCGCGCAATGCATGGCCGCCGAGGCGCTGCGCATCGAGGCTGCCTTGCCCAAGGGCGCGCGCCGCGTCGTCCTCGACGAGCAGGGCTCGCGCGTGACGACGGCGCAGCTCGCCGAGCGCGTGCGCGCCTGGCGCGGCGAGGGGCGCGATGTCGCGCTCCTCATCGGCGGCCCCGACGGCCTCGCGCCGGCGCTGAAGGCCGGCGCCGACGAGACGCTGCGGCTGTCCGACCTGACGCTGCCGCACGCCTACGCCCGCGTGCTGCTGGCCGAGGCGCTGTACCGTGCGGCCTCGCTGATCGAGGGCCACCCCTATCACCGCGAATGAAGCCACCCCTGCACGCCTATCTCTACCTCGCCTCGCAAAGCCCGCGCCGCGCCCAGCTGCTCGAGCAGATCGGCATCGAGCACCGGCCGCTGCTGCCCGACGCGCGCGAGAACGCCGAGGCGCTCGAGGCCGAGCGCAGCGGCGAGCTGCCGCTGGACTACGTGCGGCGCGTCACGCTGGCCAAGCTCGCCGCGGCGCGGCGCCGGCTCGCCAAGCGCGGGCTGCCGGCGGCGCCCATCCTCTGCGCCGACACGACGGTGGCGCTGGGGCGGCGCATCCTCGGCAAGCCGCGCGACGCCGACGACGCGGCGGCGATGCTGCGCGCGCTGTCGGGCCGCACGCATCGCGTGCTGACCGCGGTGGCGGTCAGCGTCGGCGCGCAGTCGCCGCTGCTGACGAGCATCTCGCATGTGCGCTTCGCCGTGCTGTCCGAGCGCACGATCGCGCGCTATGTCGCGAGCGGCGAGCCCATGGGCAAGGCCGGCGCCTATGCGATCCAGGGCCGCATCGCCGCCTGGATCGAGCATATCGAAGGCAGCCACAGCGGCATCATGGGGCTGCCGCTGCACGAGACCGCGCAGCTGCTGGCGCGCGCCGGCTTGCGCGGCGGCCTCTAGCCGGCCGCTGGCCGGCGCCTGTTAACCTAGACGCCATGCCCACCCAGGACATCCTCATCAACTGGTCGCCGCAGGAAACGCGGGTGGCCGTGGTCGAGAACGGCGCCGTGCAGGAGCTGCACATCGAGCGCACGCTCGAGCGCGGCCAGGTCGGCAACGTCTACCTCGGCAAGGTCGTGCGCGTGCTGCCCGGCATGCAGAGCGCCTTCATCGACATCGGGCTCGAGCGCGCCGCCTTCCTCCATGTCGCCGACCTGCACAACGGCCCGCCCGGGCGCAGCGACGCGCCGCAGGTGCCGATCGAGCGCCAGGTCTTCGAGGGCCAGACGCTGACCGTGCAGGTCATCAAGGACGCCATCGGCACCAAGGGCGCGCGGCTGTCGACCCAGGTCTCGATCGCCGGGCGCATGCTCGTCTTCCTGCCGCACGACAACCACATCGGCATCAGCCAGAAGATAGGCTCGCAGGAGCTGCGCGAGCAGTTGCGCGCGCGCATGACGGTGCTGGCCGGCGACGGCGGCGGCGGCTTCATCCTGCGCACGAATGCCGAGGAGGCGAGCGACGCCGAGCTCGGCGAGGACATCGCCTACCTGCGCCGCACCTGGGCGCTGATCCGCGAGCGCGCGCAGGCGCGGCCCGCCGGCTCGCTGCTGCACCAGGACCTCAGCCTGGCCGAGCGCGTGCTGCGCGACCTGACGAACGAATCGACGCACCAGATCCGCATCGACAGCCGGCTGCAGTGCGACGCGCTGAAGGCCTTCGGCGAGACCTTCATGCCCGGCGTCGTCGCCAAGCTCGAGCATTACCGCGGCGAGCGGCCGATCTTCGACCTCTTCGGCATCGAGGAGGAGATCGTGCGCGCGCTGGCGCGGCGCGTCGAGCTCAAGAGCGGCGGCTACCTGATCATCGACCAGACCGAGGCGCTGACGACGATCGACGTCAACACCGGCGGCTTCGTCGGCGCGCGCAATTTCGAGGACACGATCTTCAAGACCAACCTCGAGGCCGCGGGCGCGATCGCGCGCCAGCTGCGGCTGCGCAACCTCGGCGGCATCATCATCGCCGACTTCATCGACATGCTGCGCGAGGACCACCAGCAGGCCGTGCTGGCCGAGCTGCGCAAGCAGCTCGCGCGCGACCGCACGCGCACGACGGTCAGCGGCTTCACCCAGCTCGGCCTCGTCGAGATGACGCGCAAGCGCACGCGCGAGAGCCTGGCGCACATGCTCTGCGAACCCTGCCCGACCTGCCAGGGCCGCGGCCAGGTGAAGACGGCGCGCAGCGTCTGCTACGACGTGCTGCGCGAGATCCTGCGCGAGGCGCGCCAGTTCAACCCCAAGGAATTCCGCGTCGTCGCCAGCGCCGCCGTGGTCGAGATGCTGCTCGACGAGGAAAGCGTGCACCTGGCGGGACTGAGCGAATTCATCGGCAAGCCGATCTCGCTCTCGGCCGAGCCGACGATGAATCCCGAGCAGTACGACATCGTGCTGATGTAGGGCCGCGGCCGGCCTCAGGTCGCGGCGCCCGGGCCGTCCGCGCGCAGTTCCTCGGCGAGGCGATCGAGGTTCTGTTCGTTGGCCGGCTCGCAGATGGCGCGCATCGAGGCCGCGACGGCATCGTCCTCGAAGGCCTGGTCCCAGCGCAGCAGCGTGCCGCCGCCGGCCGCGGGTTCGAGCGTGATCGTGAGCTGGAAACGCGGCTGGTTCAGATGCCGGACGACGACCATGCGGTCGACCTCGATGGCCCCGAATTCGGACTCGTTCGGATACGGCTTGCCGTCGGGCCCGATCATCGTGAAGGTCCAGGCGCCGCCGCTGCGGAATTCGAAACGCTCGAAGCGGTTCGAGAACCCCGCCGGCCCCCACCAGCGCGCGAGGCGCGCACCGTCGGCAATGGCTGCGTAGAGCGCCGCTGGGGGCAGGGCGTAATGACGGCTGGTGCTGAAGGTGGTCATGGAGCGTCTCGCGTCTTGCAGCTGGGGCCCGCCACCCGATGCGGCGGATCGTGTGGTCGACTGTGCCCGAGCCCGTGCCCTCGGGCAAGCGCGGCTTCAACGCGCGCGCCCAGCCAGGCCGCGCCGCGCACGCCCGAGGCATCGCCATGCCGGCTCGGCAGCAGCCGCGTGCGCACCGCTCGTTCGGGCGTCGCGCCGAAGACCCAGTCGCCCCACAGCGCCGGCACGCGCTCGTACAGATGCGGCAGGCGCGAGAGGCCGCCGCCGAGCACGATGACGTCGGGATCGAGCAGGTTGACGACGACGGCCAGCGCGCGCGCGAGCC
>JAGWVB010000011.1 GCA_018971105.1 Burkholderiales bacterium
GCGCGGCCGACGCGCCGCTGGCCTGCGCCGGCGTCGCGCTGGTGGCGGCCCTGCTGCTGGCGTTGCCCGCCTTGTTCGTCGCCCACCTGCATGCCGACAACCATTCGGCCGTCGCGCCGACGCTGCAGCTGCCCGCGGCGCTCGCCGACGGCTGGCATGCCGACCCCGACGCCGGCGCCGCCTTCGTCCCCACCTTCCTCAAGCCCGCCGCCGACGCCGGCGGCGTCTACAGCTCGCCTCAGGGCGCCGTCGGCCTCTATGTCGCCTATTACCGCGACCAGAAGCCGACGAGCAAGTTCGTCGGCGGCGAGAACTGGATCGCGCTGCCGGGCGACGCGACCTGGAACACGCTCGAATTCCACGACACGCCGCTCGCCGTCGACGGCCGGACGCTCGACGCGCAGGGCGTGATGCTGGTCGAGCGCGACGAGGCGGCCGGGAACGATCGCAAGCACCTCGAGGTGCGGCGCCTGCACTGGACCGCCGGCCGCTGGTACGCCGACGACGCCGAGGCCAAGGTCGCCAACCTGATCGCGCAGCTGCGCGGGCAGGGCGACGACGGCGCCGAAGTGCTGCTCTACACCTATGGCGCCGACCGCGCGGCCGCCGATCGCCGGCTCCAGGCCTTCGCCGCCGCCAACCTCGACGCCATCGGCCGCGTCCTGCTCGACACGCAGGCGCGGCGCTGAATCCACTCGAACCAGGAACGGACTCCATGGAAACCATCGCCGTCATCGGCCTCGGCTATGTCGGGCTGCCGCTCGTCGTCGAATTCGGCAAGCAGCTGCGGACGATAGGCTTCGACATCGCCAGCGCCAAGGTGCGGGCCTGCCAGAACGGCACCGACCCGTCGCGCGAACTCAGCGACGCCGAGGTCGCCGCCGCCAAGCACGCGGTCTACACCGACGACCCGAAGCTGCTGGCCGAGGCCGACGCCATCATCGTCGCCGTGCCGACGCCGGTGGACGAGGCGCATATCCCCGATTTCCGGCCCCTCGTCGGCGCCAGCACCGCGGCCGGCCGGCACCTGAAGAAGGGCGCCATCGTCGTCTACGAATCGACCGTGTACCCGGGCGCGACCGAGGAGGTCTGCATCCCGGTGCTGGAACGCGAATCGGGCCTGAAATGGAAGCGCGACTTCCATGTCGGCTACAGCCCCGAGCGCATCAACCCGGGCGACAAGGAACACACGCTGACGAAGATCCTCAAGATCGTCTCGGGCGACGACGCGGCCACGCTAGACGCCGTGGCCCGGCTCTATGAACGCATCATCGTCCCCGGCGTGCACCGCGCCAGCAGCATCAAGGCCGCCGAGGCCGCCAAGGTGATCGAGAACACCCAGCGCGACCTCAACATCGCGCTCATGAACGAGCTCTCGATCATCTTCGACAAGATGGGCATCGACACGAGCGAGGTGCTCGAGGCCGCGGGCACGAAATGGAACTTCCTCAAGTTCAAGCCCGGGCTCGTCGGCGGCCATTGCATCGGTGTCGATCCGTATTACCTGACGCACAAGGCCGAGATGCTCGGCTACCACCCGCAGGTCATCCTCGCCGGCCGCCGCATCAACGACGGCATGGGCAAGTTCATCGCCGAACAGACGATCAAGCACATGATCGCCTCGGGCAGCTACATCAAGGGCGCGCGCGTCAACGTGCTGGGGCTGACCTTCAAGGAGAACTGCGGCGACCTGCGCAACAGCAAGGTCATCGACATCATCCACGAGCTGCAGAGCTACGGCGTCGAGGTCCACGTGACCGACCCGCAGGCCGAGCCCGAGGAGGCGATGCACGAATACGGCGTGCGCCTCGAACGCTGGGACGACCTGCCGCGCGCCGACGCCATCGTCGCCGCGGTGGCGCACCGCGAATTCGCGCAGCTGTCGATGGAGGAACTGTCGCGCAAGCTCGTCAAGGGCGGCGCCTTCATCGACGTCAAGGCGGCGTTCCCGGTCGCCGCGCTGGGCGCCGCAGGCTTCCGCCTGTGGCGGCTCTGAACGCGACCCGGCCGCCGCTGGTCGTCCATCTCGTCTACCGCTTCGACACCGGCGGGCTCGAGAACGGCGTCGTCAACCTGATCAACCGCATGCCGGCCTACCGGCACGCGGTGGTCGCGATGACCGAGGTCGTGCCGGCCTTCGCCGGCCGCGTCACGGCCCCCGACGTCGCCTTCCACGCCCTGCACAAGCCGCCCGGGCATGGCGCGCAGATCTACCCCGCGCTGTTGCGCCTGCTGCGCGCGCTGCGACCGGCCATCGTGCACACGCGCAATCTCGCCGCGCTCGAATGCCAGGTGCCGGCGGCGCTGGCGCGCGTGCCGGTGCGTCTCCACGGCGAGCATGGCCGCAACGTCGAGGATCCCGACGGCCTGAGCCGGCGCCACCAGTGGATACGCCGCGCCTACCGGCCCTTCGTGCACCGCTACGTGGCGCTGTCGCGCGACCTCGCCGGGTATCTCGAACATCGCGTCGGCGTGCCGCCGCGGCGCATCGAGCAGATCTACAACGGCGTCGACATCGACCGTTTCCACCCCGCCGCCGGCGCGCGCGTGCCGATACCGGGCTGCCCCTACGACGACCCCTCGCTCTGGCTCGTCGGCAGCGTCGGCCGCATGCATGGCGTGAAGGCGCAGACGCTGCTGGCGCGCGCCTTCGTGCGCGCGCTCGAGCAGGCGCCGGCGCTGCGCCCGCGCCTGCGCCTGGTGCTGGTCGGCGACGGCCCGCTGCGCGCCGAGGCGCAGCAGATCATCGACGCCGCCGGCGCCTCGGAACTCGCCTGGCTTCCGGGCGAGCGCAGCGACGTGCCCGCGATCATGCGCGGGCTCGACGCCTTCGTGCTGCCGTCGCAGGCCGAGGGCATCTCGAACACGATCCTCGAAGCGATGGCCAGCGGCCTGCCGGTCGTCGCGACCGCGGTCGGCGGCAACCCGGAACTCGTCGTCGCGGGCGCGACCGGCGAGCTCGTCGCGGCGGACGACGTGCAGGCCCTGGCCGGGAGTCTGTTGAACCTGGCCTCGGACGCGGCACGATCGAAGGCGCTGGGCCGGGCCGGGAGGGAACGCGTCGAGCGGCAATTCAGCCTGCCCTCGATGGTCGCCGCCTACCAGGGCCTGTACGACCGGATGCGCTCGGCGCGCTGAGCCCGTGCGGCTGTCGGCGCGTGCCTGCGCTGCCGTGCAGTTTGTCATGGCAGGGCCTGGGCATGCGGCCCGCGCACGGCCAGGGCCGTCACGGCTTTCGTCGACAATCGTCGCGGGCGGGGCGTCTGCGGCTGCGCCGCGCGCCGGCGTGCGGCGAGCATGGCCGGCGTCACCCAACAACAGGAAGGCTTGCGGACCTCGATATGTGTGGCATCACCGGCATCTTCGACACCCGCGCGGCACGCGAGATCCCGCCCTCGACGCTGCAGCGGATGAACGACACGCAGACGCACCGGGGTCCCGATGAGGGCAGCGTCCACATCGAGCCCGGCGTCGGCTTCGGCCATCGCCGGCTCTCGATCATCGACGTCGCCACCGGCCAGCAGCCGCTGTTCAACGAGGACGGCTCGGTCGTCGTCGTCTTCAACGGCGAGATCTACAACTACGGCGAGCTGATCCCCGAGCTGCAGGCGCTGGGCCATGTGTTCCACACCAAGAGCGACACCGAGGTCATCGTCCATGCCTGGGAGTCCTGGGGCGAGGACTGCGTGCAGCGCTTCCGCGGCATGTTCGCGTTCGCGCTCTGGGACCGCAACCGCCAGACCTTCTTCATGGCGCGCGACCGCCTCGGCGTCAAGCCGATGTACTACGCGCTGCTGGGCGACGGCATGCTGCTGTTCGGCTCCGAGCTCAAGTCGCTGCTGGCCTACGGCGGCAGCGGCGGTGCCCTGGTGCGCGAGATCGACCCGCTGGCGGTGGAGGAGTATTTCGCCTTCGGCTACATCCCCGAGCCGCGCACGATCTTCAAGGGCGCGCGCAAGCTGCCGCCGGCGCACACGCTGGTGATCCGCCGCGGCGAGGCGCTGCGCGAGCCGCGCGAGTTCTGGGACGTGCGCTTCACGCTCGACGCCAAGATCTCCGAGGCCGAGGCGCGCGAGGAGCTGCTGCGCCGGCTCGACGAGTCGGTGCGCCTGCGCATGATCGCCGAGGTGCCGCTGGGCGCCTTCCTCTCGGGCGGCGTCGATTCCAGCGCCGTCGTCGCGGCGATGGCCGGGCTCTCTTCGGGGCCGGTCAACACCTGCTCGATCGGCTTCGACGACCCGGCCTACAACGAGATCGAGTTCGCCCAGAGCGTCGCCGACCGCTACCGCACGCAGCACATGGTCGAGACCGTCAGTGTCGACGACTACGGCCTCGTCGACACGCTGGCGCATCTCTACGACGAGCCCTACGCCGACAGCTCGGCGATCCCGACCTACCGCGTGAGCGAACTCGCACGCAAGCGCGTGACGGTGGCGCTGTCGGGCGACGGCGGCGACGAGACCTTCGGCGGCTACCGCCGCTACAGCATGCACATGCTCGAGGAGCGCATGCGCTCGGCGCTGCCCGCGGGGATGCGGCGCCCGCTGTTCGGCATGCTCGGCCGCGTCTATCCCAAGGCCGACTGGGCGCCGCGCGTGTTCCGCGCCAAGACCACCTTCCAGGGCATGGCCCGCTCGTCGGTCGAGGCCTATTTCCACAGCATGTCGCAGCTGCGCGAGCCGCTGCGCAGCCAGCTCTACAGCGCGCGCTTCAAGTCCGAACTCGGCGGCTACAGCGCGATCGAGGTCTTCCACCGCCATGCGGCCAAGGCCGGCACCGACGACCCGCTGGCGCTGATCCAGTACCTGGACCTGCACACCTACCTCGTCGGCGACATCAACACCAAGGTCGACCGCGCCTCGATGGCGCATTCGCTCGAGGTGCGGGAGCCGCTGATGGACCATCCGCTGGTCGAATGGGCGGCGACGCTGCCGAGCGCGTTCAAGCTCAAGGGCAGCAACGGCAAGGCCTTCTTCAAGAAGGCGCTCGAGCCCAGGCTGCCCGAGGACGTGCTGTACCGGCCGAAGATGGGCTTCGCGGTGCCGCTGGCGCGCTGGTTCCGCGGCCCGCTGCGCGAGCGCATGCGCGCGTCGCTGCTCGAGGGGCCGATGCAGGACTGCGGCATGTTCAACGAGTCGACCGTGCGCGCGCTGATCGCGGAACATGAATCGGGCAGCCGCGACCACAGCCCGGCACTCTGGGCGCTGTTGATGTTCGAAGCCTTCCTGCGCGGCCAGTCGGGCGTCGCAGCCGGCGCCGGAAGCGCCGTCAGCGCGAATACGGTCGCTGCCTGAGGCAGCACCAAAGACACACGGGAGTCAGCTTGAAAGTATCCGTTTTCGGCCTTGGCTATGTCGGCGCCGTTTCCTGCGCCTGCCTGCCCGAGCTCGGGCACCAGGTCATCGGTGTCGACACCAATCCGCTCAAGGTCCGGTTGATCGGATCGGGCGAATCGCCGGTCGTCGAGGCCGGCATCAACGAACTGATCGCCGCCGCGGTTGCGCGCGGCGATCTGCGCGCCACGCTCGACCTCGACGATGCGGTGCGCAACAGCGAGATCTCGCTGATCTCGGTGGCGACGCCTTCGAACCCCGACTATTCGCCCAACCTCGCTGCCGTCGATGCCGTCGTTGCCAGCATCGGCCTTGCGCTGCGCGACAAGGCCGATCCGCATGTGCTGGTGCTGCGCAGCACGCTCGCACCGGGAACGACGGCGAACCGCCTCGTCCCCATCCTCGAGCAGGCCGCCGGACGCAAGGTCGGCGACCGGCTCTCGCTCGTCTTCAATCCCGAATTCCTGCGCGAAGGCTCGTCGGTCAAGGATTTCCGCCAGCCGCCCCAGACCATCGTCGGCAGCTTCGACGAGGCCGGGTACCGAGCCATCGAACAGCTCTACCAGGGACTGCCGGGCGCCTTCGTGCGCACCTCGCCAGCGATCGCCGAATCGGTCAAGTACCTGTGCAACGTGTTCCACGCACTGAAGATCGTCTTCGCCAACGAGGCGGGTTCGGTGCTCAAGGCCTACGGCCTCGACGGTCCCGAGGTGATGAAGATCTTCTGCCAGGACACGCAATTGAACATCTCTTCTGCGTACATGCGGCCCGGTTTCGCGTTCGGCGGTTCCTGCCTGCCCAAGGAGGTCAAGGGCTTCATCACGCTGGCGCGCGACCGCAATGTCCATATCCCGTCGCTGGGCGCGCTGCTCGAAAGCAACGAAAGCCACCTCGATCGTGCCTACCGGCTGGTGGCGCGCAACGGCCGTCGCCGGGTCGCGCTGTTCGGCCTCGCGTTCAAGCCCGGCACCGACGACCTGCGCGATTCGCCGCTCGTCGGTCTCGCCGAGCGGCTGCTCGGCAAGGGATTCAAGCTCGCGATCTACGACAGCCATGTCAAGCTCAGCCGCCTGATGGGCAAGAACAAGGAATTCATCGAGCAGGAGATTCCGCACCTCGACGAACTGCTGCGCGAAAGCGCCGATGAAGTGCTGGCGGATGCCGAGGTCATCGTCGTCGGCCACGCCGAACCCGCGGTGCGGCGCCTGATCGCCGAGCGCGCGCGCGGACGCCGCATCGTCGATCTCTCGGGTTATGCCGACCTGCGCGGCATCGAGGGTGCCGAGTACGAGGGAATCTGCTGGTGAGCGTTCGCCGCCCGCGGCTCGTCTTCGTCTCGCCGCTGTTCCTCTATCCGGCCGATGCGGGCGGCAAGATCCGCACCACCAACATCCTGCGCGGCCTCAAGGGTGGCGCGTTCGAGATCACGCTGCTTTCGCCCGCGGCCCCCGGACAGGCGCAGACCTGGCGGGCCGAGATCGACGGCCTGTGCGATCACTACCTCTCCTGGCCGGCGCCCCGGCCGCGCCCGAACTGGCGCCGCGCCTTCGACCTCTTCGATGCGATCCCGGCCAACGTCGTACCCGACCGCGTGCAGGCCGCGATCACCGTCGTGCGCGGCGCGGTCGAGGCCGGTGCGGCCGATCTGGTGGTCTTCGATTTCGTCCATTCGAGCGTGCTCAAGCCCGAGCGGGCAACGTGCAAGACCTTGTGCTTCACGCACAATGTCGAGGCCGAGATCTTCGCCCGCCACGCCGAGCAGGCCTCCGATGCGCTGCGGCGCCGGGTCTGGGCGTCGCAGCACGCGAAGATGGTGCGCTTCGAGGCTCATTCGCTGCGCGGCTACGACAAGGTGATCGCCGTCTCGGAGCGCGACGCCAGGCATTTCGCCTCGCAATATGGCGTGGCCGGTGCCGAGGCCATCCCGACCGGCGTCGACCTCGACTACTTCGCCTGGCAGGAAATGCCAGGCGAGGCCAGCGACGTGCCGACCGTCGTCTTCACCGGATCGATGGATTCGGCTGCGAACCGCGACGGCGTCGAATTCTTCCTCGATGCGGTCTGGCCACAGGTCGCCGCCGCCTTGCCGCAGGCGCGCTTCGTCGTCGTCGGCCGCAATCCGCCGCCGGCGCTGGTCGCGCGCGGTCGGTCCCAGCCCGGCGTGGACTTCACCGGTTTCGTCGACGACGTGCGGCCCTACCTGCGCTCGGCCCAGGTTTCGGTGATCCCGCTGCGCGTCGGCGGCGGCACGCGCATCAAGGCCTTCGAGGCGATGTCCAGCGGGTCCCCCGTGGTTTCGACCGCGCTCGGCGTCGAGGGCCTGGAGGTGGAGCCTGGAGTCCATTTCCTGCAAGAAGACGGCGCGGCCGGCTTCGCCGCCGCAGTCATCGGGCTGCTGCGCGACGCCGACGCACGGCGTCGCCTCGCCCGCGCCGCGCGCACTCTCGTCGAGTCCCGCTTCGGACATCGCGTTGCAGCGCGGGCGTTCGAGGACATCTGCCTGCGTGCGTTGCACGCGGCGCCGGCCGCGGGCGCGTGACCATGGCGGGGCGCATCCGCACGCTGCTGTTCTCGTCGCTCTACCCCAGCGCGGAACGGCCCCTGCATGGCGTCTTCGTCGAAGCGCGGCTGCGCGAGTTGCTCAAGTGCGGCCGCGTCGAGACGCGCGTCGTCGCGCCGGTGCCCTGGTTCCCTTCGACATCCGAACGCTGGGGCGAATACGCGCGCCATGCGCGGACGCCGCGGCGCGAGCACATCAACGGCGTCGAGGTCCTGCACCCGCGCTATGCGCTGCCGCCGCGCGTGGGCATGACGATCGCGCCGCTGTCGATGGCGCTGGCGTCGCTGCCGACGCTGCGGCGCTTGATCCGATCGGGGTTCGACTTCGACCTCATCGACGCTCATTACTATTATCCGGACGGCGTCGCCGCGACGCTGCTCGGCGCGCTGCTGGGCAAGCCGGTGACGGTGACGGCGCGCGGCAGCGACATCAACCTGCTGCCCGAATTCCTCGGTCCGCGGCTGTGGCTGCGCTGGGCCGGGCGCCGGGCGCGGGCTTCGATCGGGGTCTCGGCCGCGCTCGTCGACCGCATGCGCGCGCTCGGGCTCGACCCGGCGCGCCTGCACGTGATGCGCAACGGTGTCGACCTCGAACGTTTTCGGCCCCATGACCGGGCGGCGGCGCGGCGCGAACTCGGCATCGGCGGCGCGCCTGTGCTGCTTACGGTCGGCAACCTGCATGAATACAAAGGCCAGCGCATCGCCGTCGACGCGCTGGCATGGCTGCGGCGCGACCATCCCGAGGCGCGGCTGCTGATCGTGGGAGCCGGCCCCGACGAGGCGGCCCTGCGCGCGCGCGTCGACGCTGCCGGCCTCGCCAACGCGGTGCGCTTCGTCGGCACCGTCCCCAATGCCGAGCTTGCGCGCTGGTACAGCGCCGCCGACCTGCTCGTGCTGGCCTCGAGCCGCGAGGGCTGGCCCAATGTGCTGCTTGAATCGATGGCCTGCGGCACGCCCGTCGTTGCGAGTGCAGTCGGCGGTGTGCCCGAAATCGTCGCGGCGCCCGAGGCCGGCATCGTCGTCGATCAGCGCGAGGCCGCCGAATTCGGCGCCGCGATCAAACATCTGCTCGAAGCCCCGCCGGCCCGTGCCGCCGTGCGCGCCTATGCCGAGCGCCATGGCTGGGAAGTGACGAGCCGCGCACAACTGGCCTTGTTCGATACGCTGGCCGCGGGAGATCTTCGATGCGCGACATAGTCCTCTCGGCCATCATCGGTTGGCTGCTGGTGATGACGCTCCGCCAGCCCGTCTACGGTGCCTATCTATGGGCCTGGCTGTCGATCATGAATCCGCACCGGCTGACCTATGGATTCGCCTATTCGTTGCCTTGGGCCCAGATGACTGCGCTCGCGACCCTGGTCGCGATTGTTTTCTCGAAGAAACGCCATCCCCTGCAATTCAACGGCGGCATCGGGTTGCTGATTTCGCTCTGGCTCTGGATGACGCTGACATCGGTGCTGTCGATCAATCCGCCTGATTTGGTGTGGGAGCGCTGGATCTTCGTCAGCAAGGTCTATTTCATGCTCCTGGTCACGATTGCAATCGTGGGCGGTCGAAAGGAACTCGATACGCTCATCTGGGTCGTCGTCGGCTCGATCGGTTTCTATGCACTCAAGGGCGGACTCTTCACCATAGCCACAGGCGGCTCGTACCGGGTATGGGGCCCTGCCGGCAGCATGCTCGAGGACAACAATGCGCTGGCGGTGGCGACGCTGATGATGCTGCCGCTGCTCTATTACCTGCGCCATACCGCGACCAAGGTCTGGCTGCGACATGGATTGCTTGCGGCGATGGTGCTGTTCGGCGCTTCGGCGCTGGGATCCCAGTCGCGCGGCGCACTGCTTGCTCTGCTGGCGATGGCGTTCGTGCTGGGCCTCAAGAGCAAGGCGCCAGTGCGCTTCAGCGTTGTCATCACCCTGGCTCTGGCCTTGGGCATCAATTTCATGCCCGACAGTTGGACCCAGCGCATGGATACCATCGGTCACTACTCTGACGATGCCTCGGCAATGGAGCGGATTTACACCTGGAACACGCTATGGAACGTGGCCAAGGACAGGCCGCTCATCGGTGCTGGTTTCCACGCTGACAATGTCGAGGTCTTCAGGCGCTACGCACCCGACGAACCGAGATTCACCCGCTTCATCGGTACGGCCTGGGTCGCCCACAGCATTTATTTCGAGGCACTTGGCGAGCAGGGATTCGTCGGCCTGGGCCTGTTCCTGGGCATGTGGTTCTGGGTCTGGCGCGCCTGCGCGCGTATGGCCAAGCAGGCCCGCAAAGTGCCCGAGTTGGCGGATTGGATGCCATTGTTGATGAGCATGTGCCAAGTTTCGATGATTGCCTATCTCGTCGGCGGCGCCTTCCTGGCGCTGATGAATCTGGATCTGCCGTTGTACCTGTTGGCCTTCGTCACGATTTGCGACCGCGAGATCCGGCGCTATCAGCAGAAGGCGAAGCCGCTGCTTCAACCCGGAAAGCTGGCTCAACCCGGAAAGGTGGCGCCGTGAGATCTGCGGGATCGTTGGTAGGCGCGGCGAGCCGCATCGGTCTGCATGGTGTCGACGTCCTGTCGGGGCCCCGGCTTTCCATCCTGATCTTCCATCGCATTCTTCAGGCTCCCGATCCGCTGTTTCCGCTCGAATTGGACGTGACCCGGTTCGATAGACTGATGGGAGTTGTCGCCGCCGGCTTCAATGTGCTTGCGCTTGCCGATGCGGTGCGTCGGATCGAGAACAACACGCTCCCGGGGCGGGCCCTGTGCATCACCTTCGACGACGGCTATGCCGACAACCATGACCTGGCATTGCCTGTGCTGCTGCGCCACGGTCTCACCGCCTGCTTCTTCATTGCGACCGGTTTTCTCGACGGCGGCCGCATGTTCAACGACACCGTGATCGAGGCCGTGCGGCGCTCTCCGCTGGATCAAGTCGACCTGACCGAAATGGGTCTGGACCGGGCCGCGCTGACGACGCCGGCACAGCGCTCGGCGGCTATCGGCCGGCTGCTTCCGTCCATCAAGTACCTGCGCCCGGAACAGCGGCCGCAGATGTTGGAGCGTCTGGTTCGGCTCTTGCGATCAGCACCGCTCCCGGACGACCTGATGATGACTGCGGCCCAGGTCGGCGCGATGCATCGGGCTGGAATGGAGATCGGCGCGCATACCGTTAACCATCCGATCCTGGCGCTGCTCGACGTGGAAGAGGCGGAGCGCGAAATGGCCGCCAGTCGGGATGAACTCGAGCAGATCATCGACGCACCGGTCACGCTGTTTGCATACCCCAACGGCCAGCCCGACCGCGACTATGACGCGCGTCACGCCTTGCTAGCCCGGCGCCTGGGCTACGCCGCGGCCGTCACGACCGCTCCGGGGGTCGCGGGTCCTGGAGCCGACCGATATCAACTCCCGCGTTACACGCCCTGGAACCCCTCGCCCTGGCTATGGGCGACCAAGATCGCTGCCTCGCGCACAGGGCGGCAATTCGCTACCGCAGCCGCGTCATCGCAAACCGAGCCCAATTGAATTCGATTCATGCCTGGGCTTGCTTCGCGGTGGGCGCCATGGCCGTCCGTGCGGTTAGCTGCGCGCCGAGGGCGCCTGGCTCGAGAGGATTTTTTGCATGAGTCTGCTCATCGCCCTTGTCGCCAACGGCCCTGCGGCGGGCCTGTCACCCACGATCGAGGCCGCGGCCCTGGCGAATGCTGCCAGCCGAGGCTTCATTCATCCTACGCGCCTGGAATGGCCGGGTGGGCATGCGCTGTGGTTTGCCACACCTGCCAGCCCGCGCAGCAGCGGCGGATGCCTCGTCGAAGGTCGGCGCTTTGCGGCCTATACCGGAACCGTGCACTGGAAGGGGCTTACCGGCGAGGCCTTGCTACGCCGACTGCTGCGCGAATTCAGCCGCCCGCAGGACATGCCTTTGCGAGATTTTTCGGGCGGCTTCGCGATGCTGTTCAGCCAAGGCGATGAAGTCTGGCTGTTCAGCGATGCGGTAGGTCTCCAGCAGTTCTATGCGACCTGTGCTGGTTCGGTCATCAGCAACTCGCTGTACCTCTGCCGCTCGCTGCTGCGTCGCCCGCAACTGAACCGGCTCCGGGCGCAGGAATACGTGCTGTTGGGTAGCAATCACGCCACCGAGACGCCGCTGCAGGAAATTCGCGCTCATGACGCCAGCCAGATGGTGGACTTGCGCAGCGGGGCCAGGAGCACGCTACACGCAGCAGCCGACTGGCGCGTGAATCGGTCTTTTGCGACCACCGCTGAAGCAGTGGAGACCCTGTCGTCGCTGATCGATACGGATTTCGAAGGCATGCTTCAGGCCTTTGGCCCGCAGATCGGCATGGCACTTTCGGGCGGATTCGACTCGCGCCTGTTGCTGGCGGCTCTGCAGCGCCACGGCATCGCGCCCGATCTCTATGTCTATGGTGCACCCGACGACGACGATGTGCGTATCGCTGCGGCCAAGGCTTCCGAACTGGGGATGCCAATCGCCTGCATCGACAAACGCCAGATCAATAGCGCCCGGCCACCCATCGACCGCCCGCTTATCGCGGGCAATCTGGCCTTTTTCGATGGACTGCCGGTCGATGGGGTCTTCGATCGCGGTGCCGATCAGATTACGCGGCAATTGCAGATGACCGGCGGAAGGTTGAATCTCAACGGCGGCGGTGGCGAAATCCTGCGCAACTTCTTCTACCTTCCCGATCGCGCCTACAGTGCGACCGAGCTCGTGGGTGCCTTCTACTCGAACTGGATGCCGCGAGCGGTGCCAGATTCCGACGAACGCCGAGAACTTCATGAAGCGACTGCCGACGGGATCCTTGGTGAACTCGGTTTCGAATCTGGAACATTGCGGACGCGGGCCCGCAAGCTGCCGCGCGTCGATGTCGAACTGGTGTACACGCTGTTCCGGCTGCGCTGGTGGATGGCCCGCAACAACACCATCGCCACTCTCCACGGCGCGTTCA
The DNA here is from genome assembly GCA_018971105.1 of Burkholderiales bacterium. Lineage (GTDB taxonomy): Bacteria > Pseudomonadota > Gammaproteobacteria > Burkholderiales > Burkholderiaceae_C > Rubrivivax. Next base: position 12,858 of record JAGWVB010000011.1, read on the forward strand.
TGACGCCACTCGCGCATCCCCGGTTGATCGAGTTGGCGGCCCAAGTCCCATTGGCCTGGAAGACCGATGGCGATCTCGAAGCCGCGGTCATCACGCGTCTCGCACCAGCCGTCGCGCGCGGACCCAGCAACTACGGTTTCGATTTCAGCCGGGGGCCCGGGGCAGCTCACCGGCGCTACATGAACGCAACGCTGGTCCGTCCGATCATGATTCGACGTGCCTCGGCCCGCTTGCGTCGGCTGTTGGGACGCAACCCGAGCATTCCGTCGCCTGCCGAATGGCAACGGGCCTTCCCCTTGCCCGCGGTGGATTGGATCGACGTTCGCTACCTCACCGACAGCGGCCAATGGAACCGGCTGCTGACGTTGTGTGCACTGCTCGATGATGGACTTTGAGGGGCAGATTTACCGGCGCCAACCCAATTCTGACCCGCCAGCGATCCGCCTACGCTCTGATTCAACAGCCTCAACCGTCACCGAGCACCCTCGCCACCACCAGCGCCGCCGCCTCCTCGGGCGTCAGCGTCGTCGTGTCGAGCCGGATCTCGGGCACCGGCGGCGGCTCGTAGCGGCTGTCGACGCCGGTGAAGTTCTTCAGCTGGCCGGCGCGGGCCTTCCTGTACAGGCCCTTCACGTCGCGCTGCTCGGCCAGCGCCAGCGGCGTGTCGACATGGACCTCGATGAACTCGCCCTCGGCCACCATGCGCCGCACCATCTCGCGCTCGGAGCGGAACGGGCTGATGAAGGCCGTGAGCACGATCAGCCCGGCGTCGGTCATCAGCTTGGCGACCTCGCCCACGCGGCGGATGTTCTCCACGCGGTCGACGTCGGTGAAGCCGAGGTCCTTGTTCAGGCCATGCCGCACGTTGTCGCCGTCGAGCAAGAAGCAATGCTTGCCCAGCGCGTACAGCTGCTTGGCGACGAGGTTGGCGATGGTCGACTTGCCGGCGCCGCTCAGGCCGGTGAACCAGACGATGCGCGCACGCTGGTGCTTCTGCGCCGCGAGCTGCTCGCGCCCGATCTCCAGCGCCTGCCAATGGATGTTGTGGCTGCGCCGGAGCGCGAAATGCAGCATCCCGGCGCCCACGGTCGCATGGCTCATGCGGTCGATGACGATGAAGCCGCCCAGGTCGTGGTTCTCGGCGTAGGGCGCGAAAGGCACGGCGCGGTCCAGCGCCAGGTTGCAGACCCCGATCGCGTTCAGCCCCAGCGTCTTGCCGGCCACATGCTCGAGCGTGTTGACGTTGACCTGGTACTTCTCGGCCGTGACGGTGGCGGCGACGGTGGTGGCGCCGATCTTCAGCAGGTAGGGCCGGCCGGGCAGCATCGGCTCGTCGGCCATCCACACCAGCGTGGCCTCGAACTGGTCGGCGACCTCGAGCGGCACCGCGGCCGCCGTGATGACGTCGCCGCGCGAGCAGTCGACCTCGTCGGCCAGGCACAGCGTCACCGACAGGCCGGCGACGGCGCGCGGCAGGTCGCCGTCCAGCGTCACGATGCGGCTCACGGTCGACGTGCGGCCCGAAGGCAGCACGCGCACGGCGTCGCCGACGGCGACGCAGCCGCTGTTGATGAAACCCGAGAAACCGCGGAAATCGAGGTCGGGCCGGTTCACCCATTGCACCGCCATGCGCAGCGGCGCGCGCGCCAGCGCCTCCTCGTCCAGCGCCACCGTCTCCAGATGCTCGATCAGCGAGGGGCCGCGGTACCAGGGCATGTTCGGCGAGGCCGCGGTGATGTTGTCGCCCTTGAAGCCCGAGATCGGCATGGCGACGAAATCGGCGATGCCCAGGCCGGTGGCGAAGGCGCGGTAGTCGGCGACGATCTCGTCGTAGCGGGCCTGGCTGTAGCCGACCAGGTCCATCTTGTTGACGGCGAGCACGACGTTGCGGATGCCGATCAGGTGCACCAGGTAGCTGTGGCGCCGCGTCTGCGTCAGCACGCCCTTGCGCGCGTCGATCAGGATCACCGCGAGGTCGGCCGTCGACGCGCCGGTGACCATGTTGCGCGTGTACTGCTCGTGGCCGGGCGTGTCGGCGACGATGAACTTGCGCTTGTCGGTGGCGAAGAATCGGTAGGCGACATCGATCGTGATGCCCTGTTCGCGCTCGGCCGCCAGGCCGTCCACGAGCAGCGCGAAATCGATCTCCTGGCCCTGCGTGCCGACGCGCTTGCTGTCGGCGACGAGCGCGGCGAGCTGGTCCTCGAAGATCATCTTCGAGTCGTAGAGCAGGCGCCCGATCAGGGTCGACTTGCCGTCGTCGACCGAGCCGCAGGTGATGAAGCGCAGCAGCGACTTGTGCTGGTGGCGGTCGAGGTAGGCGCCGATGTCCTCGGCGATGAGCGCGTCGGCGCGGTAGGAGCTCGCGTCCGGTTGCATCAGAAATAGCCCTCCTGCTTCTTCTTTTCCATCGAGGCCGACTGGTCCTGGTCGATCGCGCGGCCCTGGCGTTCGGATGTCGTCGTCAGCAGCATCTCCTGGATCACCTCGGGCAGGGTCGCGGCGCGGCTCTCCACGGCGCCGGTGAGCGGGTAGCAGCCCAGCGTGCGGAAGCGGATCGACTTCAGCACCGGTGCCTCGCCCGGGCGCAGCGGGAAGCGCTCGTCGTCGACCATCAGCGTCAGCCCGTCGCGCACGACGGTGGGGCGCATGGCGGCGAAGTACAGCGGCACGATGGGGATGTTCTCGAGGTGGATGTACTGCCAGATATCGAGCTCGGTCCAGTTCGAGATCGGGAACACGCGCACGCTCTCGCCCTTGGCCTTGCGCGCGTTGTAGAGCTTCCAGAGCTCGGGGCGCTGGTTCTTCGGGTCCCAGCGGTGGCTGGTGGAGCGGAAGGAGAAGATGCGCTCCTTGGCGCGCGACTTCTCCTCGTCGCGGCGACCGCCGCCGAAGGCGGCATCGAAGCCGTGCTGGTCCAGCGCCTGCTTCAGCCCCTCGGTCTTCCACAGGTCGGTGTGCAGCGAGCCGTGGTCGAAGGGGTTGATGCCGCGCGCCAGGGCCTCGGGGTTGCGATGCACGAGCAGTTCCATCCCGCTCTCGCGCGCGACGCGGTCGCGCATCTCGTACATGGCCTTGAACTTCCAGGTCGTGTCGACATGCAGCATCGGGAACGGCGGCCGGCTCGGATAGAAGGCCTTGCGCGCCAGTTGCAGCATCACGGCCGAGTCCTTGCCGATCGAGTACAGCAGGACCGGCTTCTCGCACTCGGCGGCGACCTCGCGGAAGATGTGGATGCTCTCGGCTTCGAGACGTTGCAGGTGGGTCAGCGCCATGGGTGCGGTTCGGGTGAGCGAGGGTCGACCGGGGATCGTAGCGTCCGGGCGCGATAGCATGCGCTGCGGCGCGCACCGGAGATCGGGAATTTCAGGCAGTTCCGGACGAACTGGCTCGCGCAAACAAGCGGCGCTGCAGGAAGGTCCGCGACGGTTGCTCGATCCAACGATAGGTGAGCCACGCAAATGGCAGCACCGCCAGCGACGCTACGAACGCAAACAGGAGCGCTCCGGCCATGTTCAGCGGCGCGGGGTGCAGCGTGACGAGGATCAGCGTCGCGATCGGGCGGAACGCGTTGTGAATCAGATAGAGCGAATACGAGATCTGTCCGAGCAGGTGCAGCGCCGGGTGGCTGAGCAGGGTCGCGACGCGGCCGCGATTGCACGAGACGGCACCGACGACGAGCGGAAACGAGAGCGCGATGAAGAGGTCGATGCGCAGCAGCAGCAGCAGCACGCTCGCCGCCAGCAAGGCCGCGGTGACCCGGTCACCGCCGAGCCGTTGCGCCCACGACTGGTCGCCGGTCCAGCGATACACGAGCATGCCTAGCGTGAATTCGGAAAAGCAGCGCATCGCCCCGCCCACCGGGTCGTCCGCAGCCAGTCCCAGTCTCGGCGACGCCAGTGCGATCTTCAGCAGCAGCGCCAATGCCGCCAACAGCGCCAGGCCGACGACGACGCGCCGTCGGCTGAAGACGGCATAGATGAGCAACGGGAAGGTGACGTAGGCCATCAATTCGGCGCTGACCGACCAGGATGGGGCGTTCATGTTGTGGCCCAGTCCTAGCCCTTGGAGCATCAACAGGTTGGTGACAATGTCGATGGGGTAGCGCAGTTCACCGAAGAACATATTCGTGCCGGTCGCGCCGATGCTGAGCCAGCCCGCCAGGAGCAAGGCGAGCGTGATGAATGCGTTCAGAGGCAGCAGTCGGATAGCCCGTCGCTGAAGGAACGGGCCATAAGCGCTCCAACCGCCCTGCTTGAACTTGCTCAGGTACGTGTAGCACATGATGTAGCCGCTGAGCACGAAGAAAAAATCCACCGCCAGATAGCCGTGAGGGACGAGCGAGGGTATGACCGAGGGGCAATGATCCTGGGCCGTCCTGGAGAAATGCTGCATCACGACCGCCAGCGCCGCGATGCCCCGAAGCGAGGTCAAGGCCTTGATTTCTTTCATGTGCGCGGCACCTTGGGACGGATTTTGTTGCGTATCTGGTTTACTCGGCGATCGATCAACGCGATCGATGCGTAGGACCAGGCGAAGACGATCAGCAGCGCGAGCAAGAAGACCTGCGCGCCAGGCTTGTTCATGCCGAATGTCGGTTTGGGAAAGAGAAAGTACGACGCCATCAGACCAGCTTGCCAATGGCTGAGGTAAATCGGGTAGCTGAAATCCCCGAACCACTTATCGACCGCCTTGCTGCAGAATTCATGACCGCGGTGGAAGAGCACGACAACGGCCACCGCCGAAAGCACTAGATTCAGGTACTTGCCGGTGTCCACGACGAAGGGCGAGGAATTGACCTTGTGTCGCATCGAATAGACGGCAAATAATGCCGCGTTCGACGCCAGCGCGCCGAGTACCGCGGCGGGTGAGATCGCTGTGCCAACGCCGAGCCGGCGCTGAACATCACCCTTGACGAAATAGAGCAGGGCGCCGAGCGCGAACGGCAACGAGGCGGCGGGGATGTTGGCGTAACGATAGGATTCGCCTTGCCCGTCGATATAGCTCCAGGCTAGATAGACCAGGCTCGCCCCGAGCCAGCCGAAAGTCCGATTGCGCGTGCGCGACAGGCCCAGGCCGATGCAGATGTAGAAGAAAATCTCGACCGTTAGCGCCCATGTCGGGGGTGATAGACGCGGGTCGACCGTATAGGGGAACCGCGCCGGGAAGATCATCGTCAGATTGAACACAATCGAAGAGATCCGGTGCGGGATCTGCATTGTGTCCTTATATGCATAGGCGTAGGCGCTCGAGGCGATCAGAATGACCGCGATCGAGAACAGCGCCGCCGCCCAATACATCGGGTAAAGTCGGAAGAATCGGTTCGCTGCGTATCGCTTGATTCCCTGAAGGTCGTAGCCGTAAGTCTCGTGCATGATCGTCGTCATCAGGAAGCCGCTGAGGACGAAAAACGAGAACACCGCGTAGGTGCCGATGACCGGAATCCCGAGCAGATGGAAGGCCATCACGCTGATGGCGAGGATCGTTCTGTAGAAGCCGAACATGCGAGCCCTTATGTGTTCGAAGACCTAACGCAGGGTCAGCGCGGCCGCGAGGCACCGCCAATGCTCGCCCTGGCTCAGGTCGTAACGTGTGGCCGCCAGTGCCGCAGCGATGGCGTCGCGATGCCTGCCCTGCTTGCGGAAGTGATAGGCCTGGCGCAGGTAGCTCTGACCCAACCGGCGGTCGATACTGGCGCGATACGGCCTGTATTCGGGAGCCTGGCGCAGCCAGCCGAAGAATCGGGTTGCGAAGAAGGCGGCGGCTGGGTAATCCTGATTTGTCAGGCTGCCGGGTCGATAGCGGTAGTACATCAGCGGCGTTGGTACGTAAACCATGCGGCCTGCGATGCGCGCCAGCTGTATCCAAAGATAAATGTCCTCTCCGACCTCCAGTTCCTCGTTGAATCCACCGGCACGCTCAATCAGGCCGCGTCGCGCTGTAAAAGTTCCGGAGTGACCGATCGGCTCGTGCTCTATAAAAGCACGAACAGGAGCTTCGATTAAACGAGGTTCGCCGGTGCCGTCATCAGGCTGCACCAAACTACGCCACGGCGCCCGAAGGGACTGGCGATAATCCGACCACTCATGGCGTTCCAACGTCCGATTAGCGGCATTTTCGTTGTAGTAGTCCGAACTGATCAGTTGCACATCCGGGTGGATTGCTGCGGCGGACATCTTGCTGGCTAGATTTCCGGGTTCCCAAAGATCATCGCCGTCCAGAAAGGCAATCCATTCGCCACGAGCGTGGGTGAGGCCGAAATTTCGAGCGCCCGCGGCGCCTTGCCGTCTCTCGTTCAACAGGAGCTTTATTCTCGGATCTCGCAACGCCCGCTCGCGAACCACTTCTCGTGTGCCATCGCTCGATCGGTCGTCAATCACCAATACTTCGAAATCGGAGAATTCACGCTGAATGCTGATGGAATCCAGCGTTTGTCCGAGCAAGTCCTGAAGGTTATGGACAGGAACGATTACGCTTAATAGGGGGCGAGTGTCTTGCACAGTTTCTCGCATCAAGAAATGATATTATGATATCGCCGGCCGGGCATAAGAAATCGGCGCGCCAGCAACGGCATTCGCCTCCGATTATCGAAAGACCCCCGCGTACCTATTAGCCCATCCCAGAGCCCGTCCAAAGTGGCCTCCACAACTTCTTGAGGCTTGTTTCTCGTTAGCAATTCTCCACGTAGGCGATTGAAATCCCACCACAAAGTTCGCCAACGTTCGGTGAAAGATCTGATGTAGCGCTTTCGCATGACAATCTTGTTTCTCGTCATGTAGTAGTAATAATGCGGCTTCCTGATTCCTTGATCGATTGGATTGTCATGCAGAATCTCGGCATCGAAAACCATGACATTTCGGAAGCCCGCCGCGATAGATCGCATTGAATAGTCCATATCCTCAAAATAGGCGAAGAGTCCTTCGTCAAGATAACCAATTAACTCGACAAGGCGCCGATGGACAAGGAGCGCCGTTCCCCAAAGCAGCATAAGCTCGGGCTGCTCACTCTGGATGCGCCGAGCTTGCGCCAGATCTACCGGGTCCATGTCGTGGCTTTCCCTGTCGAGCATGGATCCACAAAATTGAATTCGATCCGGGTGACTGGCGTAGCGGATCAGTGGGCTGGCAAGACCCATGTTGGGCCTGGATTCCGCGAAGTGAACAAGTTTCGTCAGGCAGTCGGGTGCCACGGACGTATCGCTGTTCACCAGCCAGATATATTGAGCGCCGCCGACCAGCCCTGCCTTGATCCCTACGTTGCACCCTCCTGAAAATCCGAGATTCTCCGCATTGCAAACTAATTCAATGCCCTTTGCGCGGGAGAGAATTTCAACAGAACCGTCCCTTGATCCGTTGTCGATCACAATGATCCTAAAATTCCCGTAATCCGATCTCTGCAGCGATGCCACGCACTTGAGCGTTTCTTCTGCGCTATTCCAGTTCAGGACAACAACGTAGACGAGTGGTTGCGTTTCGTTAGGCATTGAAGCGACATCCTAAATGCATGCCTCAGATTTTCTAAGAAGACTCACTAGGTTGAACTCACGCCGGGCCTGTCCAATAACATTGAACGACCCTCGAAAGCCATACATCGCAGCGTGGCGGTTCACGTCATCGAAGTACATCGGAAAAGTTTCGTGCGAAATGATATTGACATGGGTAGGATCGCGAAAGGCTTCTGAGAACGGAAACGTCGGCGTGCTCGAAAGCAGGACGCCATTCGGTTTCAAGACTCTCCAAATTTCGTTCATCAACTCCACGAAGGGAAATCGTCGTTCAGGGGCGTAGATCACGCGGGGCACATGCTCCAGGAAATCGTATGCGGTCAAGAATTCAAAACTGTTGTCGGGGAATGGAATGGGCTCTACGGTCAAATCCGCGTAACGAATATTTCCTCTCCCGTCGCCCCGAATATCAAGACCGTAAACGTGATCCGCCCGAAATGGATTCCTGGGATTGCCTCCGCAACCGATGTCAAGCGTGCTGGACGATTTAAGTCCCGCAACGTCTGCCCGATACTGGGCTACGTAGGCGTCTATTTCGAGGATAATCGGAACATCTTTAATCCCCCGGTTCAAGTCGGCAATCAGCGAAATCAACTTGCGCGCTTGAAGAACTTTATCGGCGATTCTCATGAGTCGTCTTTCAATTTTCAGTATTAATCACCAAGTTTGCGATTCAATTCGCGACAACTGGATATGGAGATATTGCATAAGATCATTCTTTGATGCGCCAGTCCGGGGTATGCGCGCGCAGCCAATACTCCAGCATGATCAAAATCCAGGCCATCGTGCCGTAATGTTGCGGGTGCGAAGGCAGCAGGCCGTCAAAGAGTTCGCGCCCGAACTCGGGGCGCACGATGCCGCGCGAGACGAGGGAGGAGACGGCATCGGTTGAAAGGCGCTTGAGGCCTTCGTGCTGGACCATCCAGACACCAAAAGGCAATCCGAATCCCTGTTTTTTCTTAGTGATTACGCCGTCGGGCAGAAAACCGCGCAAGGCCTCCTTGAAGAACCAACGCAAGGCGTCGCCTCGCAGCTTGTATTCGGCAGGCAGCCGCATCGAGAAGTTGACTAATGCGTCGTCGAGCAGCGGGAATCCGACCGAAACTCCCGCCATCGTGGCCGTTCCGACGACCTTGGGCAGATCGCATTCGGCCAGCGTGTAACGCCAGTCATAGGCCAGATGGCGATCGATCTCGTTGTTGCAGTCGGCCTCGGCCCAGACCACGCGCTGCTGCCGATCGGTGTCGGCGATGTCGATCGAGGCGAGGAAGGCGGACGTCAGTACGGTCGATTCTCCGATCCGGCGCACATGGTTGTAATCCTGTCCTCGGACGGGCATCGGCAGGTTAGCTAGCCGGATGTAATTCGACCCCTTACGCAGGCCGGGGAGGCGCGAGACCAGGCCGTGGCCGAAAAAGGGTTCGAGGAAGCCGCGGCGGATGAATGATGGAATTCGCGCGTAGGGCTCGAACAAGCGTTGCGTGGCATAGCGTGAATTCCCGCCGAAGAGTTCGTCGCCGCCATCGCCGGCGAGCAGCCGCGTGATGCCGTCTGCGCGAGCACGTTCGGCGCAATGGAAGGCCGGCAATGCCGACGAATTGCCGAAGGGCTGGTCGTACCCGGCGGCGACCTTGGGGATGTCTCGAACCAGATCCTCAGGCGTGAAATAGATCTCGCGGTGCTCGCAACCGAAGTGCTTGGCTGCCATCCGCGCGTACGCCATCTCGTCGTAACCCTTGGCGTCGAACCCGATCGAGTAGGCAACGGCGGGGCGGCCTGCGGCGAGGCCGATCATGCCGGCGACGGTCGAACTGTCTGTGCCGCCACTGAGATAACAAGCAGGCCTGCTGCCGTCAAGTTGCCGAGCGACTGCATTCTTTAGCAGTACACGAAACTCGTCGCGAAGTCTTTCGAAGGAGGGGTCGCGCAGCGGATCGAACTTAGGGGTCCAATAGCGATGCTGGGTCAGCCTTCCGTCTTTGAACAGGGCCCAATGTGCAGGCGGCAGGCGCTGTACTCCTGCGAAAACAGTACGCGGCGATGGCACGACGTGGAAGTAGAGATAATCGAACACAGCCTGGTTGTCGAGCGTCTTGCTGCCGAGTCCATCTGCGCGTTCGCTGCAAATCAAGCGACCCGCGTCGATGCGCCAACACAACGTGCGAATGGCGTAGCGGTCGACGGCAAGAAAGACACTACCATCGTCCAAGGTGATGGCAACTGCAAAATCGCCTTCGACGCGAACTGCGGCCTCGGCCGGTCCAACTCTCGCTATCAGCGAGCGCCATGCATGGACTGTGTCACCCGCGGCAGCTTCTTCCGGAAAGCGCGGGTGTCCTAGAGACAACGCGATAGGTGGCATAAGCGCCGCTTTGTTTTCCATTGTATTTGCTTTCTACTACGCGCCAGGAAAATTCTGCCCGACGAAGCGGGCCCGCAACGGTGCTGACGCATTGATCAATTCTCGCCATAGCGGGTGGGCTATCCAACGAACAACCAGTAGCCATACGATTGCCGTCATGGGAGCATAGATTATGAGGCGAATCAAATAATTACTTGCGTCAGCAGGCTTGGTGAACTCGAAGATAAGCAGCGGCGCCAGTGCAACCAGCGCGACGAATAGTCCAGCGCTAACAGCGGTCCATAGATGCTTGAGCGTAAATCGAGCAGCAATCCACATATGCCATTGCGACAGTGCGGCAGTCCCAATAGTAGACGCCAGTGTGCCCCAACACGCACCTCTTAAACCGAATGGAAAAGCAAATAGCAGTCCTAAGACCTGCAAGATTTGCTGAAAAAACTGAAGCCGGGTTGCAACCTTGATATGGCCACCTGACATCAATGCTTCCTTGGCCATCGTGTGGACGACTTCAATGATTCCCGCTGCGCACAGTATCCTGGCAAGCGGAACTGCCGCATCCCACTGTGAACCATATACGATCCGAATTAGTGGGAATGCCGCAAGGCCAAGAAAGCCGATCACGGTAAAGGAGAGGCAATTCAGTAAATTAGAGCTGCGACAATAAGCGTCGCATATCGTGCCTTCGTCGCGTGCCGCACGAGCGAAGTACGGCATGCAGACAGGTCCGAAAGCCCTTGCGATTAACATTCTAAACATTTGCATAAGACCGCCTCCGCGACTAAACATCGCGACGCCGGTGACGCCCAGTACCCTGCCTAGGATCATTTCAGGCGCACCGCGTCCAAGCTGACCGATCGCATACAAGCTGCTTGCGTATGCGCCGAATCTCGCAACTTCCCCGGCGCCTTTTATCGAGGGCCAGCGTGGGATCGCGGGGGGGCGTAGGGCCATTGAAATTATCACCGTGACGGAGATGCCGGCCAAAGATGACCAGGCTAGGCTCAGTGCGCCCATTCCTTTAACGCCGAGCGTGATTGCTACAAGGAGGCCGGCTATATCCGATGCCACGCTACAATAGAATATCGGTTTGAAATTTAGCTCGCGTCGAAACCAGGCCATGTTGATGGCCCCGAATGGTATTAGCAGGAAATTCAGTGTCTGAACCCGCATGACCATTGTTATTTCAGAAGACTTGTAGAATGTGCCCACTGGTGCTGAGGCAATCAGCATCGCAAAGGCCATCGTCCAAGAGGTAATTATGTTGGTTGCGAATGCTGCGCGTATTTTTGAATTTGTAAGATCCTTGGCTTGAATCAAGTATTCGCTGATCCCGAAATCACGGACCGTACTGGCGATGGCTGAAAATACGGCGGCGATGCCAAATACTCCGATTTGAGCTGGTGTCAGTATTCTTGACAGTATGGCCGTCGATACTAGTTGCAAACCGATGCTTACATAGCTCTGCAAAGCCGAATAGGCTATCGATCGGCGCAGGCTAGACATTTTGTAGTCCTATCATCGGGATTCATTCCAACTGTGCCAGTGGCAATGGATACAGTACATAAACCACTTCAATCCCGGCCCTGCGCCAAGTGCCTGCCATGCATAAAATTGAGCATTGACCCAATCTTGACCGTCGGCGAACTCAAGCGCAATTTTCTTTAACGCATAACTCTTGTGCAACCTTGCATGGCGCCGGATCGCCGGCTCGGCGCTCCGGGCGAGCACACGGTCCATCACCAGCGTCTGGTACAGGCGCTTGTCGATGGTGGCCGTGCGGGTCGTCACGTTGTCGCGCCGACCCGGATCGGGAACGTGGTGGCGGGCGACCACGGCGGGGTGGTGGATCATCAGCCGCGCCGGCTCGATCAGGTCGAGGTAGAGCTTGCGGTCCTGCTCCCAGCGTATGCCCTCGTCCATGCCGCCGACGCGTTCGTAGAGTTCGCGCCGGATCGTGAAGACGTTGAGGTGGCAGAAGCCGTCGACGCGCAGCAGGTCGGCCACCGTCACCTCGTAGCGCCCCTGCTCGTCGGGGCGGCGCCCGCGCGCCTGGAGGTCGGGGGCGAGCCCGCCCAGCCACAGCAGGCCCAGGCTGCGCTCGCCGATCCAGGCTTCCTGGTTGCCCATGTAGAGGTCGAGCACGCGGCCCTGCGCCGCCGCATCGCCGATCGCGCGCGCGACGCGGCCGAGGTGGGCGGGGTCGGTCCAGCGGTCGTCGTCGTCGAGAAAGCAGAGGTGGCCGCCGCGCGCATGCGCGGCGCCGGTGTTCAGCGCATAGCTCGGGCCATGGCCGCGCGGCCGCTCGACGAGGCGGTGCAGCGACCAGCTTTCACCCAGGCTGCGCGCCGCCGCATCCCAGATCGCCTGGTACGCAGCCAGCGATTCGGCGCTCGATCCGTCGTCGACGACGATGATCTCGACATCGTCGCGGCCCTGCGCCAGCACCGAGTCCAGGGCCTGGGCGAACAGCGCCGGCCGGTTGCGCGTCGCGATGACGACCGAGATCAGGGGTTCCATCGCGTCTCAGGCCGGTTTGGGAGCATCGGCCAGCAGCCAGCGGCCGAGGAGCTCGCGCAGCAGGCCGCGCGATTCGGTGGCCGAGAAGGTCTGGTCGGCATCGGGCAGCTCGTGGCGATCGAGCCGGCGCGGCGACTTCAAGGCCTGTTGCCAAGCCGGGGACGAGGCGACGAGTTCGTCGAACTCGCGGCTGACCTGGCTGCGCCCGCTCATCACCAGCAGCAGGTCGCCGCGATAACGGGTCAGCCCGTGGCACATGCGTTCGATGAAATGCGGCGTCGCGGCGCCGGCGCTTGGTCGGGCGCCGACGAGTGCCGCGCAGCGCGAGCGCGCCCGGCGCGCCAGCGTGCCCAGCGCGGGGCGCGGGTCGTATTCCATGCGCAGCACCTTGGCCCAGAAATCGCGGTCGAGGATGCGGCGGCCGAAATGATCCACCGCGACCTTGTCGGCCGTGGCGTCGGTGTGCACCCAGGGGTTGCCGAGCGCGATCCCCGTCACCTCCGGGTATTGCCAAGCATTGATCAGGATCGCCGAGGCCGCGTCGCAACCGCCCCAGAGCACAATCTCCTCCAGCCCCGGCACCTGGGCCCGGAACGCGGCGATGGCCGCGCCGATGTCGGCGCCGACATCCTCGAAGCCGCGGAACGGGCCCTCGCTGTCGCCCAGCCCGCGGTGGTCGAAGCGCATCATCGGGACGCCCAGCGCGGCGAGATCGCGCGCCAGTTCGACCTGCAGCCGGTTCACGCCGGCGCGGTACTGCGGTCCGCCGGCGACGATCAGGAGCAGGCCGCGCGCCGCGACCGGCTCGGGCCGGTGGACGATGCCGACGAGTTCGCTGCCCTCGCACTCGAAGACGATGGGCAGTTCCGTCACGTTCATGCCTGCGCTCCCATCAGGCGCGAGGTCGTCGCGATCAGGTCCGGCGCCGCCTCGGGGACCTGCAATTGCCAGATCTTGGGGCAGACGGCCGTGGCGCCGGTGATGTCGATGCCGGCCGTGCGCAGCTGCTCCAGCGCCCGCTGGCTCGGCAGCGCCAGGCCGCTGTCGGCGGGGCCGATCATCTCGATCCAGTCGATGCGCGGGGCCGGTGCCGTGAGGTGGTCGGTGAGCCGCATCGCCGCCAGGCCCTCGGCCAGCGCCGGCGTGAGCGGATAGCCGCCGACCTCGATCGTCTCGCCGGCGCGCAGGCGCGCACGGATCGATTCGGTGGTCTCGCGCGCCTCGGCGTGCACGATCTGGGTCGCGATGCGCAGCCGCAGGTGCTGGTTCAGGAACTGCTTGCCGTCGAGCACGGGCTGCCAGAACAGCAGCCGCTCGACGTCGGTCTCGCGCGCCGCGGCCAGGCGCGCGGCCAGCAGCGCGCCGGTGCGCACGCCCCAGACGGTGAGCGGCAGCGCGCTGTCGTCGGCCAGCCAGCGCGCCGCGCGCCGGGCGTCGTCGAGCCAGAGGTCCCAATCGCCCTCGGGCGTCGAGCCGCCGCTCTCTCCGGTGCCGTGATAGTCCAGCAGCAGGCAGCGGTAGCCCAGCGCCGCCAGCGCGCGCGCCTGCCTGGCCGCGTGGGCGCGGCAGCGGTTCATCTCCTCGGTGAACGGCGGCAGGTAGAGCACGGCGCCGCGGCAGCTGCCGGCGGGGACGATGTCGAGCGCGAACAGGCGCCGGCCTCCCAGTTCGAGGAAGCGCGGCCGCGCGTGCGACGCCCGTGCGGTCGTGTTCATGTCGTGGCGGCCAGTTGCACCGAGCGCTGCGCGCGCCCGATCAGCGTCGCACGATGCTCGGCGTAGGCCTGCAGCGCCTCGTCGTGCAGCGCCGCGGGGATCTCGATCTCGTCGTAGCTGCGCTTGTGCGCCGCGACCTTGCCCGATTTGAGGCGCGCCGAATGGTCGCCGGCGGCGCCGCTGCCGGTGCGGTTGAAGACGCCGTATTCGGTCGGGATCGGTGACGACAGCTGCAGCCAGTCGCCGAGCGCGGCGAGCGTCGGCGCGGTGTCCGAGACGATGAGTTCGGCGTCGAGATAGAAATACGGCGACCGCAGGTCGCGCGCGACACGGGCCAGCGACTTCAGGCGATCGATGTAGTAGCGCGCGGCGCCTTCGACCTCGGCCTCGGGTTGCGCCGGCAGATGCTCGCGGTACAGCACCACGAGGCTGCGGATCGACTGCGTCGGTTCGCGCAGCATCAGGATCGTGCTGCTGCTGCGCCGTTCGAGCAGCGGCATGGCCACGGCATGGCCGTCGTGCAGCACCTTGTCGAACATGTAGCGCGCGCCCGGCTTGGCGTCGTGGTCGGCGAAATGCAGCATCTTCTGGCGCCACAGGCTTTTCCAGCTGTAGTAGCCGATGTGCATCTCGTAATAGCCCTCGATCTGCGGATGGCTGCCGAGCAGATGGCCGAGCAGGCTGGTGTTGGCCCGCATGTGGCTGAGCAGGAAGATGTTGCGGTGGCGCAGCACCAGCGAGGGATTGGAGGCTAGGGCCGACAGCAGCGACATGGGGCTTCAGTTCCGGGTGGGTTGCAGCCAGGCGTCGACGGCGGCGCGCACCTGGCCGCAGACGCGCTCGTAGGCGGCGCGCGGCTTGCCGTAGGGGTCCGGCACCTCGACCTGGGCCGGGCCCGACGCGATGGCGGCACCGAGCAGGTAGGCCTTGCCGGCCGCGCCCGGGTGCTCGCGCTGCAGCCGGTCGAGGTGCGCGGCTTCCATCGCGAACACGATGTCGGCGTCCGCGACGAGCCGGGCGTCGAGCGTGCGCGACTGCCATTGCGCGAGGTCGACGCCGGCGGCGGCGGCGACCTCGACCATCGTCGGATCGGCGGGCCGGCCGGCCGGGCTGTGGAACCCGGCCGACGCGTATTCGTGGCGGCCGGGGTAGCGGCTTTCGGCGTAGGCCTGGGCCAGCGCGCTGCGGTTGATGTTGCCGTGGCAGAGGAAGACGACACGCTGCGCCGAGTGCAGGCGCTGGCGCGCCGGTGCCGCGGCACGCAACTCGCGTTCGAGGCGGCGGCGCTGCGCGACGATGGCGCCGAAGCGGCGCGCCTGGTGGCGCGCGATGCGGCCGAGGTCGACCAGCCCGGGCCAGGGATCGCGCCAGGTCTGGACATCGAAATGGTGCCGCGGCGAGAACATCAGCAGCCAGTCGCGCAGCACGTCGCGCTTCGACGGCAGCGTGACGAGCTGCGGCGGCGCGGCCTTGCGCAGCACATGCTCGAGCCAGTCGATGTCGCGCGCGAGATGGCGCGCGACGACGCCGCTGCGCGCCGGCGGCCAGGCGCCGACGCGGCCCTGGGTCCACAGCTCGTGCAGCATGGCCGGGAAATCGGCGCCGGCGGCCACGGCCAGCGGCAGCGAGCCCCAGAAGCGGCCGTTGATCTCGACGAGCACGTAGGCGCCGGTTTGCGGCTGGTACTTGAACTCGACCATCGCCACGCCATGCCAGCGCAGCGCCTGCACGAGCCGGCGCGAGGCCTCGAGCAGCGCCGGCACGGGCGCCTCGCTCACGCGCAGCGTGCTGCCGCCGCCGGTCAGCGGCACCTCGTGCAGGCGGCGGTGCTGGAACGCGTAGCGGAGCTCGCCCTGGTCGGCGATCAATTCGATGCCGACACCCTCGCCCCGGAAATAGGACTGCAGGATCACCGCGCCATGGCGCAGCGCCGATGCCGCCTCGGCCGCGAGCCCGGCGTCGTCGAAGGCGTAGGCCACGCGCAGCTGCACCCGTCCGCCCGCGTCGCCGCCCACCGAACGCGCCGGCTTGACGACGACCGGATAGCCCAGGTCCTGCGCCGCGGCCACGGCCTCGGCGGCCGATGCGACGACGACCGAGCGCGGGATCGGGATGCCGAGCGAGCGCGCGAGCGCGCCGGTGCGGTCCTTGTCGAGCACCTGTTCGAGCGCCTCGGTGCTCGCCATCGCGATGGGCTCGCCCTCGAAGCGGGCGCGTGCGCGCATCAGCGGCACCAGGGTGCGCTCGGTGACCGGGATCACGAGCTCGCGCCGCCGCTCGTCGAGCTGCTGCCGCAGCCAGGCGATGAATCCGGCCTCGTCGCGCAAGGGATCGGGGTAGCGCAGGCAGGCCACGACATGGCGCGAACGGCCGGCCAGCGGCCGCTCGGCATCGCTGGCCACCTCGACGGCCAGTCCGCGCCGCGCCAGCGAACGCACGATCGTCAGCGTCGACGCCTGGTCGGCGTCGAGCACCAGCACGGGGGCCGGGGCGGCGTTCTGGCGTGACGGGTCGGACTTCACTCGGGAAGGCATCTCGCTGGGATCTGGCGCTCGAGGATTCGGCCGCGGGCGACGGCCGAGCCGGGACGATCGGACTAGGGTTGGGCCGCGCTGGCGGAGGCCACGGCCGACGCTGCGGCGGTCGACGCGGCCGGCGTTGGCGCCGATGTGGCCGATGCCGCGGACGCTGCCGCTTCGGGCGGGGCGGGGTCGGTCCATTGCCCGACGGCGACCAGCTTCTTCTTCAGGTCATCGCGTTCCATGCCCAGGGCCATGGCGATGTGCGCCTGCTCGAGCGCGTCCTTGTAGCGCTTGATCTCGAAGTACAGCAGACCCAGGTTGTAATGGGTCATCGGGTTGTCGGTGTCGGCTCCGCGCACGGCGTCCAGCTGGGCTGCGGCTTCGGGTATCCGGTTCCACTTGATGAGGTAGTCGGCGAACAGCATGCGCACGATCAGGTCGTTGGGGCGGAAGCGGATCGCGCGCAGGTAGTAGCAGTCGACGCTGAAATCGAGATTGCCGGGCTGGGTCGAGTGTTCGCGCAGCGAATAGCGGGTCAGGGCGGCGAGGCCGCGCGGGAAATTCGGCATCGCGTGCAGCAGGAAGCTGAGTTCCTCCGCCAGGGTGCCGGTGTTGCCATGTTCCAGGTTCTCGATATTCGGCGTGAAGTGGTTCGCCTCCGTCATGGAGATGAAGCCGGGACTGATCGTTCGGAAATCGAAAGGACCTGCGGCCGCAGGAACGGCGAACGAATTTGTGCGCGCGCAGGGTTCGACCAGATTCTCGGCATGCACCTGGCCCCAGGCCGCATGCCCGACGCAGGCGAGCGCGATGCATGCCAGCAACCCTCGCCACGTGCCCCGCGACCGCTTCACGTCAACCCCCGACCCGTTCGCCCACGAACCGGCACAGGCTGCCGACGGTGGCAAAGGTCTCGCCGCTGATCTCGTCGTCCTCGACCGCGATGCCGAAGCGGTCCTCCATCGCGCCGACGAGGCTGACGACGGCCATGCTGTCGAGTTCGGGGATCGAGCCGAGCAGGCGCGTGTCGGCGTCGAAGGACTGGGCGCGGCCGTGCAGACCGAGCACGTCGTCCAGCATGTTCAGCACTTCCTTGTTGGTATCCACGCAGTTGTCGCTTCTTCGATGGGGGTGGGGTGGAGGCCGCGCCGGGAGGGCATGGGCACACCGGTACGCCCGCGATCATATCGGCGCCGATTCCCGGCCACGTGACCATCTCGGCCGCCTCGGTGGGAGTCGTGCCATTGTTGGCGTTTCCGCCACGCCGGTCCCCGCGCGCGTCGTTGAAAATCCCGCCCACGGGCCGCCCCTCGCGGCGGGCTAACATCGTCCAACCCGGCGCCGGTTCCGCTGCCGAACCCGCCCGACCCCACCCCGACATGAGCCCATATCCTCCCGAAGCCGCGCTGCTGCACGAGCTGATCTTCCGCGCGCGGGCGCTGACGCCGCAGGCGCCGGCGCTGACCTATGGCGCCGAGACCTGGACCTATGAACGTCTGGCGCAGGACACCGCGGCCTGCGCGGCCGGCCTGCGCGGCCTGGGCCTGGCGCGCGGCGAGCGCGTCGGGATCTGGCTCGAGAAGCGGTTCGAGACCGTCGTCGCGAGCTTCGGCGCCGCCGCCGCCGGACTCGTGATGGTGCCGATGAACCCGCTGCTCAAGCCCGAGCAGGTGGGCCACATCGCGCGCGACTGCAACGCCCGTGTCATCGTCACGTCACCCGAGCGTGCCGCGCTGCTGGCCGCGGTGCTGCCGCAATGCCCGGACTTGCGCCACCTGGTGCTCACCGACGGCCCCGCCGCGGCCGCCAGCGGCGGCGTCGCGCCGCAGCGCTGGAGCGAACTGCTGGCCGCGCCGCCGGCCCCAGGGCATCGCGTCATCGACACCGACATCTGCGCCATCCTCTACACGAGCGGATCCACCGGGCTGCCCAAGGGCGTCGTGCTGAGCCACCGCAACATGGTGGCCGGCGCCAAGAGCGTCGCCGGCTACCTCGAGAACCGCGCCACCGACACGCTGCTGGCGGCGCTGCCGCTGTCGTTCGACGCCGGCTTCAGCCAGCTCACGACGGCCTTCCACGCCGGCGCCCGCGTCGTGCTGCTGAACTACCTGATGCCGCGCGACGTGCTCAAGGCGATGGCGCGCGAGCGCGTCACCGGGCTCACCGCCGTGCCGCCGCTCTACATCCAGCTCACGCAGCTGGAATGGCCGGCCGAGGTGGGCGAGCATCTGCGCTACTTCGCCAACACCGGCGGGCGCATGCCGCGCGAGACGTTGGACGCGCTGCGCGCGCGCCTGCCGCGCGCGCTGCCGTTCCTGATGTACGGCCTCACCGAGGCCTTCCGCAGCACCTACCTGCCGCCGGCCGAGGTCGACCGCCGCCCCGACAGCATCGGCCGCGCGATCCCGAATGCCGAGATCCTCGTGCTGCGCGAGGACGGCAGCGAATGCGCGCCCGATGAGCCGGGCGAGCTCGTGCACCGCGGCGCGCTCGTCGGCCAGGGCTACTGGAACGACCCCGAGAAGACGGCCGAGCGCTACCGCCTGCTGGGCGCCGGACGCGGCGGGCGCATGGCCGGGCTGCAGCTGCCCGAATACGCCGTCTTCAGCGGCGACACGGTGCGCCGCGACGCCGAGGGTTTCCTGTATTTCATCGGCCGCCGCGACGAGATGATGAAGACCTCGGGCTACCGCGTCAGTCCGACCGAGGTCGAGGAGATCCTCTACTCGACCCGGCTCGTGGGCGAATGCGTCGCCTTCGGCGTCGACCACCCGAGCCTGGGCCAGGCGATCCAGATCATCGCCACCGCGCCCGACGGCAGCGCCGCGCTCGATGTCGCCGCGCTGCTCGCCGCATGCAAGCTGCGCATGCCGGCCTACATGGTGCCCGCGGGCATCCACCCGATGGCCGGCCCGCTGCCGCGCAACCCCAATGGCAAGATCGACCGCAAGTTGCTTGCCACGGCATTTGTCGAAGGCCGGGGCTGAAGGAAACCATGAACGATATCCGCATGCCGCCACGCCATGTCGCGATGGATCAGTTTGGCTGCCGCGAAGGTGAACTCGTCGTCGGCGGCGAGAAACTGACGACGCTTGCCGCTCGCGTCGGCCAGTCTCCCTTCTATGCCTACGACCGCGGCCTGTTGCGTGCGCGGGTCGCCGAACTACGTGCCGCGCTGCCGCGCGCGATTCAGTTGCACTACGCGATGAAGGCCAATCCGATGCCGGCGCTGGTCTCGCTGATGGCGGGTCTGGTCGACGGCATCGATGTGGCTTCGGCGGGCGAGCTCAAAGTTGCGCTGGATGCCGGCGCCGACCCGGCCGAAATCAGCTTCGCCGGCCCTGGCAAGCGCGATGCCGAGCTGCGCCAGGCGGTGGCGTCGCGCGTGTTGGTGAATGTCGAATCGATGCGCGAACTGCCTGCGCTGGCTTCGGCGGCGCAGGAACTCGGGTTGCCGGCGCGGGTCGCCTTGCGTGTGAATCCGGATTTCGAGCTCAAGGGCTCGGGCATGAAGATGGGGGGCGGGCCGAAGCAATTCGGCATCGACGTCGAGCAGATTCCGGCTGCGCTCACCGAGGTCCGCCGGCTCGGCCTGGCCTTCGAAGGCTTCCATCTTTTCGCAGGCTCGCAGAATCTGCGTGCTGATTCGATCTGCGAGGCACAGCAGAAATGTTACGAACTCGCGCTGCGGCTGGCTGCCGAAGCGCCGGCACCACTGCGCTTCCTCAATCTTGGAGGAGGCTTCGGCATTCCGTATTTTCCGGGCGAGTCGCGGCTCGATTTGACCCCGATCGGCGCCAACCTCGAATCGCTGCTGGAGCGTGCGCGGCTTGATCTTCCACAGGCCAGGCTTGTGATCGAGCTCGGCCGCTACTTCGTCGGCGAGGCGGGCGTCTACGTGACCCGCATCGTTGATCGCAAGGTCTCGCGCGGTCAGGTGTTTCTTGTCACCGACGGTGGTCTCAACCACCACCTGGCTGCGTCGGGGAATTTCGGTCAGGTGTTGCGCAAGAACTACCCGGTCACGATCGGCAACAAGGTCGGTTCGCCGATGCGCGAAGTGGCATCAGTCGTGGGGCCGCTGTGCACGCCGCTGGACATATTGGCAGATCGCATGGACTTGCCGGTGGCCGAAGTTGGAGATTTCGCTGTCGTCTTCCAGTCGGGGGCTTATGGTGCGAGCGCAAGCCCGCGCGGATTCCTTGGTCATCCCGAATACCTCGAGGTCCTGGTCTGAGGTTCAGCCGACTGGAAGATCGGCAAGCTTGATGCGGCGATTGCCACCGCCATCGGCGGACTCGGGCAGGCCGACAGTCCCAGGACCGGCCCAGGTATTGCCGATGGCTCGCATGGGTGTGTTGCCCTTAAGTTTCTCGGTCCAGACATGAACGAATCTCCCGTCTGGGCCGGCGCGGTTGATGAAGACGTTCGATTCCAGAAGCATGCGTCCGGAGTCTTCATCGCGTGCCTCGGCGCCCATCGCCAGCATCGTATCGTTCCGGGTCAGTGGGCTTTGGCCGATCACGTTGCCTACGACCCTGTTGTCGCCGCCGTTGGGGAATTCCAGTTCGTAAGAAGCTTCGCCGGTCATGCCGTCGTCGATGCGGTTGTGCTTGACCCAATTTCGGCGCGCCCGCGACTTGACCAGGTGTCCACGCCAGCCGCCCGAGAACCGGCTGCGACTGAGTTCGAGCGAGCTGATGCGGCCGACGTAGAGCAGGTGGTGCAGCAGACCCTCGTGACGCGGAGCGGCGCCGAAATCGCAGTTGTCGATCGACAGGGCCGGCCCTTCGTTGTTGGACGTGATGAGTCCCATTTCATTGTCATAGAAGCGGCAGCGATGGAGTGTCAACCGCGCCCCTTCGAAGCGGATGCCCGCGCCATTGCCATCCGGAACGCGGGCGCCGCGGAATTCGATGTTTTCGACGGCAACCTGGGTACCCCGCACGACCAGGATCGCCTTGCCCTCCGCATTCCGACCGTCTGCGATCAACCTGGCACCGGCGCCGAGGCCGACAATCGTGAGTCGCGCCTGGTCTATGACGGCCACGTCCCTTCGATAGACGCCCGGGTCGAGTTCGATACGGTCGCCGCTTCGTGCTTCCTGCACCGCATCGCGCAACGCCGTCCAGCGCCGGCCTGGGCCGACGGCCAGGGTACGCGCCTCGTCCATTGCAGCAGCCCGGACCAGCCCGGGCGCAACGAGCGCCCAGACGATACGGCGCCGGGCTGGATTGGTCAGCGGAGTGACTGATTTCATGATTGGCATGGCACGCCGCAGTTGGGCTGAAAATTGGTCGATGCTAGCGGCTTATAGTGACCGGCGAGGTCGTCGAACAGTGATCTCGAATCCCGCACGCAACGTGCCAGTCGCTTGGAAGCGTCCTTGAAACTTTCCGATCGGCACCCGTCCAGGACGCGCCGGCCGCCCGTGCGAGCGATGGGCCATGCGGTACTGGCGCTGCTCTCGTTCGCGCTGGCGATCTGGCTCGGGTGGCACCATCCGCTGTCGCCGTCCCTGGTCCTGCTCTTCTGCTTTGGGTATGGGGCGCTCGCCGCCTGGCGGCCGGTTGCGGCTCTGGCGCTGTTGCCGATGCTGCTGCCGGCGATCGATCTGATGCCCTGGACCGGCTGGCTGACTTTCGAAGAATTCGACATCGCGGTGCTTGCGCTTGCAGCCGGCTGCCACGCCCGATTGGCTTGGGATCGCGCATCGCCGGTGCACCGCAGCGGCGCGAGCGCGCTCAAGACCCTGGTTCTGCTGACATACGCGGGCGCGCTCGGCGTCAGCCTGGTTCGGGGGTTCCATGATGCGGGAGGCTTCGTATTTGGCTGGTGGCAGGGCTACCAGGAGCCGATGAACAGCGTGCGCCTGGCAAAGTCATTCTTTCTCGCCTGGCTCGTGCTGCCGCTGTGGACCGCGGCGCTGCGCAGAGCGCCGGAGCGTTCTGCGCGCGGATTTGCGCTCGGCATGGCCGGCGGCCTCGGCGTCGTCGGGCTGCTGCTGCTGTGGGAGCGCTGGGCGAACACCGGGCTGGCCAATTTCTCCAGCGACTACCGCACGACGGCGCTGTTCTGGGAGATGCATGTCGGCGGCGCCGCGCTCGACGGCTTCCTCGCGCTGACGATGCCGTTCGCGCTGCGCGAATGGCTGCGCGCCGGCAGCGCGCGGCGCTGGTTCCTCGCCGCGGGCCTGGTGCTGATCGGCGCCTACGGCTGCCTGAC
>JAGWVB010000234.1 GCA_018971105.1 Burkholderiales bacterium
TGCGCCACCGGCGCCGGACCCTCGGGCCGGGGCTCGGGCCGGGCCTCGGGCTGGAGCGCGCGGCGCAGATCGTCCCAGGCGGTGACGATGTCGCGCGCGAGCTCGCGCGGCTCGGGCAGCGCCGCAGCGTCGGCGACGAGGCCGAAATCGAGCCGGCCGTCATAGCTCTGGACCGTGATGTTGAGCGCCATGCCGTGGACGACGATCGACGCCGGATGGTCGGCCACCATGCGCGCACCGGCCAGGTACAGCGGCTGCTGCGGCCCGGGCACGTTGGAGATCACGAGGTTGGCGACGAGGGGGATGCGCTCGGCGATGCGCGCCCTGCCGTAGAGCGCCGCCGCGGCCTCGATCAGCCAGGGCATGCCCAGCGACGGGAAATCGGTCGGCAGGATGGACTTGACGCTGCCCACGCCCGCCTTCATCGCCGCGGCGGCGGCCTGCACATGGGCCAGGCGCTGCGCCGGGTCGGCGATGTTCGTGCCCAGGCTGACGAGGCTCAGCGTGGCCTGGTTGTCGGCGCGCGCGTCGCCGG
Source organism: Burkholderiales bacterium (assembly GCA_018971105.1). Classification (GTDB taxonomy): domain Bacteria; phylum Pseudomonadota; class Gammaproteobacteria; order Burkholderiales; family Burkholderiaceae_C; genus Rubrivivax. The sequence continues at coordinate 536 of JAGWVB010000234.1, forward strand.
CCTCGCGCAGCGACACCGGCACCGCGGCGACGAGGCTCTTGCGCGGCAGCTCGCGCCGCCGCGCCAGGCTGCGCCGCAGCGCGCCGCTGCAGACGGCGAGCACCAGGTCGTTGACGGTGGCGCCCTGCGCACGGCCGAGTTCGCGCAGCTCGGCCAACGGCAGCGACGCCGTGGCATAGCGGCGCCCGGCGGTGATCGACGCATTCAGCCGCGTGCGCGGCGCCAGCGTGAGGTTGCGGATGCCCTGGCCGTCGCCGCCCCCGAGCAGCCGGCTCTGCGCCAGCGCCTTCGCCGCCGCGGTCTTCAGCGTGCCGACCGTGGACGGCAGGCCGCGCACGATCTCGGCCACCTTCTGCGCCTGGTTGCCGAGCACGCCGCGCAGCATCTGCACCATCTCGAGCCGATAGACCTTGGGCCGGCGCGCCGGGCGCGGCGGCGCCGGGTGCGCCTCGGGCGTGAGGTCGAAGAGCTGGCTGGCGAGCGCGACGGCGGCCTGGCCGTCGACCGCCGCATGGTGGAACTGGGTGTAGACGGCGACGCGGCGCTGGCCCTCGGGCCCGTTGGCCAGCCCCTCGAGGACATGGAACTTCCACAGCGGACGCTCGCGGTCCAGGCGCTGCGCGTGCAGCCGGGCGACCTCGGTTTCGAGCTCGGCCATGCCCGCGCCCTTGGGCAGCTTGACCTCGACGACATGGCGCTGCAGGTCGGGCGCGGCATCGACCCAGGCCGGGTTGGCCATGTTCAGCGGCATCCACCAGAGCTTGCGCCGCAGCGCCGGCAGCTGCGGCAGGCGCTGCGCGATGTGGCGGCGCAGCGCCACGGTGTAGCGCATCTTCGAACCCGGCGGCAGTTCGAGCAGCGCGAGCGCGCCGACGTGCATCGGCATCTCGGCCGTCTCGAGGTAGAGGAAGGTCGCGTCCAGTCCCGAGAGTTGCTCCATGCGCGCTCCGCTGCGGCCCCAGGGCCGCCGCCGGTGATGCTAGGCCAGGCCCGGCGGTTCCGCCTAAGGGCGCACCCCTAGCCGCAGCGGCGTTCAGCTCTCGCGCGACGCGCGCTTGCGCTCGTGTTCGCTCAGGTGGCGCTTGCGCACGCGGATGCTCTTGGGCGTGATCTCGACCAGTTCGTCGTCGGCGATGAACTCGACCGCGTATTCCAGCGTGAGGTCGATCGGCGGCGTGACCTTGATCGCGTCCTCCTTGCCGCTGACGCGGAAGTTGGTCAGCTGCTTGGTGCGCGTGGCGTTGACGACGAGGTCGTTGTCGCGGCTGTGGATGCCGACGATCATGCCCTCGTAGACCGGGTCCCCTGCCTTCACGAACATCCTGCCGCGGTCGTCCAGCTTGCCCAGCGCGTAGGTGAAGATCTCGCCCGCGTCCATGCTGATCAGCACGCCGTTCTTGCGCCCGGCGATCTCGCCCTTGTACGGCTCGTAGCCGTCGAAGATGTTGCTGATGAGGCCGGTGCCGCGCGTCAGGTTCATGAACTCGTTGGAAAAGCCGATCAGCCCGCGCGCCGGGATGCGGTATTCGAGCCGCACGCGGCCGCGGCCGTCGGTCTCCATGTTCACGAGGTCGCCCTTGCGCTCGCCCAGCGCCTGCATCACGCCGCCCTGGTGCTGGTCCTCGATGTCGGCGGTGACGAGCTCGATCGGCTCGTGGCGCTCGCCGTTCACCTCGTGGAAGACGACGCGCGGCTTGCTGACCGCCATCTCGTAGCCCTCGCGGCGCATGTTCTCGAGCAGGATGGTCAGGTGCAGTTCGCCGCGGCCGCTGACCTCGAAGATGCCTTCCTCGTTCGATTCCTTGACACGCAGCGCGACGTTCGATTGCAGTTCCTTCTGCAGCCGGTCCCAGAGCTGGCGGCTGGTGACGAACTTGCCCTCGCGGCCGGCCAGCGGGCTGTTGTTGACGCAGAAGTTCATCGTCAGCGTCGGCTCGTCGACATGCAGCATCGGCAGCGGCTGCGGGTTCAGCGGGTCGGTCAGCGTGACGCCGATGCCGATGTCCTCGATGCCGTTGATGAGCACGATGTCGCCCGGGCCGGCCTCGGTCGCCGGCACGCGCGCCAGGCCCTCGAAGCTCAGCACCTGGTTCACGCGGCCCTTGAACGAGCGGCCGTCGGGGCCTTCCATCACGAGCACGTCCTGCATCGGCCTGAGCGTGCCGGCGTTGATGCGGCCGACGCCGATGCGGCCGACGAAGGTCGAATAGTCGAGCGATGAGATCTGCAGCTGCAGCGGCGCCGCCGGGTCGCCCTCGTGCGCCGGCACCTGTTGGAGCACGGTGTCGAAGAGCGCGCTCATGTCGCTCGCCCAGGGCTCGCCCGCGGGGCCCTCGTTGAGCGAGGCCCAGCCGTTCAGGCCCGAGGCGTAGACGACCGGGAAGTCGAGCTGTTCCTCGGTGGCACCGAGCTTGTCGAAAAGCTCGAACGCGGCATTGATGACGTAGTCGGGGCGCGAGCCGGGCTTGTCGACCTTGTTCACCACCACGATGGGCTTGAGGCCCAGCGCCAGCGCCTTCTTGGTCACGAAGCGCGTCTGGGGCATCGGCCCTTCCTGGGCGTCGATCAGCAGCACGACGCCGTCGACCATCGACAGCGCGCGCTCGACCTCGCCGCCGAAGTCGGCGTGGCCGGGGGTGTCGACGATGTTGATGTGGGTGCCCTTCCACTCGACGGCGCAGTTCTTGGCCAGGATCGTGATGCCGCGCTCGCGCTCGATGTCGTTGCTGTCCATCACGCGCTCGGCGACCTTCTCGTTCTCGCGGAAGGTGCCGCTCTGGCGCAGCAGCTGGTCGACCAGGGTCGTCTTGCCGTGGTCGACGTGGGCGATGATGGCGATGTTGCGGATGGCGGCGTGGCTCATGGGGTTCCCTGGATTTCGATCGGATTCAGCAGGCGGTCGGCGATCAGCTCGCCCGCGGTGATATGGGCCGTGCCCAGGAAGGCCTGGGTGGCCTGCGCGTAGACGCGCACGGCCGTGGCATCGGCGAGCGCGACGCGGCGCCGCAGGCCGCAGAGGAAGCGCCCGGCCTCGTCGTCGGGCAAGCGGACTTCGGGCCAGGCGGCGACGAGGCGGTCGGGCGGCAGCAGCAGCGCCTCGCGTTCGGGCTCGGTCATCGCGGCCAGCGCCTCGATCGTCACCGCCTGCGCGAGGTCGAGCTCTCCGCTGCCGGTGCGCCGCAGCGCGCTCAGGCAGGCGCCGCAACCCAGGGCCGCGCCGATGTCCTCGGCCAGGGTCCGGATGTAGGTGCCCTTGCTGCAGACGACGTCGATCACGAGGTTGGCATCGTGCCACTCGACGATGTCGATGCGATGAATCGTCACGCGGCGCGACTCGCGCTCGATCTCGACGCCGGCACGCGCGTATTCGTACAGCGCCTTGCCCTCATGCTTGAGCGCCGAATGCATCGGCGGCAGCTGGTCGACGGCGCCGACGAAGCGCGCACAGGCGGCGTCGATCGCCGCGCGGTCGAGCGCGACGGGCCGCTCCTCGAGCACCTCGCCCTCGCCGTCACCGGTGCTCGTGCGCCGGCCCAGCCAGAGCGTCGCGCGGTAGCGCTTGTCGGCGTCCAGGCTGGCCTGCGAGAACTTGGTCGCGGCGCCGAAGCACAGCGGCAGCAGCCCCGTTGCAAGCGGGTCGAGCGTGCCGGTGTGGCCGCCCTTTTCGGCGCGCAGCAGTCCCTTGCACTTCTGCAAGGCGTCGTTGCTCGTCCAGCCCAGCGGCTTGTCGAGCAGCAGCACGCCATGCAGGGCTCTGCGCGGCTGCCGGGGAGTTCCAGGCGAACGCCGCGGAACCGGCTTTGCCGGGCCGCTGGCGCTGCCCCCCTGGGGGGGAGGCGGCGATGCCGCTTCGGGGGGGATCATTCTTTTGCCCGTACCGAATTCGCGCGCGCGATCAAGGCCGAGAGGTCGGCGGCGCGCTCGGTCGTCTTGTCGAAGTGGAAATGCAGCGTCGGCACGGTGTGGATGGCGAGCTTCTTGAACAGGCTGTTGCGCAGGAAGCCGGCGGCCTCGTTGAGCGCCGTCTCGCACTCGGCGGCGTCGCCGACGAGGACCGAGAAATACACCTGCGCATGGGCGTAGTCGGGCGTGACCTCGACGCTGTTGATCGTCACCATGCCGATGCGCGGATCCTTGAGGTCGCGGATCAGCAGCGCGACATCGCGCTGGATCTGGTCCGCGACGCGGTAGCTGCGGTTGGGAACGGCTTTCTTGTGTCGCATGGCTTTCTCCTGCAAACGACGAACCCCGCCGCAGCGGGGCTCCCGTAGGCGTCAAGCCCATGCGCGGATCCGGCTCCGGCGGTCCGCTGCATGAGCCCCCCCGGGGGGCAGCGACCGGAGGGAGCGTGGGGGCTTACAACGTCCGGGCGACTTCCTTGACTTCGAAGAACTCCAACTGATCACCTTCCTTGATGTCGTTGTAGTTCTTGAGCTTGATGCCGCACTCGAAGCCTTCCTTGACCTCGCGCACGTCGTCCTTGAGGCGCTTCACCGACTCGATCTCGCCGGTGTAGATCACGACGTTCTCGCGCAGCAGGCGGAAGCGCGCGTTGCGGATGACCTGGCCGGCGGTGATCATGCAGCCGGCGACGGTGCCGATCTTGCTCGCGACGAACACGGTGCGGATCTCGGCCGTGCCGATGACTTCCTCGCGCTGTTCGGGCGCCAGCATGCCGCCCATCGCCGCCTTGATCTCGTCGACCGCGTCGTAGATGATGTTGTAGTACTTGATGTCGACGCCGTTGCCCTCGGCCAGCTTGCGCGCGCCGGCATCGGCGCGCGTGTTGAAGCCGATGATGATGGCCTTGGACGCGATCGCGAGGTTGACGTCGCTCTCGCTGATGCCGCCCACGGCCGCGTGCACGATCTGCACCTTGACCTCGGGCGTGCTGAGCTTGAGCAGGCTCTGCGCCAGCGCCTCCTGCGAGCCCTGGACATCGGCCTTGACGATCAGCGACAGCGTCTGCGCCGCGCCCTCGCCCATGTTCTCGAACATGCCCTCGAGCTTGGCCGCCTGGCGCCGGTTCAGGTTGACCTCGCGGTACTTGCCCTGGCGGAAGGTGGCGATCTCGCGCGCACGGCGCTCGTCGTTGAGCACCATGAACTCGTCGCCGGCCTGCGGCACCTCGGTCAGGCCCTGGATCTCGACCGGCATGGAAGGACCGGCCGATTCGATGGCCTTGCCGTCCTCGTCCAGCATCGCCCGCACGCGGCCGAAGCTGCTGCCGGCGAGCACGACATCGCCCTTGTTGAGCGTGCCGCTCTGGATCAGCACCGTGGCGACCGGGCCGCGGCCCTTGTCGAGGCGGGCCTCGATCACCAGGCCCTTGGCCGCGGCGTCCTTCGGTGCCTTCAGCTCCAGCACCTCGGCCTGCAGCAGCACCTGCTCGAGCAGCGCGTCGACGCCGGTGCCGACCTTGGCCGAGACCGGCACGAAGGGCGCATCGCCGCCGAATTCCTCGGGCACGACGCCCTCGGCGACGAGCTCGCTGCGCACGCGCTCGAGATTCGCGTCGGGCTTGTCGATCTTGTTGATCGCGACCACGATCGGCACCTTGGCCGCCTTGGCGTGCGCGATCGCCTCCTTGGTCTGCGGCATCACGCCGTCGTCGGCGGCCACGACCAGGATCACGAGGTCGGTGGCCTGCGCTCCGCGGGCGCGCATCGCGGTGAACGCGGCGTGGCCCGGGGTGTCCAGGAACGTGATCATCCCGCGCGGCGTCTCCACGTGGTAGGCCCCGATGTGCTGGGTGATGCCGCCCGCCTCGCCGGCGGCCACGCGGGCACGCCGGATGTGGTCGAGCAGGCTGGTCTTGCCGTGGTCGACGTGGCCCATCACGGTCACCACCGGCGCCCGCGCCCGCTGCTCGGCGGCGTCGTGCAGGGCGGTCTCCTCCTCGGTGAAGGCCTCCGGGTCGTCGAGCTTGGCGGCCAGCGCCTTGTGGCCCATCTCCTCGACGACGATCATTGCCGTCTCCTGGTCGAGCTGCTGGTTGATCGTGACCATCTGGCCCAGCTTCATCAGCTGCTTGATCACCTCGCTCGCCTTGACCGACATCTTGTGCGCGAGGTCGGCGACGCTGATCGTCTCCGGCACGTGCACTTCGTAGACCTGCTGGTCCGAAGGCGCGCTGAAGCCGTTGCCGCTGTCGCCGCGTTCGCCGCGGCGGGCGCCGCCGCGCGGAGCGCGCCAGCCGGCGCGGCCACCGGAGTCGCCCCGGGTCTTGAGCGCGGCGCGCTTCTTCGCGGCGTCGTCGGCCCAGCTCGAAGACAGCTTCTCGCTCTTGACCTGCTTCTTGTCGCCCGGCTTGGCGGCGGTGGCCGCGGTCGTGGCCGGCGCTCCCGGCTTGGCCGTGGGCTTGTGGATCGTGCCCTTGATCGCTTCCTTGGCCGGATCGGGCTTGGGCTCCTCGGGCTTCTTCGCGACGAGCGGGCCCTTGGGGCGCGACATCATGGCGCGGATCGCGGCGGCCTCGTCTTCGGCGAGCTTGCGCCGGCGCGCGAGGTCGGCCTGGCGCGCGTTGTCC
>JAGWVB010000235.1 GCA_018971105.1 Burkholderiales bacterium
GCTGGGCCCTGGCTTCGGACGCGACGTTCGAGCGCGCGCGCCTCGCGCCCGTCGAACGGTGTCTCGCCGGCTTGGGACTGACGCCCGCCATCCGCCGCTACGCGGCTTCGGCGCCGGCACGCCTGCCCTACTGGATTGCGAGCGGCGGTCGTTTCGCGACCGCGCCGCAGGCACGCCGCCTGGCGGCGCGGGCCGCCTGCAGCTTGCACGTCGTCAACCGGATGGCGGACCCGGACTGGAAGGCGGGCCCCTGGGACGTGCACCTGCTGGTCGTGGACCCGCGCCGATACCGCGGCCGGATCGTCGTTCGATCGGCTCCCGGCGCGACTCGGGTCTCGCGAATGGCGCGCGCCGCGCACGCCGTGGCGGGCGTGAACGCCGGCTTCTTCGTCACCGATGCGCGCGCCGGCTACGTCGGTTCGCCGGCGGGGATATCGGTGATCCAGGGCGAGTGGCGACGCGAGCCCGTCGCGGCGCGGCCCTACCTCGTGGTCGAGGACGGCACACCCGCCTCGATGGCGATCCGCCGGCAGTTGCCCGCCCTGCCGCAGATCCGCTGGGGCGACGGGACGCGCACCGTGCTGGACGGGCTCAACCGCCGCCCCGGCCTGATCCCCAACTGCGGCTCGCTGACACACCCGCAGGCGGCCCGTCCCGAGCACGACCACACCTGCCGCGTCGCCGACGACCTGGTCGCGATACGCGCCGACGAGGCGCTGGACGCGCCGGCGCCGGATGCCGTGGTGGCGCGCGTCGGTTGCGACGGCCGCCTGACCCGGAGCGCCGGCGCGCCGCGGCCCTGCGCCTACCGCCTGGTGGCCACCGGCACGCGGCGGCAGGCGCTCATCGCCAAGCTGCGCCGCAACGGGACGGCACGGCTGGACCTGCGCTTCGGCCCCTCGCGCGACCCCGGGCTGTATGCCGTCAACGGCGGCCCGCTGCTGGTCGCGGACGGGCGGCCGGTGCATGACGGAGCCGCGGAGGGCTGGCGCATCGACCGCCACAGTTCCGACGCCGCCGTGACCGGCTTCCACGACTGGTATCGGCGGCGCAATCCGCGCACCGCCGTCGGCATCACCGGCCGCGGGCTGATCTACCTGCTGACGGTCGACGGGCGCGAGTTCGACGCCCCGTCGGCCCAGGCCGGCCCGGGCAGCGTCGGGCTGACGATAGACGAGGTGCGGCGCGTGATGATGCGGCTCGGCGCCCAGGACGCGATGGGACTCGACGGCGGCGGCTCCACCACCGCGGTGGTCCGAGGCCGGCTCGTCAACCTGCCGTCGGATGCGGGCGGCGAACGCGCGGTCGGCGACGCCATCCTGCTGCTCGATCGCTAGCGCCCGTGCCACGCCGCCGGCCGGGAACGACTCGAATCGCGGTGCGCGGCGCGGCCACGCCTTGCACCGAACTGGAACAGCCGGGCGCGCCGCCCGCGCCTGCACAAGGACACCGCCGATGACCGCCGCCCCGACGACCCGCGCCCGCTGGACCATGCGCTACCTGCTGCTCATCGCCGGGCTGGGCGGCCTGCTCTACGGCATCGATGTCGGCATCATCGCGGGCGCCTTGCCGTATCTCGAATCGACCGCCTCGCAGGCCTGGAAGCTCAGCGCGCAGCAGCTCGGCTACATCGTGGCCGCGGTGCTGCTCGGCAGCGTGCTGTCCTCGCTGTTCGCGGGCGCGCTCGCCGACTGGATCGGCCGCCGCGCGTCGATGGTGGCCGCGGGCGCGCTGTTCACGCTCAGCATCCCGGTGATCGCGCTCGCCGACGGCTACACGCCGCTGCTGCTCGGACGGCTGCTGCAGGGCATCAGCGGCGGCCTCGTCGGCGTCGTCGTGCCGCTGTACCTGGCCGAATGCCTGAGCGCCCGCAACCGCGGCCGCGGCACGGCGATGTTCCAGCTGCTGCTGACGATCGGGCTCGTGGTGGCGGCGCTCATCGGCCTCGTGCAGGCGCGCGATGTCGAGGCCGCGACCCAGGCGGCACGCCGGCTCGGCGATCTGGCCGCCCAGCGCAGCGCCTTGTTCAGCGCCCAGGACCGGGCCTGGCGCAGCATCTTCTGGTCCTGCCTGACACCGGGCCTGCTGTTCACGCTGGGCGCGCTGGCGCTGCCCGAATCGCCGCGCTGGCTCCATGCACGCGGGCTCGCGCAAGCCGCGCGCCAGGCGCTGCTGCGCACGCGCACGCCCGCCGAGGCCGAGCTCGAAATGGGCGCGATGCACCGCGCCGGCACGGCGCCTGCCGAGCGCGCCGGCGCCGAGCCGCTGTGGAGCCGCCGCTATGTGCTGCCCTTCGCGCTGGCCTGCGCGATCCTCGCCTGCACCCAGGCCACCGGCATCAACTCGGTGCTGGCCTATCTCGTCAACATCCTCAACGAGGCCGGCCTGCCGGGGGCGCTGGCCAACCAGGCCGACGTGGCGATCAAGGTCCTCAACGCCGCGATGACGATCGTGGCCCTGCTGCTGGTCGATCGCAAGGGGCGCAAGTTCCTGCTCATGCTGGGCAGCGGCGGCATCGTGGTCTCGCTGCTGCTGGCCGGCCTGCTGTTCCACCAGGCCGAGGTCGGCCGCCGCGACGTCGCCGCCGCCATCCAGGCCCGGGTGCGCCACGACGCCCTGGACCTGCGCGTCGATGCCGGGCTGCTGCGCGCGCTGGGCCTGGACGCCGATGCGGCGCAGCAGCTCAGGATCAGTTTCGGCTACGGCCCGTTCACCGATGTGCTGAGCCGCCGCAGCGACGAGCCGGGGCAGGCCGCGATCCACATCGAGCGCGGCGATGTCGTGCAGCCCGATACCGTCATCGGCGCGTTCTTCCGCCGCCTGCACCTGAACCCGTACGCCGACCCGGCCGCGGCGGCCACGGCGGCGCTGCGCATCCGGCACGCGATGATCGGCCCGGTCCCCGACGAGCGCCATGGCTGGTGGGTGGGGCTGAGCCTGTTCGGCATGGTGGCCTTCTTCGCCGTCGGGCCGGGCGTGTGCGTCTGGCTCGCCTTGTCGGAGCTGATGCCCACGCGCATCCGCTCCAACGGCATGAGCATCGCGCTGCTGATCAACCAGTTCGTCTCCACCGCCATCGCGGCGCTGTTCCTGCCCGTGGTCGGGCGCCATGGCTATGCCTCGATGTTCTTCTTCTGGGCCGGCTGCAGCGCGGTGTATTTCCTCGTCGCGGCCTTCCTGCTGCCCGAGACGCGGGGGCGCACGCTGGAGCAGATCGAGGGCTGCTTCGTGCGCAGGCCCGGGGCCGGCGCTTGAGCGGCGCCGGCGCCGCGCGGCCCGTGGCGCGCGCAGGCCGCGTCGAAGCACAATGGGCCGCGCATCGAGGGCGCCACCGCCGTTGCCGCGGCCGCCACGGGCGCCCACCACAGGAGTCCGGATGACGCCCAGCCCCGATTCGACGATGCGCCAGGAGGCGGACCAGGCCCCGGCCGCCGTCGCGCGCCTGCTCGCGGCCGAGGCCGGCGCCCTGGCCGAGCTCGGCGCCGAACTGCGCGCGCAGCCGCCGTCGTCGCTGCTGACGGTGGCGCGCGGCAGCTCGGACCATGCGGCGCTGTACCTGGCCTATCTGGTGATGGCGCGCATCGGGCGGCTCGTGACCTCGCTGCCGATGTCGCTGATCACGCTCTACCAGAGCGCGCTGGTATGCGACGGGCTGACGGCGCTGGCCTACTCGCAATCGGGCCAGAGCCCGGATCTGGTGGCGCCGATCGAATATCTGGGCCGCCAGGGAGCGCGCACGGTGGCCTTCGTGAACGACACCGCCTCGCCGCTGGCCCGCGCCGCGCAGCGCTGCATCGGCCTGCACGCGGGCGCCGAGCGCAGCGTCGCGGCGACGAAGAGCTTCATCTGCCAGCTCGCCGCCGGCGCCGCCTTGACGGCGTCCTGGAAACAGGATCTCGAATTCGGCGCCGCGCTGGCCGAGCTGCCGCAGGCGCTGGACCGGGCGCGGCTGCAGGACTGGCATGCGGGCGTGGAGGCGCTGCGGGACAGCGACCGCCTCTACGTGATCGGACGCGGCATCGGGCTGGCGGTGGCGATGGAAGCCGCGCTCAAGTTGAAGGAGGTCTGCGGCATCCAGGCCGAGGCCTATTCGGGCGCCGAGGTCCAGCATGGTCCGATGGCGCTCGTCGAAGCGGGTTTCCCGATGCTCGTGTTCGCACCCCGCGGCCCGGCGCAGCCCGGGCTGCTCCTGCTCGCGCGCCAGATGCGCGAACGGGGCGCGCGCGTCCTCGTGGCCGCGCCGTCCGGCACGCCCGGCAGCGCACTGCAGCTGACGCCGGCGGGCCATGCCGACCTCGACCCGATCGCCGCGATCCAGAGTTTCTACGCCATGGTCGAGGCGCTGGCGCGCGCCCGCGGGCTGGACCCCGATCAGCCGCGCCACCTGCACAAGGTGACGCGAACCCGCTGAAGGCCGGCGCGCGGCGTGGCGCCGGCGCGGCGCCACCTCAGGGCGGCCGCGCGTAGCCGCTCGCGATCCAGGCCTCGGCGCTGGCCGGGCCGAGCTTGAAACCGGCGCCGACGCGCACGCGCGCCAGCTCGGCGCCATCGGCATCCAGCGCCGCCAGCAGCGCATGGGGATCGTCCTCGTCGGCGACGATGTCCAGCGTGACCTTGATGCGCCCGCCCGCGGCATTCACGTGGAGGTCCTTGTGCAGCAGCGCCTGCAGCTGCTGCTCGTGGCGCCGCAGCACCTCGGACGCCGTCTTCACCAGCGTGTTGAACGCCGCCGCATCGAGCGGCTTCGGGTTCTTCTTGTCGCGCCCCATGGTCCAGGGGCCGACCAGCGCCGGCTCGCTCTGGCCGCGCTTGAACATCTCCACCGCCCAGCCCTCGTCGTCGTTGTTCTTGACGACGCGCGCGGTCCAGCCCTGGTCGCGCCAGAGCCGGGGTTCGTGCAGGGCCTCGTCGCTGCCATCGTGCATGGTGTGATCCTGGGAGAGTGGCTTCATCCGACGCGCTTCACGACCCAGTCCGGCCGCTGCTGCGCCAGCCAGGCGACGACGCGGTCGCGGTGGTCGCCCTGGACCTCGACCGTGCCGTCCTTGACCGTGCCGCCGGCGCCGCAGGCGCTGCGCAGCTGCCTGGCCAGCGCCTCGAGTTCGGCACCGGCCAGCGGCAGGCCGCGCACCAGGGTCACGGCCTTGCCGCCGCGGCCCTTGGATTCACGGCCGACGCGCACGACGCCGTCGCCGGCCGCACGCGCCGCGGCGGCGGCGATCTCGCGGCAGCGGCAACCGGCCAGCGGCGCGCGGCAGTGCGGGCACATGCGGCCGCCCTCGGTCGAATAGACGAGGGCGGTCGCGGCGGGCGCCCGGCTCATCGCGCCGCGGCGAGGAAATCGGCCGCGAGATGCGCGAGCGCGCGCACGCCCACCAGCAGCCCGCTCTCGTCGACGAAGAAGCGCGGCGAATGGTTCGAATAGGCGCGCGCCGGGTCGATCCCGGGCGGCGTCACGCCGACGAAGATGAACAGCCCGGGCAGCAGGCGCTGGAAGAACGAGAAATCCTCGGCCCCGGTGATCTTGTGGACGAGCTCGAGGCCGCCTTCGGTGCCCGTCGCAGCCACCCGCGCGAGCGTCGGCAGCATGCGCTCGGTCAGCGCCGGGTCGTTCACCGTCACCGGGTAGTTCTTGGTGATGCAGACGGTGCAGCCGGCGCGCGAGCCGCGCGCGATCGACTCGGCCAGCGTCGTCACGCGCTCGTGGATGTCGTCGCGCATGGCCTCGTCGAAGCTGCGGATCGTGCCGCGCATCTCGACGCTGTCGGGGATGATGTTCTCGCGCACGCCGCCGCGGATCGCGCCCACCGTCACCACCGCCGGCTCGCGCGTGATGTCGACGCCGCGGCTGACCACCGTCTGCAGCCCCAGCACGACCTGCGCCGCGGTGACGATGGGGTCGACCCCCATCCAGGGCTGCGCGCCATGGGTCTGCTTGCCGTGGACGGTGATCCTGAACTTGTCCGAGCTCGCCATCGCCGGCCCGGGCCGGTAGCCGATCACGCGCGCCGGCAGGCGCGAGCTGACATGCAGGCCGAAGATCGCCTGCGGCGTCGGGTTGCTCAACACGCCCTGCTCGATCATCAGCTGCGCGCCGCCCTCCTCGCCCTCGGGCGGCATCTCCTCGGCGGGCTGGAAGATGAACTTCACCGTGCCCGGCAGCTCGGCGCGCAGGCCGGCGAGGATCTGCGCCACGCCCATCAGGATCGCGACATGGCAGTCGTGGCCGCAGGCGTGCATCACGCCCACCGGCTCGCCGTTCCAGGTCGAGCGCTCGCGCGACGCGAACGGCAGCTCGACCTCCTCGGTCACCGGCAGCGCGTCCATGTCGGCGCGCAGCGCGACCACCGGACCCGGCCGCCCGCCCTTGAGCAGGCCGACGACGCCGGTGTGGGCGACGCCGGTCTGCACCTCGTCGCAGCCGATGCGGCGCAGATGCTCGGCGACCAGCGCCGCGGTGCGGAACTCGCGGTTGCCGAGCTCGGGATGCTGGTGCAGGTCGCGCCGCCAGGCGATGACCTGCGCTTCGAGCGCCTGCGCCGCGGCGTCGATGGCGGGCAGCGCGGCGGCGCGTTCGGGGATGGACGGTGGATGCATCGCGGTTCGCCTTCCGGCTTCGTGGGACGGGTCCGGGCCCTGCGGTCGCTTCAACGCGGCACCGGTTCGAATTCGATCGCGCCGGCGGGCAGCCGCACGCGCAGCTGCAGCGCCTGCGGCGCGTCGGCCGGCGCGGCGGCTGTCGACCAGGTCTGGCCCGCCTGCGCCGGCCGCGCCGCGCCGGTCGACGCGAAGGTCGTCCAGCGCCCCAGCGGCAGCAGCAGCGTCGTGCTGGCCTGCAGGCGGCGCTGGGCCGGCAGTGCGCCGGCCGCGTCGGCATCGACCGCGGCGGCGTCGAAGCGCAGCTGCAGCGTCACTGGCCGCCGGCCGCCGGGCCAGCGCGGTTGCACCGCCAGGCCCTGGCCGGCGTGGAACCAGCTCAATGCGTTGACGACCGCCCCGCCG
>JAGWVB010000236.1 GCA_018971105.1 Burkholderiales bacterium
GCACGACACGACTTTCCCGGAGCATTTTCTCTGGGGCACCGCGACTTCGGCCTATCAAATCGAAGGCTCGCCGCTGGCCGACGGCGCCGGCCCCAGTATCTGGGAACGTTTCGTGCATACCCCGGGCCTGACCATCGGCGGCGACACCGGCGACGTGGCCTGCGATCACTACCGGCGCATGGCCGACGACGTCGCGATGATGGCTCGGCTCGGCCTCAAGGCCTACCGCTTCAGCATCGCCTGGTCGCGCGTGCTGCCCGAGGGCCGCGGGCGCGTCAACGAGGCCGGGCTCGCGTTCTACGAGCGCCTCGTCGAAACCCTGCTCGCGCACGGCATCCAGCCCATGGCCACGCTCTACCACTGGGACCTGCCGGCCGCGCTCGACGACCGCGGCGGCTGGCTCAATCCGGACGTCGCCGACTGGTTCGCCGATTACGCCGGCGTCGTCTTCAAGCGCCTGGACGATCGCGTCAAGCTCTGGGCCACGCTCAACGAGCCCTGGGTCGTCACCGATGGCGGCTACCTGCACGGCGCGCTCGCGCCCGGCCACCGCAACCGCTACGAGGCCCCGATCGCCTCGCACCACCTGATGCGCTCGCATGGCAAGGCCGTGCAGGCCTACCGCGCGCTGGGCGCGCACGAGATCGGCCTCGTCGTCAACATCGAGCCCAAGTACCCGGCCTCGCAGCAGCCGGCCGACCTCGCCGCGGCGCGGCGCGCCGAGGCCTACATGAACCGCCAGTACCTGGACCCGGTGTTCAAGGGCGACTACCCGGCCGAGCTGCGCGAGATCTTCGGCGAGGCCTGGCCTGAATGGCCGCGCGCCGATTTCGAGCTCATCGGCCAGAAGATCGATTTCCTCGGCATCAACTACTACACGCGCAACGTCGTGCGCCACGACGAGGGCCAGTGGCCGCTGAAGGCGGCGCCGGTGCGCCAGAAATCGGCCACCTACACCGAGACCGGCTGGGAGGTCTATCCGCAGGGCCTGACCGACACGCTGCTGTGGGTCAAGCGCCAGTACGGCGACATCCCGCAATACGTGACCGAGAACGGCGCCGCCTTCTTCGACCCGCCGCGCGCCTTCCACGGCCGCGTCAACGACCCGCTGCGCGTCGACTATTACCGCGCCCACCTGCGCGCCATCCACGACGCGATGGCGCGGGGCGTCGACCTGCGCGGCTATTTCGCCTGGTCGCTGATGGACAACCTGGAATGGTCCTTGGGCTATTCGAAGCGCTTCGGCATCGTCCATGTCGATTTCGAGACGCAGCAGCGCACGCCCAAGGACAGCGCCGCCTTCTACGCCTCGGTCATCGCGTCGCAGGGCGGCGCGCTCGACGCCGAACCCTGAGCCGGACCCCGCCATGGCCGTCACGATCAAGGATGTCGCACGCGTGGCCGGCGTCTCGGTGGCGACGGTGTCGCGCACCCTGAACGGCCACAGCAACGTCACCGAGCAGACGCGGGCCCATGTGCTGGGCGTCGTCGCCGAGCTGCGCTTCGTGCCGTCGTCGACGGCGCAGAGCATGATCACGCGGCGCACGCACACCATCGGCGCGCTGCTGCCCGACCTGCACGGCGAGTATTTCTCCGAGCTGATCCGCGGCATCGACCTCGCGGCACGCGCGCGCGGCCTGCATCTGCTGGTCTCGAGCTCGCACGGCGACGCGACCGAGGCCGCCGCCGCGCTGCGCGCGATGAACGGGCGCGTCGACGGGCTGCTCGTGATGTCGCCCCATGTCAGCGCCGATTTCCTCTGGGGCAACATCTCGGGCGACCTGCCGGCCGTGCTGATGAACACGCGGCTGGCCGACGGCCGCCATGCCTCGTTCGCCGTCGACAACCACGGCGGCGCCCATGCGATGGTGCGCCACCTCGTCGAGCGCGGCCACCGCAGCATCGCCTTCATCGCCGGGCCGGAGAGCAATTTCGAGGCGCAGGAGCGGCTCGCCGGCTACCGCGCCGCGCTCGCCGAACTGCTGCCGGGCAGCTACGAGCAGGTGCTGCAGGGCGATTTCACGCAGGAATCGGGGTCGCGCACCGGCAGCCAGGTGATCGCGCTGACGCAGCGGCCGACGGCGATCTTCGCCGCCAACGACGCGATGGCGATCGGCTGCCTCTCGGCGCTCAACGAGGCCGGTCTGCAGGTGCCGCGCGACATCGCCCTGGCCGGTTTCGACGACATCCCGATCAGCCGCTACGTCAGCCCGCCGCTGACGACGGTGCGCTCGCGCATCACCGAACTCGGCGGCCTCGCGCTCGAGCGCCTGGCTTCGGCGATCGAGGAACCGGCGCAGGCGAATGCGCTGCACCAGACGCTGCGCGCCGACCTCGTCGTGCGCGCATCGACTTCCCCACCGGGCGGGCCCGCCTAGCCGGGGCCCGCCGCTTCCGCGCCGCAACGACGCCCCGCACCCGGGGTCGGACGCTGCATTCCCCTGGACCCAGAGCTCATCCACAAAAGAGGCCGACCATGAGACAAGTTTCCCGCCTTCCGCTGCGCGCCCTCGCGGCCGCAGCCGTCCTGAGTTTCACGCTGCCCGCGCTGGCCCAGCTCAGCAGCGCCACCGTGCGCGGGTCGGTGAGCGCGGGCGCGACAGCGCGCGCCGGCGCCACCGTCACCGCCGTCAACACCGCGACCGGACAGACGACGCGCACGACGAGCCGCGCCGACGGCAGCTATGTGCTCGTCGGGCTCGTGCCGGGCCATTACCGGATCGAGATCGCCGCCCCCGGCTACAAGCCGCGCGTCGAGACGCTGACCGTGCTCATCGGCCAGACCCTGGACCTCGACGCGAGCCTGATCGCGAGCACCGCAGCGACGCAGACGATCACCGTCGTCGGCGCCAACACGAGCGATCGCCGGACCTCGGAGGTGGCCACCAACGTCGATCCGAAGATGATGCAGGCGCTGCCGCAGAACAGCCGCAACTTCCTGTCCTACGCCGACATCGCGCCGGGCGTGCGCTTCGACGTCGATCCGGCTTCGGGCCAGGCCTATCTGCGCGGCGGCGCGCAGAACACCGACGACATCAACGTCTTCATCGACGGCGTGAGCCAGAAGAACTACATCCTGCGCGGCGGCGTCTCGGGGGGCGACTCGACGCGCGGCAATCCGATCCAGCAATCGGCGATCGCCGAATACCAGGTCCTCAGCTCCAATTACAAGGCCGAATTCGACCAGGTCTCGAGCACCGCGATCGTGGCGGTGACGAAGTCGGGCACGAACCATTTCCACGGCGATGTCTGGATCGACCGCGGCAGCAGCAGCTGGACCGCGTTGACGCCGGCGCAGCAGCAGCTCAAGGCCTCGGGCCAGCCCATCGTGCCGTCGACGCAGACGCAGTACGGCTTCAGCCTGGGCGGGCCGATCAAGCGGGACGTCGCCCATTTCTTCGTCGCCGTCGAAGCCAAGGACATCGGCAGCTCGCGCTCGGTGCTGGCGCAGAACGCGAGCAACCTGCCCCATGCCGGCATCGTCCCGGGCCTGCTCGCGCAACAGGGCTCGGTGCCGAGCGACTTCAAGGAACAGCTGTTCTTCGGCAAGGTCGATGTCGACCCGGACGAGCGCCAGCACCTCGAGTTCACCGCCCGCGTGCGGGCCGAGTCCGACAAGGCCTTTCCGGAGAGCACCAACCTCAGCGTGGCGGGCAACATCAAGAACCGCACCAACGACGAGACCCGCCTCAACGTCAAGCATTCGTATTCGGGCGACACCTTCCTCAACGAACTGAACGTGGGCTACGAGAGCTACGAATGGCATCCGCATTCGAGCTCGAACACGCCGTTCATCAAATACCAGTATTCGTCCACGAACACCTTCCCGGCCCAGGACGTGCTGTACACCGGCGGCTCGCCCGATGCCCAGGACCGCAAGCAGAGCGCCCCGCTGCTGCAGGACGACCTGACCTACACCGGGCTCACGGGCCACACGATGAAGGGCGGGGTCAAGGTCAAGGCCGCGACCTTCAACCTCTCGGGCACCTCGCAGAGCGTCGACACGGTGACGGCGATCATCGACAACCAGACCGGCCAGCCCTACTACGACGCCTCGAGCGGCAACTGCACGAGCGCCGCCCCGGCCCCCGGCGACACGCCGACGAACACGGCCTCCTGCATGATCACGCGCGCGATCCCGGCGGTGCAGCTGAATTACAAGGACACCATGTTCGGGATGTATTTCCAGGACGACTGGGACGTGAGCAAGCAGCTCGAGCTGAACCTGGGCATGCGCTGGGATTACGAGACCAACATGCTCGACGACAAGTACGTCACGCCGGGCGACCGCGTGGCGATGTTCTCGATCCAGGACCCGCGCGCCGGGGCGCCGGCCGGACAGACCTACGCCCAGTCGCTGGCCAAGGGCGGCGTCAACATCTACGACTACCTCAGCAACGGCTCGAACCGCAAGGATTTCACCGGCGCGCTGGCGCCGCGCCTGGGTTTCTCCTATGACCTGGTGGGCGACCGCAGCCGCGTCGTGTTCGGCGGGTTCGGCCGCGCCTACGACCGCGCCAACGCCAATCACGCGCTGGACGAGGTCTATCACAACTCGACCCCGAACACCGGCGACACCTTCCTGATCAAGAACAACCACAAGATGCCGTATTCGGACCAGTTCAGCCTGGGTCTGCGGCAGGGATTCGGGGCCTGGAACGGCGAGATCGGCGCCACCTCGGTGCGCGGGCACAACCAGTTCGTCTGGTTCAACGGCAACCGCGACCCGCAGGGCGGCTGGGGCACGCAGAGCCCGATCGACCCGCTCTGGGGCTCGGTGCTCGGCTTCGGCAATCTGGTGCTCGGCGACTTCGTCGTCGAGACCAGGACCCAGAGCGTCTACCTGAAGCTGGAAAAGCCCTACACGAGGGCCTCGGGCTGGGGCGTGGCCGCGACCTACACCTACAGCGACGGCCAGACGACGCAGGGCAACTGGAACGACGACATCTTCAGCTGGACGCAGGGCAAGCCGTACAACGGCTTCCACCCCGACGTCAACGTCGAGCGCCAGCGCCTCGTCGCCACCGGCGTCAGCGATCGCCTGCTGCCCTGGGGCATCCAGGTCGCGGGCAAGCTCACGCTCGGCTCCGGGCTGCCCTACCAGATCACCGATTGCGCCGGCGGCTGGAGCCAATGCGTCTACGTCAAGGGCCAGGCCAGTGCATTCAGGCAGGTGGACTTCGCGCTGTCCAAGGCGATCGCCACCGGTTTCGGCCATGTCATCCTGCGCGCGGACATCCTGAACCTGTTCAACACCATCAACAACGCCGGCTACGACGGCTGGGCCGGCGGACCGACGGCGACGCCGGCCAACTACCTCGGCGGCGACAACGCCCACCTGGGCGTCCCGAGCGGCCTGCAGGGACCGACGCGCACCGTCAAGCTCTCGCTGCGCTACGCCTTCTGAGGCCCGGTGTTGGCAGCGCGCCCGATGGACCCGATCACGCGGCGCGGCCTGCTCGGGTGGGGCGGCGGTGCGCTGCTCGCACCGCTGGCCGCCTGCGTCGGGCCGCAGGGCCTGCGCGTGCGCGACAACGGCGTCGCGCAGGCCCTCTCGCGCGCGGCGGCTCCGGTGCGGCCGCCGCCCTGGCCGGCGCCGCCGCCGCCGCTGCCGGCGCTGTTCGACGACCTCGAGCGCCGCACCTTCGAGTTCTTCTGGTTCACGACGAATGCCGGCAACGGCCTGGTGCCCGACCGCTACCCCCACCCCGCGCCGGCAAGCATCGCGTCGATAGGCTTCGGGCTCAGCGCCTATATCGTCGGCGTCGACCGCGGCTACATCAGCCGCGGCCAGGCGCGCGCGCGCACCCTGACGACGCTGCGCTTCCTGCGCGACGCGCCGCAGGGGCCGCAGGCGCGGGGCGTGAGCGGCTACCGCGGCTTCTTCTACCATTTCCTCGACATGCGCACCGGCTTGCGCGCCGCGCGCTGCGAACTCTCGACGGTGGACACCGCGCTGCTGCTGGCCGGCGTGCTGCACGCGCAGGCCTATTTCGACGGGGCGCACGACGACGAGGCCGAGATCCGCGCCGCCGCCGAGACGATCTACCGCCGTGTCGACTGGCGCTGGGCCCAGGTGCGCGGCCAGCACATCAGCATGGGCTGGACGCCCGAACATGGCGCCATCCGGCACGACTGGCAGGGCTACAACGAGGCCATGCTGGTGATCCTGCTCGCGCTCGGCTCGCCGACCCACGCCGTCGACGCCGGCGCCTGGCCGGCCTGGAGCGCGACCTACGGCCCCGAATGGGGCCGCTTCATGGGCTACGAATTCCTGAATTTCGCGCCGCTGTTCGGCCATCAGTATTCGCATGCCTGGATCGACTTCCGCGGCCTCCAGGATGCGACGATGCGCGCGCACGGCATCGACTATTTCGAGAATTCGCGCCGCGCCACCTATGCCCAGCGCGCCTACGCGATCGCCAACCCCAAGGCCTGGGTCGGCTACGGCGCCGAGGTCTGGGGCCTGACGGCCTGCGACGGCCCGGCGACGACCTTCGTCGCCGACCGCCGCGGGCGCGAGCGCGGCTTTCTCGCCTACGCGGCGCGCGGCGCCGGGATGGCGCACACGACCGACGACGGCACGATCGCGCCCACGGCGGCGCTCGGATCGCTGCCGTTCGCGCCCGAGATCGTGATCCCGGCCGCGCTCGAGATGCACCGCCGCTATGGCGAGGTGATCTACCAGCGCTACGGCTTCGTCGATGCCTTCAACCCGAGCTTCGTCGCGCGCGACGTCAGGCTTTCCTGGGGCCATGTCGAACCCGGCTTCGGCTGGGTCGCCAACGACTATCTCGGCATCGATCAAGGGCCTATCCTGTTGATGATGGGGAATTACCGCAACGAGCGGGTCTGGTCCGACATGCGGCGCTGCGCGCCGCTGCGGCGCGGCCTCGAGCGCGCCGGCTTCAGCGGCGGCTGGCTGGAGCGGCCGGCCTGATGTCCAAGCCCGCGCCGCCGCGCCGTGCCGCGC
>JAGWVB010000012.1 GCA_018971105.1 Burkholderiales bacterium
AATAAATTGAAGCAGGTGGTTTTTCCGGCGCCGTTGGGGCCGACGAGCGCGTGAATGGCGCCTTCGTTAACCTGCAGATTGACATTCTGAACTGCGGCAAATCCGGAAAACTGTTTACTCAGTCCCTCTGCGCGCAAAATGGTCGTGTTCGGCATGAGCTTTATCCTCTAGAGCGCTTGCATTTTGCTGCAACGCACCCTGGGCGCTCAAGGGTTCAACGCCAGTGGAAACCCTGATGATTGGCATAATTTGGTAAAAGTCTTTGAGAATTTGTACTAAATGACACAAAAAGTCACATCAAGTTAAATACTCCGGCGAGTAAATCATGCTATGTGCCTGCCTTCGGTGCGGGAAATCGCGAAAAAAAGCCCACCCGAAAATATTCGGCGTGGGCCTTATTTTGAATGGTTTTTTGATGAGGCAAAGTCTCTGGATTACTTGTTCAAATTCCCCAAGCAGAGATATTTCATTTCGACATATTCGTCGATGCCGTGATGCGAGCCTTCGCGGCCCAGGCCAGACTGTTTTACGCCGCCGAAGGGGGCGACTTCGTTGGACATCAGGCCGGTGTTGATGCCCACCATGCCGTATTCGAGTTCCTCGGCCACGCGGAAGATGCGGCCGACGTCGCGGCTGAAGAAGTAGGCGGCCAGGCCGAATTCGGTGGCGTTGGCCGCGGCGATGGCCTCGGCTTCGGTTTTGAAGCGGAACACCGGCGCCACCGGGCCGAAGGTTTCCTCTCTGGCGCACAGCATGTCGCTCGTCACATCGGCCAGTACGGTGGCCTGGAAGAACCGTCCGGCATTGGGGCCGGTCTCCACCCGCTTGCCGCCCACCACCATGCGCGCGCCCTTGGAGGTAGCGTCGCTGATGTGCTTCTCGACCTTGGCCAGCGCCTGATCGTCGATCAGCGGGCCCAGATTCACGCCTTCATCGAAGCCGCTGCCGATTTTCAGGTTGCCCACGGCCTGCGCCAGACGCTCGACGAAACGGTCGTAGATGCCGTCCTGCACATACAGCCGGTTGGCGCAGACGCAGGTCTGGCCGGCGTTGCGGTACTTGCTCGCCATCGCGCCCTCGACGGCCGAATCGAGGTCGGCGTCGTCGAAGACGATGAAGGGCGCGTTGCCGCCGAGCTCGAGCCCGAGCTTCTTGATCGTCGGCGCGCATTGGCGCATCAGGATGCGGCCGACCTCGGTCGAGCCGGTGAAGCTGAGGTGGCGCACGACGTCCGAGCTGCACAGCACCTTGCCGATCTCGATCGAATTCGCGGCGTCGGCGCACAGCACATTGAGCACGCCCGAGGGCATGCCGGCGCGCAGCGCCAATTCGGCCACCGCCAGCGCCGACAGCGGCGTCTGCTCGGCCGGCTTGATGACGACCGGGCAGCCGGCGGCCAGCGCCGGCGCGACCTTGCGCGTGATCATGGCGATCGGGAAGTTCCACGGCGTGATCGCCGCGCAGACGCCGACCGGCTGCTTGATGACGAGGAAGCGCTTGTTGTTGTCGGTGGTGGCGATCGTCTCGCCGTAGACGCGGCGTGCCTCCTCGGCGAACCATTCGATGAAGCTGGCGCCGTAGCTGACCTCGCCCTTGGCCTCGGCCAGCGGCTTGCCCTGCTCGGCGGTCATGATGCGGGCCAGGTCGTCGGCATGCTGGAGCAGCAGCGCGAACCACTTCATCATGACGGCGGCGCGTTCCTTCGCGGTGCGGCCGCGCCAGGCTGGCCAGGCCTTCTCGGCCGCCGACAGCGCCGCCGCGGCGTCGACGGGGCCGAGGTTGGCGACCTGGGCCAGTTCGAGCCCGGTGGCCGGATCGTTGACGGCGTAGCGGCCCTGGTTGCCGGCGACCCAGGCGCCGTTGATCAGTCCGTCGGTCTTGAGCAGACCGGGGTCGGCCAGGGTGGCCAGGGGTGACTTGGTGCTGTCCATGGCGGGAGGCGATGCAGGTGGTGGCGGAGCCGCCCATGATAGAGCCGCCGAGCGGCCCCGTCCTATAATCGAAGGTCCGGCAAAACCAAGCCAAAATCAAGCACTTGCGAGCCCCCGGCGCGCCGTGCCCAGCCCGAGAACCGGCGCATGAATGCTTCCGAAATCCGCTCCACGTTCCTGCAGTTCTTCGAGTCCAAGGGCCACACGGTGGTCCCATCGAGCCCGGTCGTGCCCGGCGACGACCCGACGCTGCTGTTCACCAACGCCGGCATGAACCAGTTCAAGGACGTGTTCCTGGGCTTCGACAAGCGCAGCTACACGCGCGCCGCGACGAGCCAGAAATGCATCCGCGCCGGCGGCAAGCACAACGATCTCGACAACGTCGGCTACACGGCGCGCCACCACACCTTCTTCGAGATGCTGGGCAACTTCAGCTTCGGCGACTATTTCAAGCGCGACGCGCTGAAATACGCCTGGGAACTGCTGACGGTGCATTTCAAGCTGCCCGCCGACAAGCTCTGGGCCACCGTCTACGCCGAGGACGACGAGGCCTACGACATCTGGCTCAAGGAGATCGGCCTGCCGGCCGAGCGCATCGTGCGCATCGGCGACAACAAGGGCGCGCGCTACGCCAGCGACAACTTCTGGATGATGGGCGACACGGGGCCCTGCGGCCCCTGCAGCGAGATCTTCTACGACCATGGCCCCGAGGTCGCCGGCGGCCCGCCGGGATCGCCCGGGCAGGACGGCGACCGCTACATCGAGATCTGGAACAACGTCTTCATGCAGTTCAATCGCACCGAGGGCGGTGTGATGCATGCGCTGCCCAAGCCCAGCGTCGACACCGGCATGGGGCTCGAGCGCCTGGCGGCCGTGCTCCAGCATGTGCACAGCAATTACGAGATCGACCTCTTCGTGCGCCTGCTCGCGGCGGCGAAGAACGCCGTCGATTACGCTGCCGGCGCCGGGTGCGACGGCGCCTCGCCGTCGCTGAAGGTCATCGCCGACCATATCCGCGCCTGCACCTTCACGATCGTCGACGGCGTGATGCCCGGCAACGAGGGCCGCGGCTACGTGCTGCGCCGCATCGCGCGGCGTGCGATCCGCCACGGCTACAAGCTCGGCGCGCGCAAGCCCTTCTTCTACACGCTGGTGGCGCCGCTGGCGGTCGAGATGGGCGACGCCTACCCCGAACTGCGGCGCGACATGGCGCGCGCGACCGAGGTGCTCAAGCAGGAGGAGGAACGCTTCTTCCAGACCATCGCCAACGGCATGGAGATCCTCGAGGCGGCGCTCGCCGGAGGCGTGAAGCAGATCGACGGCGCGACGGCCTTCAAGCTCCACGACACCTTCGGCTTCCCGCTCGACCTCACGGCCGATGTCTGCCGCGAGCGCGGCGTCGGCGTCGACGAGGCCGGCTTCAACGCGGCGATGAACCAGCAGCGCGAACAGGCGCGCGCATCGGCGAAGTTCAAGATGGCCGCCGGGCTCGACTACAGCGGCGACGCGACGGCCTTCCACGGCTACGAGCATCTCGTCTGCGAGCACAGCAAGGTGACGGCGATCTACGTCGACGGCTGTTCGGTGGCGCGCGCGCGGGCCGGCGACGATGTCGTGATCGTGCTCGACCACACGCCGTTCTATGCCGAGAGCGGCGGCCAGGCCGGCGACGGCGGCGAGCTGCGCAATGCGCGCGCCCGCGTCGTCGTCGACGACACCATCAAGATCCAGGCCAGCGTCCATGGCCAGCAGGGCCGCATCGTCGAGGGCGAGGTCGAGGTCGGCGACGCGATCGTCGCCCGCGTCGATGCCGAGCGCCGCGCGCGCACGATGCGCAACCACAGCGCGACGCACCTGATGCACAAGGCGCTGCGCGAGGTGCTCGGCGCCCATGTGCAGCAGAAGGGCTCGCTCGTCAACGCCGAGCGCACGCGCTTCGACTTCGCCCATGGCGCGCCGATGACCGAGGCGCAGACGGCGCGCGTCGAGGCGCTCGTCAACGCCGAGGTGCTGGCCAACACCGAGACGCGCGCGCGCGTGATGTCGATCGACGCGGCGCAGAAGACCGGCGCGATGATGCTGTTCGGCGAGAAATACGGCGACGAGGTGCGCGTGCTCGACATCGGCAGCAGCCGCGAACTGTGCGGCGGCACCCATGTCGGGCGCACCGGCGACATCGGGCTGTTCAAGATCGTGGCCGAGAGCGGCGTCGCCGCCGGCATCCGCCGCGTCGAGGCCGTCACCGGCGCGGGCGCGCTGGCCTATCTGCAGGAGCTGGAATCGATGGTCGGCGCGCTGGCCGGATCGCTGAAGGCGACGGCGGCCGAGGTGCCGGCGCGCGTGCACGCGCTGCAGGACCAGCTGCGAGCGCTGGACAAGGAAATGACGGCGCTCAAGGGCCGGCTCGCCTCGGCCCAGGGCGACGAGCTGCTGGCGCAGGCCGTCGATGTCGGCGGCGTCAAGGTGCTGGCGGCGACGCTGCAGGGCGCCGATGCCAAGGCCTTGCGCGAAACGATGGACAAGCTGAAGGACAAGCTCAAGACGGCGGCCATCGTGCTCGCCGCCGTCGAGGGCGCCAAGGTCCAGCTCGCGGCCGGCGTCAGCGCCGACCTGCTCGCGCGGCCGGGCGCGAAGCTCAAGGCCGGCGAGCTCGTCAACTTCGTCGCGCTGCAGGTCGGCGGCAAGGGGGGCGGCAAGCCCGACCTCGCGATGGCCGGCGGCAGCGACGCGGCGGCGCTGCCGCAGGCGCTGGCGTCGGTGGCCGCCTGGGTCGCCGAGCGACTCTGACGGCTCCGCGCGCCGGCCGCGTCAGTCGAAGTCGGCGCTCAGCGTCAGCGTGAGCAGGCGCGGCGCGCCGAGGTAGTAGTACACCGTGCTGGCCGATGTCGTACCCACGGCCACGGCGTTGACGATCGTGCCCGAGCTCGGGTTGCGGTAGCGCGCATTGCCCAGATTGGCGATGTTGAAGCGCAGCTGGGTGTGGCTCATGATCCCGACGCGGCCGAAGTCATAGCCGGCATTCAGGTCGGCCGTCGTGTAGGCGGGCACCTGCTCGTCGTTCATCAGCGTCGCGTACTGGGTGCCGGTGCGCTTGAGCTTGAGTCCGGCATAGAACGGTCCCCGCGTGTACTGCAGCGAGGCGCCGATCATCTGCTCGGGCGTGAGCGCGAACTGCTTGCCCGCGAGCGGGACGACCTGGCCCTTGGTCACCGTCATGTCGTCGCGGATCCGGCTCTTCTGCAGCGTCAGCGATCCATAGGCGGTGAAGCCGCGGAACGACGCGCTGCCGATCTCGAATTCGACGCCATGGTTGCTCACCCGGCCCGCATTGGCGTAGGTGCTGGTGTCGGTCGCCGGGTTGTAGGAATTGGCCTGGCGGTCCTTGAAATCGGAATTGAAGGCGGTGGCCGAGAGCGAGAACGCCGCTGTCTGCAGGCGGTAGCCGAGGTCGGTCATGATCGAGGTCTCGGCGCGCGTCGCCGTCACCAGCTCGACCTGCCCGGTGGCGGTGTTGAGCCTGACGTTGCTGCCGGTGAAGGCGAAGTTCGGCGGCGCACGGAAGTTCTTGCCGACGTTGACGAACACCTGCTGCGTGCGGTCGAGGGCGAAGCGCAGGCCGATCTGGGGCAGGATCTCGTTGAAGTCGCCCTTCAGGCGATAAGTCGTCGTGAATCCCTCATTGGCGTAATTCGTGACATCGCGCTGCACATGCGGCGCGCGCAGCCCGAGCGAGATCAACCCGCGCTCGCCCAGGATCGAGATCTCGTCGGCGGCGAAGGCCTGGTAGGCGGTGCTGATCGTCTTCCAGTCGCGGCCCTCGTAGGGCGTGCCGTCGGGACGCAGGATCTGGCCGTTGCGCAGCCAGATGTCGTAGGGATTGCCGTTCGCGTCGACCGGGACCGCCGGCTGCGTCTGGCGATGATCGGCGCGCTCGAACCAGAGGCCGAAACTGAGCTGGTGGTTGGCCAGCGTCGTGTCGACTTCGGCCGTGACGCCGGGGCGTGAGGTCTTGGTGACGCTGCCGCGCGCGACGATGATCTTGTCCAGCGTGTCGCCGTCGCCGTTGAGGTCGACTCCGGCGCCGAGCTTGCCGGTGCTCGTGTTGAGGAAGCCCGTCTCGGACAGCACGGCCTGCTGATTGCCGCCGGTGCCGTAGCCGGTCCACAGATAGGGCTGCACCTTGACCGAGGTCGTGTCGTTGACCTTGAACGATCCCGAGACCGAGGCGACGAGGTTCTCGAACGGATTCACCGACAGCTTGTAGTAGGCCGGGTTCGGCCCTGCCTCGACCTGCGCCGTGCCGTTGACCGGGGTCAGATGGCCGGGCGTGAAGCTCGATGAATAGTCCCAGTAATAGCCGTTGGCCTTGAGCTGGGCCAGCGAAGGCGTCAGGAAGTTGTTGTTGACCGAGCGGTTGTAGAGCAGCGTGCCCAGCACCGTGCTGCCGCTGCCCAGGTCGTAGCGGAAACCGGCGTCGAGGTGGTCCTTGCGGCCCTGGCCCGGGCCCTTCCACTTGTCGGCTTGTGTATGCGAGTAGCTGAGGAAGACCTTGGCCTTGTCGTCGGCGAAACGGCCGCTGTCGACGCGCAGGAAGGTGCGGGTCAGGTGCAGTCCGCCCAGGGTCTGCGCCACGCGCAGGCGGCGCTTGTCCTCGGGGTCGCAGGTGTTGACGGTGATGTTGCCGCCGGTGGCGCCCGAATGCGGCGACTGCACGTCGGGGCTGCCCTGCGTCACGCTCTGGGTGCAGACGTTCTCCTGGTCGACGTATTCCTGCGGGTAGACCGCGAAGTTGCCGGAGTCGTTGACCGGCACGCCGTTGACGGTGAATCCGAGCTGGTCCGAATTGAACCCGCGCACCGTCAGGCCGCCGCCGAACAGGCCGGTGGCGTCGTAGCTGTAGGTATTGACGCCGGGCAGCAGCGCCATCGCCTGGTACGGCGTGTCGGTGGCGAGGTCCTTCTCGGTCGCCGCCTTCGTCACCGTGCTGCGTCCCTTGACCGCGTCTTCCTTGAGCATCTGGCCGGCGCCGAGCTTGGCGCCGTCGCCGACGACGGTGATCGTGCCCAGGCGCACCGCGTCGGGTTGCGCGTGCGGCATCGCATCGTCGCCCGCGGCCTGGGCGAGGGCCGGTGCGGCGGCCAGCATGGCTGCCGCCATCGCCCAGGCGCTGCGGGCAGGGCGGGGACGGTCGGAGTCGAACGGGTTCATCTCGGGTTTTCCTTCAACGAGGGCCATGGGGGGTCGATCGGGGCCGGACGCTGCGTCTCGGGCGCCCGGGTTCGCATCGCCACAAGCCCGCGTTCAGCCGCCGCGCCGCCGGCAACCATGGCGCCCGACCAGGAGCGGCAAACAGCGCCGAGTCGAGTGCATCGACCCGGCATCGCATCCCTCGCATCCCTCGCGTCCGCGTCAGCTTTATCGATCTTGTGGACGATCAGCAAAGACTCTTGCCGACTCGCCATGATTGTTGAACTGACTGAAACGCGGATGACATTCCGACGACCCATGGCTTCGGATGTCGCATCGACACAACAAGCAGGCCCGGGCTGGTGCCCGGGCGCGATGCGGCGTGCACCGGCCGCAGTTTTCCGAGCAGCACTGGCGAACGGGTCGGCGAGCGGCGATGGGGGGGGCTGCGCGACGGCGATCGCGCGCGTCGAGTCGATGCGGCCGCCCAGGCGACGCGCCGCATCGCGGGGGTCAGAACTCGTAGCGCAGGGTCAGCTGCATGCCCCACTGGCTCTCGCCCTTGGTCTGGCGCAGCGTGTAGTCGTTGACGCTGTTGTTGACGTTGTAGACATAGCGCCCCGAGCTGTCGATGCCGCCGTAGTTGACGAAGCTGCGCCGCATGCCGCCCGATGATGAGAACGGCACCTCGTTGATCTGGCCCCAGCGCTTGTTCAGCAGGTTGCCGACGTTGAGGATGTCGAGCGAGATCACGCCCCGGTGCTGGCTCGTGAATCCGGGTACCTCCTGACTCAGGCGCAGGTCGAAGTTGTTGACCCAGGGGGCGAAGGTGCCGGCGCGCGGCACGACGCCGCCGCGCGCGTGGCTCAAGGTCGGAATGCCGTCGACGATGGCCCAGAAGCGGTCTTCGTTGGGATGGTTGCCGGCGGTGTCGCCGGCGAACACGACCTCGCCCGATTGCGGGCCCTTCGGGATGTACATCAGGTCGTTGCCCGCGACGCTGTCGCCGTTCATGTCGTTGGCGTAGGTCCAGCTGTAGGGCTTGCCGCGCCGACCTTCGTAGAACAGGCCGATGCTGGTCTTGTATCTGGAGACGAAGGCGCGGCTCCAGTTGACCGTGGCCGTCAGCCTGTCCTTGATCAGGTAGGCCGAATTGGCGGTCACGGCCTCGTTCGGGTTGTAGATCGCACGCGAATTGAAGTTCGAGGTCGAGACCGACGAGGTCAGCGGGCTCAGTTCCTTGGCCCGGGTGTAGGTGTACGCGACCTGCCAGCCGAAGGCCGGCGCGTTGCCATTGCCCAGCGACAGCGTCAACGCCGATCCGCCGCCCTGGCTGTTCGAGGTCGCCAGCATCACGTTGTTGAAAGCCGGGTTGCTGAGCGCCTTGGCGCGCGAACCGGCGCAGACGCCCGAGGTCACCAGGCTGCCGCTGGTCTGCCAGCAGGCCGGGTTGTAGGCCTGCGGCGTCCAGAACATCTCGCGACCATCGGGTGCGGTGCGCGTCGGCCCGCCCAGGTTCAGCGATTGGTAGAAGATGCCGGACTTGACCTTGGTGACGATGACCTCGGCGCCGGCGACGAGGCCCCACCACGGCAACTCGGCGTCGAACGCGAGATTCGCCTTCCAGACCGACGGTTGGCTCAGCCCCGGCGCCAGGAAGTCGACATTGGCCGCCGGCTGGTTGACGTTCGCGAACGGTGCGACCGGCTGGTTGTTCGGGTCGGGGCTGAACAGGCCGTCCTGAACCGGGCAGGCGCTGAAGCCGCCCGTGCCGCAACCGACGATGCGCGTCGCCAGGCCGGTGTTCGAATACGGGTTCGAGATCCAGACGCTCGGCGCCGCGCCCTGGAACAGGCCCACACCGCCGCGCAATTGCATCTTGCGCTTGTTTTCCGTGGGCTGGAAATCGTAGTGGAAGCCCAGACGCGGCTGGAACAGGCTCGCGCCGTCGATGGTCTGCGAGTTGTTCATGCCGAAGCCGCCGCTGTCGCGCACGACCTGATTGCCGTTCACCGATCCGGCCACCGTCGGCGCGGCCGCGGCGGCGTTGTAGGCCGGGCGCTGGCCGGTGCTCAAGCGGTCGTAGCGTATCCCGCCGGTGAGCGAGAGCCGGCTGTTCACTTTCCAATGGTCCTGCGCGAACAGGCCGGTGTTCGTCAGCGTCCATCGGGCGATGCCATCGTCGAGCGAGCCGCCGGGAACGGGCACCTGGATCTGGTACGAACTCGGTCGACCGCGCTGGAAGTTCTCGAGCACCGCCGCCTCCATCTGCGCGTAGGTCGCGCCGTTGCAGGTGAAGTTGGCCGGCAGCAGCGGGCTGTTGTAGGTGAGGGCGGCGCTCGCATTGGTGCAACCGAAGGTGTAATTGCCGTAGGTGTTCTGGAAATAGGCGTTGTAGACCTGATTGCGTTCGAGATCGCCGCCGAACTTCAGTTCATGGTCGTCGAGGTTCCAGGTGGCGCCGAGATAGCCGTCGATCGTCTTCGTGTCGAGGACGTTGAACTGGCGCGCGTACTCGGTGCCGAAATTCAGGAAGCGCGTGCCGGTGTTCACGCCCGCCGGTGCGCCCGCCGGTGCCGGACCGCTGAAGCGCAGCGCCATCGCCGGCAGATAGCTGTTGTTCTTCGGGATGCTCCGGTAATTCCGATTCGAGAGCTTGAATTCGGTCGAGAAGTCGTCGGTCCAGTCGGCGAACCATTGGCCGACGACGGTGTCGATCGTCTTCTTCTGCGTCCACCAGGCCGAGGTCAGCTGCAGCGCCGTGGGGCTGTAGCCGCCGAAGCTGCCGCCGTTGGTCTCGCCCTGTTCGGTGCGCGTGTAGCGCAGGCTGGCGCGATGGCGATCGCTGATGTTCCAGTCCAGCTTGAGGAGGTAATCCTTGACGGTCAGTTCCGAGTTGGCATACAGCGCGCCGGGGTCGAAGTGGTATTGGTTCTGGGCGATCTGGTTCAACTGGTCGATCGTGCCCTGCGCGAAGGCGACGTTCGTGCGGTCGGATCCCACCGGGCCGTAGGTCGGCTGGGCGCGATCGCTCTTGGATTCCTCGTACGAGGCGAAGAAGAACAGCTTGTCCTTGACGATCGGGCCGCCGATCGTGAAGCCCTCGAGCGTCTCCTCGAACGGATCGACCTTGTAGTAGCTGTCGGCGGCGCGGTTGTAGCGCTGGCCGACGAAGTCCTGGTTGCGGAAGACGTAGGAGACGGTGCCGTGGAATTCGTTGGTGCCGCTCTTCGTCACGGCGTTGATGTTGGCGCCGACATAGCCCTTCTGGCTCACGTCGTAGTTGCTGATGTTGACCTGCACGGTCTGGATCGCGTCGATCGAGATCGGCTGCCGTGCCGTGGGCAGCGTGTTCGCCTCGAGGCCGAAGGTGTCGCTGATGTTGACGCCGTCGATCGTGATCGTGTTGTAGCGGCTGTTCATGCCCATCGCCGAGATCTCGCCGCGTTCCTTGTCGGTCTGCGACAGGCGCGGGTCGGTGCGCGCGTAGTCCTGCAGGTTGCGCGCGATCGACGGCAGCGCGGCGAGCTCGCGGCTGCCGATCTGGGTGCCGGCGCCGACGTTGCTGTCGTTGAAGGTCGCCGCGTCGGCGCGGCCGGTGACGACGATGGTCTGCGGTCCGGCACCGAGGACGAGGTTCAGCCCCAGCGTCTCGGCGAGGATGAGTTCGACGTTCTCGCGCTTGTCGGTCGCGCCGCCCTTGCTGACGGTGATCGTGTAGGGGCCGCCGGCGCGCAGGCCGCGCGCGGCATAGCGGCCGTCGGCATCGGTCTGGGTCTGGATCGTGGTGCCCGAGGCGACGTGCAGGATCGTCACGCCGGCGCCGGCGACCGGCTTGCCATCGGCTGCGGTGACGCGGCCCGAGACGGCGGCGGTGGTGTTCTGTGCCCATGCCGGCGCGGCGCAGACGATGGCTGCGGCGCAGGCCACGTGGGTGAACATCCAGGCTGAACGGCGGTTCATGTGTGGGCTCCGGCTTCCTTTGTTGGACCGCCCGATCGCGGCGGAATGCGGGTGTCGGCGGCAAGTGGCGGACACTAAGAGGAATTGAATGGCAAAACAACTTTACCTATGGAATCATTGTGGATGCGTATGAAGCGCGCGTGACAATTCCTGGATCGACGCCCGGTTCATGCTTGAATCGCGGCCTGCCCACTTCCGCTGCGACCGCCATGTCCGACGCCGCCATCACCCTGCGTCGAGCCCGGCCCGACGACGCCGCCGACTACGCGCGCACGATGGGCGATGCGGCGGTCTACCCCTGGCTGCTGCAGCTGCCCTTTCCCAGCGTGGAGGCGTGGCGCGCGCGCCTGTCCGAGGTGGCGGCGCCCGACCGGGCCGAGATCAACCTCGTAGCCGAGATCGACGGCCGCTTTGCCGGCAGCGCCGGCCTGCACCAGATCCAGCGGCTGCGCCGGCGCCATGCGGCGCTGCTGGGCATCAGCGTCGCGCCCGAGGCGCAGCACCGCGGCGTCGGCCGCGCGCTGATGCAGGCGCTGTGCGACTACGCCGACGGCTGGGCGCAGATCCTGCGCATCGAGCTCGACGTCGATGCCGAGAACCTGCGCGCGATCGCGCTCTACGAGTCCTTCGGCTTCCGGCGCGAGGGCCTGCATCGCGCCTACGCGATGCGCGGCGGCGTCTACACCGACGCGCTATCGATGGCGCGGCTGCATCCGCAGCCGGCCCGGATTGGCTGGCCGACGGAAGCCTAAAGCGTCGCCAGCGTACGGCGCAAGGCCGCCAGCGGTTCCTCCCAGCGACCGGCGCTGAGCTGGCGCTGCAGGCGCAGCGTCGGGTACCAGGGGCTGTCGCCGCGGCCCAGCATCCAGCGCCAGTCGGGCAGCGCCGCCAGCAGCAGCTGCGTCGGCCGGCCGAGCGCGGCGGCGAGATGGGCGAGCGCGGTGTCGACGGCGACGATGGCGTCCATCTGCATCATCAGCGCGGCCGTGGCGCCGAAGTCGCGCAGTTCGGCGCCGTAACAGGCGAGCTCGGAATGGCCGCGCAGCGTTTCGAGGTCGCCCTCGCGCGCATCCATCTGCAGGCTGTGGCATTCGATGCCCGAGGGCAGGGCGGCGAGCAGGGTCGCGAGCGCGATCGAGCGCGTGGCGTCGCCGGTGTTGGCGGCGCTCCCGGACCAGACCAGCCCGACCCGCGGCGCGCGCTTCGGACCGAGCCGGGCCGCCCAGGCGGCCACGCGCGCGGCATCGGCGGCGAGGTAGGCGCGTGGCGCCGGTATCGTCGCGAGCCCGGTGCCGAAGGCCAGCGGCAGGCTCAGCAGCGGGCATTGGAGGTCGACCGGACGCTCCGGCTCGCGATCGAGCCCGATGACCTCGGCCGCCCCAGCCAGATCCTGCAGCAGCGGCAGCAGCGGCGGCTGCACCTGCAGCACGACCTCGGCGCCGCGCGCCGCAGCCAGCGCCGCGTAGCGGCAGAACTGCAGCGTGTCGCCCAGGCCCTGTTCGGCGTGCAGCAGCAGCCGTCGACCGTCGAGTGCCTCGGCGCCGGTCCAGCGCGGCTCGGCGCGCAGGCGGCCGGGCGGCAGGGCGCGGCGCCAGCGCCATTCGAACTCGCGCCAGCCGGGTTCGAAATCGCCCGCGAGCAGGAGGCACCAGGCGAGCCGCCAATGCGCCTCGGCGTGGTCGGGCCGGGCGGCGACGAGTTCGGCGAAGGCCTGGCGCGCCTCGTCGAGCCGGCCCAGGTCGAGCAGCGCGATGCCGCGGTTCAGCCTGGCCGCGTCGTGGTCGGGCGCGGCTCGCAGCGCCTCTTCGCAGGCCTGCAGCGCCGCCTCGGGGCGACCGGCACGGCCCAGCGCCGCGGCGAGGTTGGCGAGCAGGACCGGATGGCGCGGCAGCAGCGCCAGCGCGCGCTCGTAGTCGGCGATCGCCGCCTCGGGCCGGCCCTGCGCCAGCCAGGCGTTGGCGCGCTCGTTCAGCGCAGGCGCATCGTCGCGGCCGGGTTCGCTCATGGCGGGCCATCGTAATCGCGCTGTGCTTGAATCCCGGATTCGACAGGAAACCCTCCCATGCGCACCAACACCGAGGCCGAACTCGACGCCTTCGACCGGATCTGCGAGCGGCTCGCCGGTTTCGACCCCGTGCTCGGCTATGAATATGTCGACGGCCTGCTGTGTGCGCTGGCCGCCGGGCCGCGCCCGCTGGCGCTCGCCGACTGCGTCGACGAACTCGTCGGCGAGGCCTTCGGCCGCGCCTTCGCCGACCCCGACGATCGGGCCCAGGCGCTGCGCCACCTGCAGCCACGGCTCGCCTCGCTGCTGAGCCAGCTCGATCCCGAGGAACTGATCGACGATCCCGACGCGCTGCGCCTGGAGCCGCTGATGGTCGACTGGGACGAGGAGGCGCGCGAGCGCATGGCCGGCGCAGGCAAGCTCGACGCCGGCATGGTGCAGTCCTTCCAGACCGGCGCCGAGTGGGCCGAGGGTTTCCGCGCCGGCGTCGCGGCGCTGCCCGAGTTGTGGAAACGACCCGAGGGCGAGGAGGCGGGCACGCTGTTCGAGCAGTCGTTCGCCCAGATCGCGGCGCTCGAACTCGAGGCCGGCAGCGAGGCGCTGCAGGCGCATATCGCCAGCCATTACCCCGACCGCGTGCCGACGCGCGACGACCTCATCGCCGAGGCCTGCATGGCGGTGCAGGACCTGCGGCTGTACTGGGTCGATTTCGCGGCGCGGCCGCCGACGCGGCGCGTCGAGCCGCAGCCGGGCCGCAACGACCCCTGCCCCTGCGGCAGCGGCCGCAAGTACAAGAAGTGCCACGGCCAGACCTGAACGCCGATGCGCCGCTGTTAGAGTTTGGCCATGAATTCCGCACCGCCCGGGCTTGCCGGCAAACAGGTCGTCCTCGGGCTCACCGGCGGCATCGCCTGCTACAAGGCGGCCGATCTGACGCGCGAACTGGTGAAGTCGGGCGCCACGGTGCAGGTCGTGATGACCGAATCGGCGACACGCTTCATCACGCCGCTGACGCTGCAGGCGCTGAGCGGCCGGCCCGTCTACACGAGCACCTGGGATGCGCGCCCGGCGCACCACATGGCGCATATCGACCTCGGCCGCGAGGCCGACGCCATCCTCGTCGCGCCGGCCAGCGCCGACTTCATCGCCCGCGTCGCCCAGGGCCGCGCCGACGAACTGCTCAGCCTGCTGTGCCTGGCGCGGCCGCTGGCGCGCTGCGCGCTGCTCGTCGCGCCGGCGATGAACCGCGAGATGTGGGCCCATCCGGCGACGCGGCGCAACGTCGCCACGCTGACCGCCGACGGCGCCGTCGTCCTCGGCCCGGCGGCGGGCGAGCAGGCCTGCGGCGAGGTCGGCGACGGCCGCATGCTCGAGCCGGCCGAGTTGCGCGACGCGCTGATCGCGCATTTCCAGCCCAAGCTGCTGGCCGGGCGCACGGTGCTGATCACTGCCGGTCCGACCTTCGAGGCGCTCGACCCGGTGCGCGGCATCACCAACCATTCGAGCGGCAAGATGGGTTTCGCGATCGCACGCGCCGCGGCCGAAGCCGGCGCCCATGTCACCCTCGTCGCCGGGCCGGTGCACCTGGAGACGCCGGCCGGCGTCGATCGCATCGACGTGCAGAGCGCGCGCCAGATGATGGACGCCGTGCTGCCGCTCGCATCGCGGCACGAGATCTTCGTCGCCACCGCAGCGGTCGCCGACTGGCGTCCGGCGACGAGCGTGGAGGCGAAGATCAAGAAGGACGCCGACCATCGCGTGCCGCAGCTCGATCTGGTCGAGAACCCGGACATCCTGGCCACCGTCGCCGCGCTGCCCCTGCCCGAGCGGCCCTGGTGCGTCGGCTTCGCCGCCGAAAGCCATGATCTGCTGCGTCACGCTCGCGCGAAGCGGCTGCGCAAGGGCGTACCGCTGATCGTCGGCAATCTCGGGCCGGCCACCTTCGGCCAGGACGACAACCAGCTGCTGCTGGTCGGCGCGGACGGCGAGCAGGAGTTGGCGCATGCCGACAAGCTGACGCTGGCGCGTCAGCTCGTCAGGGAGATCGCGGCGCGCGCGCCGTCCCCGAAATGAGCACGATCCAAGTCCAGGTGCTGGACCAGCGCGTCGCCGACGCGCTGCCGGCCTACGCCACCGCCGGCAGCGCCGGGCTCGACCTGCGCGCCTGCCTGTCGGCGCCGCTGCGGCTCGAACCCGGCCAGGCCGAACTGATCCCGACCGGCCTGGCGATCCACATCGGCGACCCCGGACTCGCGGCGATGCTGCTGCCGCGCTCGGGCCTGGGCCACAAGCACGGCATCGTGCTCGGCAATCTCGTCGGGCTCATCGACAGCGACTACCAGGGCCCGCTGATGGTCAGCTGCTGGAATCGCGGTGCGGCGGCCTACACGGTGCAGCCGCTGGAGCGCATCGCACAGATGGTGATCGTGCCGGTCGTGCAGGCCCGTTTCGAGCGCGTCGAGTCGTTCCAGGCCTCGGCGCGCGGCGAGGGTGGCTTCGGTTCGACCGGCCGCGCCTGAAGCCGCGCGATGAGCGACACGAACCAGGTCCTGATCCCGGCCGCCTTCGTCGCGCTTTACGTCCCCGCGGGCCGCAGCCGGCCGAGCGAAACGCGCGACCACATCGCCGCGCGCCACGAGATCTGCGAGGACATGGCCTGCATGCTCGTCGAGCCGGCGCAGACGAAGCGCTGGGAACTCGGCATCACCGAGTCCGACGTGCTCGATCGCATGCACCGGGCCCTCGTCGGCGACGCGGCGGTGCTCAGCCGCGCCGAGGCCGGCTGGGTCGTGCACCGCCTGGCCGAGCTGCTGGACTGGGACTGTCCGCCGCTGCCCGATTGATCGCTGGGCTCGCGACGATCGCCTGGATCAGTGCAGCGTCGCGCCGCCGCCCGGGCTGGCCAGCACCGTCAGCGGACCGGCGCCGACCGTACCCGACTCGGTCTCCTCGGCGCTCGCTTCGCGCACGTCGCGCACCTGGAGGTCGAGCCGCAGCGCCAGCCCGGCCAGCGGGTGGTTGCCGTCGAGCACGACATGCGAGGGGTAGATCTCGGTCACGATGTAGATCACGTCGGCCGGCATGTCGGCGCTGGCGTGGCCCGCGGGCAGGCCCTCGAAGGCCATGCCGGCCTCGAGCTGTTCGGGGAACAGCTTGCGGTCCTCGAAGCAGACGAGCTCGGCGCGGTAGTCGCCGAAGGCCTGTTCGGGTTCAAGATGGATCTGCAGCTCGGCGCCCGCGGCATGGCCGGCGAGCGCCTCCTCGACCTTGGCCAGCAGGTCGTGGCCGCCGTAGAAGAACTCGACCGGCTCGCCGAGTTCGTCGATCGGGCGGTTCTGCGCGTCGGTGAGTTTCCAGGTCAGACTGACGACGCAAGGGGCTGAAATCTGCATGGCGGCAATGATGGCACAGCGGGCCCGGCGCGAGCCGGCGCGGGACGGCGCGGCGCCCGCGCTGGGCCAGAATCGCGGCCATGGATGTCGACGCGCCCCTGACCCTGCTCGGCGGGCTCAGCCCCGCCCGATTCATGCGCCTGCACTGGCAGCGCAAGCCGCTGCTCGTGCGTCAGGCCTGGCCCGGCGTGGCGCCGCCGGTCGCGCGCGCGGCGCTGTTCGATCTCGCCGCGCGCGACGATGTCGAAGCGCGCCTCGTCGAGCGCGAGGGCGAGCGCTGGCGCGTGCGCCAGGGCCCGCTGCCACGGCGTGCGCTGCCGCCGGTCTCGCGCGCCGCCTGGACCTTGCTCGTGCAGGGGCTGGACCTGCACCTCGAGGCCGCGCACGCGATGCTGGCGCCGTTCCGCTTCATCCCCGACGCGCGGCTCGACGACCTGATGGTGTCGTGGGCCAGCCCGGGCGGCGGCGTGGGCCCGCACCTGGATGCCTACGACGTGTTCCTGATCCAGGTCCAGGGGCGGCGGCGCTGGCGCGTCGGCCGCGTCGCCGACCCGAGCTGGGTCGAGGGCGCACCGCTGAAGCTGCTGCAGCGCTTCGAGCCCAGCTTCGACTGGGTGCTCGAACCCGGCGACCTGCTCTACCTGCCGCCGCTGTGGGGCCACGATGGCGTCGCCGAGGGTGGCGATTGCATGACCTGTTCGGTCGGCTTCCGCGTCCCGGCGCGCGTCGAACTGGCGCGCGAACTGCTGCTGCGGCTGGCCGACGAGCTCGATGTCGGCGATCGCAGCCGGCTCTACCGCGATCCGCAGCAGCCGGCCACGACCGAGCCGGCGCGCGTACCGCCGGCCCTGCTCGGGTTCGCACGCGCCGCGCTGCGGCATGCGCTCGACGATCCGGGCGCACTCGAACGCGCGCTCGGCAGCATCCTCAGCGAACCCAAGGCCCAGGTCTGGTTCGAGGGCGCTCGCGTTGCCGGCGGCGACGCGCTGTGCCTGGACCGGCGCACGCGCATGGTCTACGACGAGCGCCACCTGTATATCAACGGCGAGGCGCTGCGCGCCGGTGGTCGCGATGCGACGCTGATGCGGCGCCTGGCCGATCGGCGCGCGCTCACCGCCGCCGACTGCCGGCGCCTGAGTGCCGAGGCGGCCGCTGCGCTCGCCGGTTGGGTGGACGCCGGCTGGGCGCATCGGGTCGGCGCCGTGAGCGCGCCCGGTCATTCCCCCGCGCGCACGCCGGGGCGCGTCGCGCGCCGGCCCGTCCCGTGAACCTGCAGGAGGCGCCACCGGTCATCGACGGCCCGGCCACGGTGGCCGCCGCATTGCGCTGGGGGCTCGCGGCCGCGGTGGCGCAGCGGGCGCGGCGCATCGTCTGCGTCGATGTCGACTTCGCCGCCTGGCCGCTCGACGACAGCGAACTCCTCGCGGCGCTCACGGCCTGGCTGCGCCTGCCGATGCGGCGCCTGGTGATGCTGGCGCGCGCCTACGACGCCGTGCCGCGCCGGCTGCCGCGTTACACGGCTTGGCGCCGCGACTGGTCGCATGCCATCGATAGTCGCCAGGTGCCCGACGATTGGACAGGCGACCTGCCGACCCTCCTGCTCAGCGATGGGGCCGTTTGCGTGCGCTTGTACGACCCTGTCGGTGGACGAGGCATGGCTACGCTCGATACCCGTATTGCAAGTGTAGCTATGGTCGAGATTGATGCCGTTTTGCAACGCTCTGTCGGCGCATTCGCGGTTGACAATTTGGGCCTCTAGGGAATCCCCTAGATCAGGCTATAATCATGGGCTAGGCGCGGATGTTCTTGCATTGGCGCCTTGTAGGTCTTCCTGAAATGGGTCTCTGAGCATAGGCAAGGAGTGCCCTTGAGAAGCTCCGTTCCCCGACCCAAAACTCCTGAGGACACACATGAACAAGTCGATCGTTCTGGCTTCCCTGGTCGCCGCTCTCTCCCTCGCCGCTTGCGGCAAGAAGGACGACACCGCCGCCCCTGCCCCGGCCCCTGCCGCCGCCCCGATGGCTGATGCCGCCGCCAGCGCCGCCTCCGACGCTGCCAGCGCCGCCACCGACGCCGCTTCGGCCGCCGTCGACGCTGCCGCCTCGGCCGCCACCGGCGCCGCGACTGCCGCTTCCGACGCCATGGGCGCCGCCAAGGACGCCATGGGCGCCGCCAAGGATGCCATGGGCGCCGCCAAGGACGCCGCCGGCAAGGCCGCCGACGCGATGAAGAAGTGATCTGACGGCGCCTTGCGCGCCGTGGCATGAAGGGAGGGCTGCCTGCGGGTGGTCTTCTGGATTGCTGCAAGCCGCCCTCGGGCGGCTTGTTCGTTTGGAAACCGCTTCCGGGCGGCGCGCGCGTTTCAGGCCGCCGCCGACAGGCCGTTGTCGAAATGGGCCTGCATCACGCGTGCGGCCGCGGCCGCGTCATGCGCCTCGATCGCCTGCATCAGCGCGCCATGCTCGGCCAGCGATTCGGCCAGCCGGCCCTGCTTGAACAGCGAATGGTGGCGGTTGAGCTTCATGACCTTGCGCAGGTCGGCGACGATCTGCGTCGCCCAGCGGTTGCCCGCGATCTCGAGCAGGCGCATGTGGAACTGCTCGTTGGTCGCGAAGTACTCGTCGCGCCGCTGCGCCTGCGCCACCAGCCGCTCGTGCAGGCGCCTGAGTTCGGCCCGACCGGCGGCGTCGGCGCCAGCGGCGACCGCCGCCGCGGCGTCGCTCTCGAGCAGCGCCAGCAGGTGGTAGACCTGGCGCACGTCGGTGCCCGACATCTCGGTGACATAGGCGCCGCGCCGCACCTTCATCGTCACCAGCCCTTCGACGGCGAGTACCTTCAACGCCTCGCGCAACGGCGTGCGGCTGATGCCGTACTCGGCCGCCAGCTTCATCTCGTCGATCCAGCTTCCCGGTTCGAGCCGACGCGCGAAGATCTGCTGACGCAGCCGCTCGGCCACCTCCTGGTACAGCGCGCGCGGCGCCAGCGTCTGCGGGGCCGAAACCGGCGGATCAGGCTCTTGCATCGCGGCCGATGGCATGTCAATGCGGAATCGATTCTGCATTCATAATTATGCATAATAGCAGGTCGACGACGATGCAAGGGGAAATGGGATGAACGGCGCCCGCGATGAATTCAAACCGGCCAGCCTGGCGCAATGGGCGCAGGCCGCCGCCAAGTCGGCGCCCGGCGGCGATATCGCGGCGCTGAACTGGCACACGCCGGAAGGCATCGCCGTCAAGCCTCTGTACACGGCGGCCGACCTCGCCGCAGCGCCCTATGCCGACACGTTGCCCGGCTTCGAGCCCTATCTGCGCGGCCCGCAGGCGACGATGTACGCCGTGCGGCCCTGGACGATCCGCCAATACGCCGGTTTCTCGACGGCCGAGGACAGCAATGCCTTCTACCGTCAGGCGCTGGCCGCGGGCGGGCAGGGCGTCAGCGTGGCCTTCGACCTCGCCACCCACCGCGGCTACGACAGCGACCATCCGCGCGTCACCGGCGACGTCGGCAAGGCGGGCGTGGCGATCGATTCGGTCGAGGACATGAAGATCCTCTTCGACGGCATCCCGCTCGACAAGGTCAGCGTGAGCATGACGATGAACGGCGCCGTGCTGCCGGTGCTGGCCGGCTATGTCGTCGCGGCCGAGGAGCAGGGGGTGTCGCAGGAGCGTCTGTCGGGGACGATCCAGAACGACATCCTCAAGGAGTTCATGGTCCGCAACACGTACATCTACCCGCCGGCGCCGTCGATGCGCATCGTCGCCGACATCATCGAGTACACGGCGCAGAAGATGCCGAAGTTCAACTCGATCAGCATCTCCGGCTATCACATGCAGGAGGCGGGTGCGAACCAGGCGCTGGAACTCGCGTTCACGCTCGCCGACGGCGCCGAATACGTGAAGACGGCGCTCGCCAAGGGTCTCGACGTCGACGAATTCGCCGGGCGCCTGAGCTTCTTCTGGGCCATCGGGATGAACTTCTATCTCGAGATCGCGAAGATGCGCGCCGCGCGCCTGCTGTGGTGCCGGATCATGAAGGGCTTCGGCGCGAAGAACCCGAAGAGCCTGATGCTGCGCACGCACAGCCAGACCAGCGGCTGGAGCCTGACCGAGCAGGACCCGTACAACAACGTCGTGCGCACGACGATCGAGGCCATGGCCGCCGTCTTCGGCGGCACCCAGAGCCTGCACACGAACAGCTTCGACGAGGCGATCGCGCTGCCGACCGAATTCAGCTCGCGCATCGCCCGCAACACCCAGCTCATCATCCAGGAGGAGACGCACATCACGAACGTCATCGACCCCTGGGCCGGCAGCTACATGATGGAATCGCTGACGCAGCAGATGGCCGACAAGGCCTGGTCCATCATCGAGGAGGTGCAGGCGATGGGCGGCATGACCCAGGCCGTCGATTCGGGCTGGGCGAAGCTGAAGATCGAGGCCAGCGCGGCCGAGAAGCAGGCGCGCATCGATGCCGGCCGCGACGTCATCGTCGGTGTCAACAAGTACAAGCTCAAGAGCCAGGACGCGGTCGAGATCCGCGAGGTCGACAACCACAAGGTGCGCGAAGGCCAGATCGCGCGGCTGCAGCGCATCCGCGCGACGCGCGACGGTGCTGCCGTGCAGGCGGCGCTCGATGCGCTGACCGATGCCGCGAAGTCGGGCCAGGGCAATCTGCTGGCGCTGAGCATCGCGGCGGTGCGCCTGCGCGCCACCGTCGGCGAGGTCAGCGACGCGCTCGAAAAGGTCTACGGGCGCCACCGCGCCGACATCCAGAAAGTGACCGGTGTGTATGCAGCCGCCTACGACAGCGCCGAGGGTTGGGAAAAGCTCAAGGGCGAGATAGCCGCCTTCGGCGAGCAGCAGGGCCGGCGCCCGCGCGTGATGATCGCCAAGCTCGGCCAGGACGGCCACGACCGCGGCGCCAAGGTCGTCGCGACGGCCTTCGCCGACCTCGGCTTCGACGTCGACATGGGGCCGCTGTTCCAGACCCCCGAGGAATGCGCGCGCCAGGCGATCGAGAACGACGTCCACGCCGTCGGCGTGAGCACGCTGGCGGCAGGACACAAGACACTGGTGCCGGCGATCCTCGCGGCGCTGCGTGCGCAGGGCGCCGACGACATCGTCGTCTTCGTCGGCGGCGTGATCCCGCAGCAGGACTACGACTTCCTCTACGAGGCCGGCGTCAAGGGCATCTACGGGCCGGGCACGCCGATCCCCGTCAGCGCCAAGGACGTGCTCGAACAGATCAGGAAGGCGCTGGGGTGAATTCGGCGCCGGGCCTGTCGTTCGAGCTCGAGAGCGCGAAGGCGAGCGATTTCGAGGATCTGCTCGCCTTGCGGCTGCGCGCGATGCGCGCCAGCCTCGAGCAGATCGGCCGCTACGACGAGGAGCGCGCGCGCGAACGCCTGGCCGCGAACTGGGCGCCCGAGCACACGCGCCACATCGTCGTCGACGGCCATCGCATCGGCTTCGTCGTCCTCAAGCGGCTGTCGCATGTGATGCGGCTGAACCACCTCTACATCGACCCGCCGGCGCAGCGCCGCGGCATCGGCGGACGCGTGCTCGAATGGGCCTGCACCGAGGCCGACCGGGCGCAACTGCCGATCGAGCTCTGCGCGATCAAGGGCAGCGCGGCGAATGGCTTCTACCTGAGCCACGGCTTCGTCGAGATCGGCGAAGGCGAATGGGACGTCGATTACGTGCGCATGCCGCGCGGACCCGGCATCCGCGCCGTGCGCGCGCTGTGGGCCGCGATCGAGGCGCGCGACTGGGCCGGCGCGCGCGCGCTGCTGCGCGACGACCTCGAGGTGCGCTGGTGGACCAGCGGCGAGCGCTACGAGGGCGCCGGCGCCTATATCGAGGTCAACGCCCGCTACCCCGAGGGCTGGACGACCCATCTGCTCGAAGTCTCGCGCCTGGACGACGGACGCGTGCTCTCGCTCGTGCGCGTCGACCACGGATCGACGACCTGTTTCGCGACCTCGATCTTCCGCATCGACGACGAGCGCATCGCCGGCATCGACGAATACCGGGCGACCGTCGAGGCGCCGCCGGCCTGGCGCGCCGAGGCCCACCCGCCCGGTCTGCCGGGCCGGGGCACCTTCGATCCGCGGATCGACCCGCGGGCGGCGCAGCGATGAGCGCCGCGCTGCCCGCCGCCGACCAGGCGCTGGTCGACGCGATCACCGGTGCCGGCAGCCATGCCGCGGCGCAGCGGCGCGCCGTCGCCAAGGCGATCACGCTGATCGAATCGACGCGCATCGACCATCGGCTGCGCGCCGACGCGCTGCTCGACGCGCTGCTGCCGGCCAGCGGGCGCTCGTTCCGGCTCGGCATCAGCGGCGTGCCCGGGGTCGGCAAGAGCACCTTCATCGAGTCGCTGGGCCTCTTCCTCGTCGAACGCGGCCACCGCGTCGCCGTGCTCGCCGTCGATCCCTCGTCGAGCCTGAGCGGTGGCTCGATCCTCGGCGACAAGACGCGCATGGAGCGGCTCTCGGTGCACGAGCGCGCCTTCATCCGCCCGAGCCCGGCGGCAGGCACGCTGGGCGGCGTGGCGGACAAGACGCGCGAGGCGATGCGCGTGTGCGAGGCCGCGGGCCACGACATCGTGATCGTCGAGACCGTCGGCGTCGGCCAGAGCGAGACGGCGGTGGCCCACATGAGCGACATGTTCGTGCTGATGCAGCTGCCCAACGCGGGCGACGACCTGCAGGCGATCAAGAAGGGCGTGATGGAGCTGGCCGACCTCGTCGTCATCAACAAGGCCGACCTCGACGAGGCGGCGGCGACGCGGGCGCGGGCGCAGATCACGAGCGCGCTGCGCTATTTCGGTCCGCATGGCCATGGCTCTGCCGCCGTGCTGCAGCTGAGCGCGCTCAAGGGCGACGGCCTCGC
Organism: Burkholderiales bacterium; assembly: GCA_018971105.1. GTDB lineage: Bacteria > Pseudomonadota > Gammaproteobacteria > Burkholderiales > Burkholderiaceae_C > Rubrivivax. The sequence goes on from JAGWVB010000012.1 coordinate 23,375, forward strand.
CGAATTCTGGGCCGCCGTGACCGCGTTCCGCGACAGCCAGCAGGCGGCCGGCGCGATAGCCTCGCGGCGCCGCGCGCAGGACGAATCCTGGATGTGGGAGCGCATCGAGGCCGGCCTGCGGCGGCGCTTCCGCGACGACCCGGCCGTGCGCGCGGCGCTGCCCGCCATCACCGAAGACGTCCGCGCCGGCCGCATGGCCGCCTCGGTGGCCGCGCGCCGGCTGCTCGATCTCGGACCCCATTGAGTTGAACCGTAACGAGGAGTGGCCTCCATGCACGACATCATCGAAGAACTGGAAAAGAAGCGCGCCGCGGCGCGGCTGGGCGGCGGCGCCAGGCGCATCGACGCCCAGCATGCCAAGGGCAAGCTGACGGCGCGCGAGCGGCTCGAACTGCTGCTCGACGAGGGCAGCTTCGAGGAATGGGACATGTTCGTCGAGCATCGCTGCGCCGATTTCGGCATGGCCGACAACAAGGTCCCGGGCGACGGCGTCGTCACCGGCTACGGCATGATCAACGGCCGTCTCGTCTTCGTCTTCAGCCAGGACTTCACCGTCTTCGGCGGCGCGCTGTCCGAGGCCCATGCCGAGAAGATCTGCAAGGTGATGGACCAGGCGATGAAGGTCGGCGCGCCGGTCATCGGCCTCAACGATTCGGGCGGCGCGCGCATCCAGGAGGGCGTGGCCTCGCTCGGCGGCTATGCCGACGTGTTCCAGCGCAATGTCATGGCCAGCGGCGTCGTGCCGCAGATCAGCCTGATCATGGGCCCCTGCGCCGGCGGCGCCGTGTATTCGCCGGCGATGACCGACTTCATCTTCATGGTGAAGGACAGCAGCTACATGTTCGTCACCGGCCCCGAGGTCGTGAAGACCGTGACCCACGAGGAGGTGACAGCCGAGGAACTCGGCGGCGCGAGCGCGCACACGACGAAGAGCGGCGTCGCCGATCTCGCGTTCGAGAACGACGTCGAGGCGATCGCGATGCTGCGCCGTTTCTTCAACTACCTGCCGCTGAACAACCGCGAGAAGCCGCCGGTGCGCATGAGCGGCGATGCGGCCGATCGCATCGACCCTTCGCTGGACACGCTGGTGCCCGACCACCCGAACAAGCCCTACGACATCAAGGAGCTGATCTACAAGGTCGTCGACGACGGCGATTTCTTCGAAATCCAGCGCGAGCACGCGAAGAATATCGTCATCGGCTTCGCGCGGCTCGATGGCCAGAGCGTGGGCATCGTCGCCAACAACCCGATGGTGCTGGCCGGCTGCCTCGACATCAAGAGCAGCATCAAGGCGGCGCGCTTCGTGCGCTTCTGCGACGCCTTCAACATTCCCGTCGTGACCTTCGTCGACGTGCCCGGATTCATGCCCGGCACGGCGCAGGAATACGGCGGCATCATCAAGCATGGCGCCAAGCTGCTCTACGCCTACGCCGAATGCACCGTGCCCAAGGTGACGGTGATCACGCGCAAGGCCTACGGCGGCGCCTACGACGTGATGAGCTCCAAGCATCTGCGCGGCGACGTCAATTTCGCCTGGCCAAATGCCGAGATCGCGGTCATGGGTGCGAAGGGCGCGGTCGAGATCATCTTTCGCGAGGACAAGGGCGACCCGGCCAAGCTCGCCGCGCGCGAGGCCGAATACAAGGCCCGCTTCGCCAACCCCTTCGTCGCCGGCAGCCGCGGCTTCATCGACGACGTGATCCAGCCGCACGAGACGCGCAAGCGCATCTGCCGCAGCCTGGCGATGTTGCGCGACAAGAAACTCGACAACCCCTGGCGCAAGCACGGCAACATACCGCTGTAAGAGGCCCCCATGTTCAAGAAGATCCTCATTGCGAACCGCGGCGAGATCGCCTGCCGCATCATCAAGACGGCGCAGAAGATGGGCATCGCGACCGTCGCCGTCTATTCCGAGGCCGACGCCGATGCGCGCCATGTGCAGCTCGCCGACGAAGCGGTGCTGCTCGGCCCGCCGCCCAGCCGCGAGAGCTATCTGCTGGCCGACAAGATCATCGCTGCCTGCAAGGCCACCGGCGCCGAGGCCGTGCACCCGGGCTACGGCTTCCTGAGCGAGAACGAGGCCTTCGCGCGCCGTGTCGAGGAGGAGGGCATCGTCTTCATCGGGCCCAAGCATCACTCGATCGCGGCGATGGGCGACAAGATCGCGTCGAAGAAGCTCGCCAGCCAGGCGCGCGTGAACACGATCCCGGGCTACAACGAGGCCATCGGGACGCCCGAGCAGGCCGTCGAGATCGCGCGCGGCATCGGCTACCCGGTGATGATCAAGGCCAGCGCCGGCGGCGGCGGCAAGGGCCTGCGCGTGGCCTTCAACGACAAGGAGGCCTTCGAGGGCTACACGTCCTGCCGCAACGAGGCCAAGGCGAGCTTCGGCGACGACCGCGTCTTCATCGAGAAATACGTCGAGGAGCCGCGCCACATCGAGATCCAGATCCTCGGCGACGCCCACGGCCATGTCATCTACCTCAACGAGCGCGAATGCTCGATCCAGCGCCGCCATCAGAAGGTGATCGAGGAGGCGCCTTCGCCCTTCATCAGCGACTCGACGCGGCGCGCGATGGGCGCCCAGGCGGTGGCGCTGGCGCAGGCCGTGAAGTACCAGAGCGCGGGCACGGTCGAGTTCGTCGTCGGCAAGGACCAGAGCTTCTATTTCCTCGAGATGAACACGCGGCTGCAGGTCGAGCATCCGGTGACCGAATGCATCACCGGGCTCGACCTCGTCGAGCTGATGATCCGGGTCGCCGCCGGCGAGCCGCTGACGATCACCCAGGCCGATGTGCGCCGCGACGGCTGGGCGATGGAATGCCGCATCAACGCCGAGGACCCGTTCCGCGGCTTCCTGCCGTCGACCGGCCGCCTCGTGCGCTACCTGCCGCCGCCGCAGACGATGGAGGCGGCGCGGCCGATGCCGCACGGCGGCGGCGTGCGCGTCGACACCGGCGTCGTCGAGGGCGGCGAGATTCCGATGTACTACGACTCGATGATCGCCAAGCTCATCGTGCACGGCGTCGACCGCATGGACGCGATCGCGAGGATGCGCGAGGCGCTCAACGGCTTCGTGATCCGCGGCGTCTCCAGCAACATCCCCTTCCAGGCCGCGCTGCTCGCGCATCCGAAGTTCGTCGCCGGCGACTTCAACACCGGCTTCATCGCCGAGCATTACGCGCAGGGCTTCCGCGCCGAGGACGTCGTGCACGAGGACCCCGACCTGCTGATCGCGCTCGGCGCCGCGGCCTACCGCCGCTACCGCGACCGCGCCGCCGGCATCAGCGGCCAGCTCGCCGGCCACCATGTCGTGATCGGCGAGGATTTCGTCGCCGTCGTGCGCGGCGCGCAGGGCAGGCATGACCATGTGCCGGTGCACATCGCGACCAACGGCGGCGTCACCATCACGGTGCGCGGCAAGGTCTACCGCATCGAGAGCGACTGGCGCTTCGGCGACATCCGCGGCCAGGGCCTGTGCAACGGCCGTCCGGTGACGGCCCAGGTCGAGCGCCATGGCCTGTGGATGCAGGTCGACCACAACGGCCGCCGCATCGAGGTCCAGCTGATGAGTGCGCGCGCCGCCGAGCTGCTGGCGGTGATGCCGTTCAAGCCGCCCGTCGACATGAGCCGCTTCCTGCTCTCGCCGATGCCCGGGTTGCTCGTCGACATCGCCGTCAAGCCGGGGCAGGTCGTGCAGGCCGGCGAGCGCCTGGCCGTGATCGAGGCGATGAAGATGGAGAACATCCTCACTGCGGCGCACGACGGCACCGTGGCCGAGGTCCTCGCCGCGAAGGGCGAGAGCCTGGCCGTCGACCAACCCATCCTGAGTTTCGTCCCATGAGCAGCAGCAAGCCCTTCCGCATCCTCGGCGTGCAGCAGATCGCCATCGGCGGACCCGACAAGCAGCGGCTGAAGTCGCTCTGGGTCGACCTCTTCGGACTCCAGGTCAAGAGCAGCTTCCAGAGCGAGCGCGAGAACGTCGACGAGGACATCTGCGCGCTCGGCGAGGGCGCCCATGCGGTCGAGGTCGACCTGATGCAGCCGCTCGACCCGGACAGGAAGCCGGCCGTGCATGCCACGCCGCTGAACCATGTCGGGCTGTGGGTCGACGATCTGCCGCGGGCGGTCGAATACATGACGGCGCAGGGGGTGCGCTTCGCGCCCGGCGGCATCCGCCAGGGCGCCGCCGGCCACGACATCTGCTTCATCCATCCCAAGGCCAACGAGGAGTTCCCGATCGGCGGCGAAGGCGTGCTGATCGAACTGGTACAGGCGCCCCCCGAGATCATCGAAGCGTTGCGTTAAAGCTGCGAACCACCGGAAGGTCTGGGGGCCTATGGCAAACCCTTAGCCAGAATCGCGCCCTGCGTCGTTGCGGCGCCGTCCGCTGCCCCCAGGCGGATCGGGCCGGGACCGCTACATCTGTACCAGGAGCTACCGTGCGACCAAATACCATCCCCCGCCTGGCCTTGCTGGCCACGGCCTGCATCGCCTGCACCGCCGCGCTGGCCGATCCGCCCAAGACCGACGGTCTGTGGCGCGGTGATGCCGGGGCGGCCTTCTCGGCCCAATCGGGCAACACGACGTCCGACGCGCTGCTCGTGCACGGCGATGTTGCCGCGCTGACGACGATCGACAAGATCAGCCTCGGCGGCAATTACAACTACGGCCACAGCAAGCTCAACGGCGTGAGCACGACCACGTCCGACAAGTGGAACGGCTACGGCGAATACGACTACAACCTCAGCCCCGACCTGTTCACCTTCGGCAAGGTCGGCTTCGAGGGCGACAAGATCGCCCACTTGTCGCTGCGCAGCTCGCTCGGTGCCGGCCTGGGCTACAAGGTGATCAACACCAAGGACACCCAGTTCAACCTGTACGGCGGCGTCGGCTATTCGACCGACAAGTACAGCCAGCTGCAGACCGTCGGCAGCCGGACCTCGGAAACCTTCTCGCGCGCCAGCGTCTTCCTGGCCGAGGAGTCGGCGCACGTGCTGTCGTCGTCGACGACGTTCAAGCAGCGGCTCGAGCTGACGCCGGGCGTCTCGGGCGACAAGGCGATGCTGACCAAGTTCACGGCCAGCCTCGCGGTGGCGATGAGCAGCACGCTGAGCCTGAACGTCGGCGTCGTCGACACCAACAACAGCAAGCCGCCCGCGGGTCTGAAGTCCAACGACCTGGGCATCTTTACGGGCATCAACGTCAAATTGGGCGCGAATTAACACCCCCCCCGGAGCGCCTGCGGCGCCTCCCCCCCAGGGGGGCGACGCTGGCGGCCCGGCGGAGCCGGTTCCGCGGCGTCTGCTTGGTTGGAGGCTGTGGGTACGGCTTTCGGCATTGATGCGAAATTGATGCGTTGATGCTAGGATTTGTGCATGCGCACGACCCTGGCACTCGACGATGATGTTTTTGCGTTTGCGCGGGCGCATGCCCAGCGCGAGCGCATATCCCTCGGCGAGGCCGTGTCGCGGCTGGCGCGGCAGGGCATTCAAGCGCAGAACCGGGCTCCCGGCCTCGTAGCCGCGGAACCGAGTTCGAAGTACGCCCTGCTGCCTGCGCGCGCCGAGGTGATCACTTCCGAACATGTGCGCGCGCTGATGGACCAGGAAGGCCTGTAGTTGCGGCATTTGCTGGACTTCAACGTCTGGGTGGCGCTGCTGGACGAAGCGCATGTCTTCCATGCCCAGGCACTGGCGTTCATCGAGCGCCCTGGTTTGCGCATCGCCACCTGCGCGCTGGTCGAGAACGGCGTCGTGCGCATCCTCAATCTGCCGGGCTACAGTGCCCTGGGCCCCGCCGGATTCGAGCGTGTCGCGCGCAAACTTTCCCAGATCTGCGCCGACCTCGATCACGAGTTCTGGGGCGACGACATCTCGCTGCGCGAAACCGGCCGCATCGCTTGGCCGCGCGTCCTCGGCCACAACCAGATCACCGACATTTACCTGCTGGCTCTGGCGGTTGCTCATCGCGGCTGCCTAGTGACGCTGGATCACCGGGTCGCCATCGGCACCGTGATCGGCGCCAGCGCAGCGAACCTCCTGCTGCTCTGACGACATCCTTCGCGCACGGCGAAGGCAAGCTTGATAATCGAAGCAACACCACTTCGTTCGCGAAGGCTAGAGTGCGCTTCGACCTCACCACGCTCAACCTCGTGCTCGCCATCGCCGACACCCGCAGCATCACCCGCGGTGCCGAGCGCGAAAACATCGCGCTGGCGGCGGCGAGCAAGCGCCTGTCGGATCTCGAGACGCGCCTGGGCGTCGCGCTGTTCGAGCGCCGCGCGCGCGGCGTCGAGGCGACCGAGGCCGGGCGTGCGCTCGTGCGCCATGTGCGCGGGCTGCATGCCAGCCTGCATGCGCTGGAGAGCGAAGTCGTCGAGTTCTCGCGCGGCATCAAGGGCCATCTGCGCGTGGCCTCGAATGCGGGCGCGATCAGCGAATGCCTGCCGGCCGACCTCGCGGCCTTCTCGCAGGCCCATGGCCAGATCCGCATCAGCCTCGAGGACCTGACGAGCGCCGAGGTCCAGGCCGCCGTCGCCGAGGGCCGCGCCGATGTCGGCATCTTCGTCGCGCCGCTGCTCGAGGGCCGGCTCACGCTGCGCTCGTACCGTCGCGCCACGCTCTCGGTCATCGTCCCTGCGGGCCATGCGCTGGCGCGGCGGCGCTCGCTGCGTTTCGAGGAACTGCTGGACCACGACATCGTCGGCCTGCACCATGGCGCCGCCGCCGACGATCTGATGCGCGCCGAGGCCGAGGGTCGCGGCCGCACGCTCAAGGCGCGGCTGCAGGTGCGCGGCTTCGACGCCATCGCCCAGCTCGTCGAGGCCGGGCTCGGCGTCGCCGTGATGCCGACCGCCGTCGCGCGGCGCTTCGCGCAGATCTTCGCCATCCGCGTGCTCGCGCTCGCCGAGCCCTGGGCCGAACGCGAATACCTGCTCGCCGTGCGCACGCAGGAGCGGCTGCCCACCGTCGTGCAGCGTTTTGTCGACGCCCTGTGCCCACCCGATTCCACCGCCTCCCCCGCCGCTGAAAGGCCCGCCCCATGACCGCCCGCACGCTCTACGACAAGCTCTGGGACGACCATGTCGTCCACACCGAGGAGGACGGCACGGCCGTGCTCTACATCGACCGCCACCTCGTGCACGAGGTGACGAGCCCGCAGGCCTTCGAGGGCCTGCGGCTGGCCGGGCGCAAGGTCTGGCGCGTCAGCAGCATCGTCGCCACCGCCGACCACAACACGCCGACCACGGGCTGGGCCGCCGGCTACGACGGCATCGCGGACCCGATCAGCAAATTGCAGATCACGACGCTGGACGACAACATCCGCGCCAGCGGCGCGGCGGCGTATTTCCCGTTCCTCGACAGGCGCCAGGGCATCGTCCACGTCATCGGGCCGGAGAACGGCGCCACGCTGCCGGGCATGACCGTCGTCTGCGGCGATTCGCACACCAGCACCCATGGCGCCTTCGGTGCGCTGGCGCATGGCATCGGCACGAGCGAGGTCGAGCATGTGCTGGCGACGCAGACGCTGCTGGCCAAGAAGGCGAAGAACATGCTCGTCAAGGTCGAGGGCCAACTCGGCCACGGCGTCACCGCCAAGGACGTCGTGCTCGCGATCATCGGCCGCATCGGCACCGCCGGCGGCACCGGCTACACGATCGAGTTCGCCGGCTCGGCCATCCGCGGCCTGTCGATGGAAGGGCGCATGACGGTCTGCAACATGGCGATCGAGGCCGGTGCGCGCGCCGGCCTCGTCGCCGTCGACGACAAGACGCTGGCCTATTGCAAGGGGCGGCCCTTCGCGCCGGGCACCGACAGGCAAACCGGCCGCTTCGTCGGGGGCGTCGAATGGGACCAGGCGGTGGCGCTCTGGCGCACGCTGCACAGCGACGAAGGCGCGCATTTCGACACCGTCGTCGAGCTCGACGCGGCGCAGATCCAGCCCCAGGTGACCTGGGGCACGAGCCCCGAGATGGTCGTCGCCGTCGATGGCCGCGTGCCCGATCCCGACAAGGAAAAGGATGGCGTCAAGCGCGGCGCGATCGAGCGCGCGCTGACCTACATGGGCCTGCAGCCGAACCAGGCCATCACCGACATCCGGCTCGACAAGGTCTTCATCGGCTCGTGCACGAACAGCCGCATCGAGGACCTGCGCGAGGCCGCCGCCGTCGTCAAGCGCGCCGGCACGCGCGTCGCATCGAACATCAAGGCGGCGCTCGTCGTCCCGGGCTCGGGCCCGGTCAAGGCGCAGGCCGAGGCCGAGGGCCTGCACGAGATCTTCAAGGCGGCCGGATTCGACTGGCGCGAACCCGGCTGCAGCATGTGCCTGGCGATGAACGCCGACCGGCTCGAGCCGGGCGAGCGCTGCGCGAGCACGAGCAACCGCAATTTCGAAGGGCGCCAGGGCGCCGGCGGCCGCACCCATCTCGTGAGCCCGGCGATGGCCGCCGCGGCGGCCCTGAACGGCCATTTCGTCGACGTCCGTCGCATCGGCTGAGGAGAGACCGACCATGCAAGCCTTCACCATCCACCAGGGACTGGTCGCGCCGATGGACCGCGACAACGTCGACACCGACGCCATCATCCCCAAGCAGTTCCTGAAGTCGATCAAGCGCTCGGGTTTCGGCCCCAACCTGTTCGACGCCTGGCGCTATCTCGACCCGGGCGAGCCGGGGCAGGATCCGGCCAGCCGCAAGCCCAATCCCGATTTCGTGCTCAACCAGCCGCGCTACCAGGGCGCGTCGATCCTGCTCGCGCGCAGCAATTTCGGCTGCGGGTCGAGCCGCGAGCATGCGCCCTGGGCGCTCGAGCAATACGGCTTCCGCGTGCTGATCGCGCCCAGCTACGCCGACATCTTCTTCAACAACTGCACCAAGAACGGCATCCTGCCCATCGTGCTGCCGGCAAGCCAGGTGGCGCAGCTGTTCGACGCCACCCATGCGTTCCAGGGCTACCGCCTGACGGTCGACCTGCACCGCCAGGTCGTGATCAAGTCCGACGGCAGCGAACTGCCGTTCGAGGTCGAGCCATTCCGCAAGTACTGCCTGCTCAACGGGTACGACGACATCGGCCTGACGCTGCGCCACGCCGACAAGATCCGCGCCTTCGAGGCCGAACGGCTGGCGCGCATGCCCTGGCTGGCGCAGCAGCGGATCGGCTGAGGAGAGCCCCATGAAGATCGCCATCCTCCCCGGTGACGGCATCGGCCCCGAGATCGTCGCCGAGGCCATGCGCGTGCTCGGTGCGCTCGACCTGAAGTTCGAGACCGAGACCGCGCTCGTCGGCGGCGCCGCCTACGACGCCCATGGCCACCCGCTGCCCGAATCGACGCTGAAGCTCGCACGCGACGCCGACGCCATCCTCTTCGGCGCCGTCGGCGACTGGAAATACGACAAGCTCGAGCGCCCGCTGCGCCCCGAGCAGGCCATCCTGGGCCTGCGCAAGCAGCTCGGCCTGTTCGCCAATTTCCGCCCCGCGCTGTGCTATCCGCAGCTCACGCATGCCAGCAGCCTGAAGCCCGAACTCGTCGCCGGGCTCGACATCCTGATCATCCGCGAGCTCACCGGCGACATCTATTTCGGCCAGCCGCGCGGCCGCCGCACGGCCGTCGACGGCCATTTCCCGGGTGCCGAGGAGGCGTACGACACGATGCGCTACAGCCGCCCCGAGATCGAGCGCATCGCCCATGTCGCCTTCCAGGCCGCGCGCAAGCGCAGCAAGAAGGTCACCAGCGTCGACAAGGCCAACGTGCTCGAGACCTTCCAGTTCTGGAAGGACGTCGTCACCGAGGTCCACGCGCAATATCCCGATGTCGAGCTGCAGCACATGTACGTCGACAACGCGGCGATGCAGCTCGTCAAGGCGCCCAAGGCCTTCGACGTCGTGTTCACCGGCAACATGTTCGGCGACATCCTCTCGGACGAGGCGGCGATGCTCACCGGCAGCATCGGCATGCTGCCCAGCGCCTCGCTCGACAAGGACAACAAGGGCCTCTACGAGCCGAGCCACGGCAGCGCGCCCGACATCGCCGGCAAGGGCGTCGCCAATCCGCTGGCTACAATATTGTCCGTTGCCATGATGCTGCGCTACACGCTCAACCAGAACGCCGCGGCCGACCGCATCGAGTCGGCGGTGCAATCCGTGCTGTCCGCCGGACTGCGCACGGCCGACATCTGGAGCGCAGGCACGACCCAGGTCGGCACGCGCGCGATGGGCGACGCCGTCGTCGCCGCCCTGGCCGGCACGACCAAAACGATTACCACCAAGACCTAGCGTCTCGGATCGTCTCGCCCAACCTACTGGACCCCGGCGATGCGAGCCGGGCAGAACCGGGGTCCAGGCAAGAGCAAAGGCAAGACTGAAATGGCATACGTGAACAACCCCGTCGTCGGGCTCGTCGGCTGGCGCGGCATGGTCGGCTCCGTGCTGATGGACCGCATGCGCGCCGAGGGCGATTTCGCGCTCATCGAACCGCTGTTCTTCTCGACCAGCAATGCCGGCGGCCCGCTGCCGGCAGCGATCGCGGATCTCGCGCAGAACGAGTCGACGCTGTGCGACGCCCATGACCTCGCCGCGCTGCGCCGCTGCGACGTCATCATCACCTGCCAGGGCGGCGATTACACGAAGGCCGTCCATGCGCCGCTGCGCGCCGCCGGCTGGAAGGGCTACTGGATCGATGCGGCCAAGACGCTGCGCATGAACGACGACGCCGTCATCGTGCTCGACCCGGTGAACATGCCGGTGATCGCCCACGCGCTGGCCAAGGGCGTGAAGGACTACATCGGCGGCAACTGCACCGTCAGCTGCATGCTGATGGGCGTCGGCGCGCTGTTCAAGGCCGATCTCGTCGAATGGATGACGGCCACGACCTACCAGGCCGCCAGCGGCGGCGGCGCGCAGCACATGCGCGAGCTGCTGACCCAGTTCGGCACGCTCAATGCGGCCGTGCGGCCGCTGCTCGACGACCCGGCCAGCGCGATCCTCGAGATCGACCGCCAGGTCGCGCGGACCCAGCGCGGGCTCACGGAAGAGCAGACGAAGAATTTCATGGTGCCGCTGGCCGGCAGCCTGATCCCCTGGATCGACAGCGACCGCGGCGACGGCACCAGCCTGGAGGAATGGAAGGGCGGCGCCGAGACGAACAAGATCCTCGGCCGCGGACCCGGCTTCGGCACGCCGGCGACGACTATCGACAGCCTGTGCGTGCGCGTCGGCGCGATGCGCTGCCACAGCCAGGCGCTGACGATCAAGCTCAAGCAGGATGTCCCGCTGGCCGATATCGAGCAGATGATCCGCAACGACAACCCCTGGGTGAGCTACGTGCCCAACAACCGCATGGACACGGTGCGCGGGCTGACGCCGGTCGCGGTGACGGGGACGATGCAGGTCGCGGTCGGGCGGCTGCGCAAGCTCGCGCTCGGCGACACCTACCTCGGCGCCTACACGATAGGCGACCAGCTGCTGTGGGGCGCGGCCGAGCCCTTGCGCCGCATGCTGCGCATATTGCTCACGCATTGACGGCCGTTGTCGGACGGCAACAGCTATCCTTGCAGGCGGAAACAATGCATTTCGCCCGCGATCGTCAGCATCTGCGTGAGCTTGCGCTCCTATATGCTTGATACTGTTGCGATTTCCGTCGCTTGCGCGGTCCTGCCCGGGGCCGCGGCGGCGGTGGTTCGAAACGATGGCGGCCGGCTCGATGCGAAGCGCGGTCTGAATCGCGTGGGGGAACAGCCTTGGAACACCGCTCGAAAAGCTTGACGCGTTTTGCTCTCAAGGGGGTCG
>JAGWVB010000013.1 GCA_018971105.1 Burkholderiales bacterium
TCGCTGGCCGTCAAGGATGCCCAGGAACTGCTCGCGCTGCAAGCCGGCCTGCTGCAACCGGCCGCCGAGAAGGCCGCCGCCTACAGCCGTCATCTGTACGACATCATCGCCGGCACCAACGCCGAAGTGTCGAAGGCCGCCGAGGCGACCCTGGCCGAAGGCCAGCAGAAGGTCCTGGCGCTGGTCGACAACGCCGTCAAGAACGCGCCCGCCGGCACCGAAAGCGCCGCCGCGCTCGTCAAGTCGGCCGTCGCCGCCGCCAACAACGCCTACGAAAGCGTGCACAAGGCCGCCAAGCAGGCCACCGAAGTCGCCGAAGCCAACTTCACCGCCATGACCAACACCGCGGTCAAGGCGACGCAGTCGGCCGCCAAGAGCAAGAAGGCCGCCTGAGAGTTCCAGGCCGTCTGATTGACAAGCTAGGGGTTAGTCGGGGGGAACTCTTCCGAAACCCGAGCGTCTACAAGCTGCCAGGGACATTGCCCTGGGTCTTGTGTGGAACGTTCAAGGGCCTGGTCGAAAGATCAGGCCCCTTTTTTTGTCCCGACGGCCCCGTCGCAGCGCCAGCGGCGCCGGTCAGCGCGTGGCCGCAGCGATGCGCTGGCGGATCTGCGGCAACTGGCGCAGCGTCACCTCGCGCCCGGCCTCGATCGCCCTCAGCCGCGCCGCGAAGTCGGCGCTCGAGATGCCCGCCAGCGCCGGGCGCAGCACCACATCGGCGCCGCGCAGTTCATAGCGGTTGATGCTCCGGCTCATGATGGCGAAGGTCTGCAGCAGCAGCTTGAACATGTCGCCGGTGGCGTTGGCGTCGGGCGGCGACGAGATGTCGACCGCGATCACGAGCTCGGCGCCCATCTGGCGCGCATAGCGCACCGGCACCGGCGCGACCAGTCCGCCGTCGACATATTCGCGATTGCCGATGCGCACCGGCTCGAACACCGCCGGCACGGCGCTGCTGGCGCGCACCGCGCTGCCGGTGTCGCCGCGCTGGAACAGGATGGGCGCGCCGCTGGCGAGGTCGGTGGCGACGATGCCCAGCGGCAGCTTCATCTGCTCGATCAGGCGCCCGCCGGTCTCCTCGCGCACGAAGCGCGCCAGCGCCTCGCCCTTGATCAGTCCGCGGCCGGGGAACGACCAGTCGGTGATCGCGCCCTCGTCCATCGTGCGTGCCAGCGTGCCCAGATCCTGGCCGTTCTTGCCCGAAGCCCAGAGCGCCGCCACGAGGCTGCCGGCCGAGGTACCGGCGACGAGCGCGGGCTGGATGCCCGCTTCCTCGAGCACCTGGATGACGCCGATATGCGCGAAGCCGCGCGCCGCGCCCCCGCCCAGCGCGATGCCGATGCGAGGCGGGCGCGGCGGCGGACGCGGTGGCGGGGGCGGTGGCGGGGGCGGTTCCGGCACCGGCGGCGCAGGGGCTACCGGTGCAGTCTGGCAGGCGGCAAGCACCAGACCCAGCCCGCAGGCGAGTCCGGCCGACGACATCGCACGCAGGGCGCGCCGCCGGTCGGCGGCTGGTGGATCGGGATGCACGCGATGATTGTAGAGAGCCAGGTCTTTAGTCATTCTGAATATAAGTAAGTCACTTCTTTTTAGTTCCGGAAATTTAGGGCTTTCCCTAGAGTCCGGTCCTCAGCCGAGCAGGTCCGTTCCGCGTCCTGCCGCCAGCGAGGAATAGCCCATGGACCCGTACACCGAAGCCGATCGCCGATGGGCGCACCCGCGCGCAGCGCCGTCGGGCGGCCAGCCGCTGCGCCATGCCGCGGGCGCCGATGCTGCCGGCGGACGCTCGACCGCGGCCGTGGCCTGAGCCGGAGGCCGACGATGGAATTCATAGACCCCCAGGCCGCACAGCCCGCCGACGCCCTGCTGCTGGACAACGACGCCGACGTGCTGGCGCGCGCCGCCGAGATCCACCGCCACCCGGCGGTCGTGCTGCAGTTCCCGAAATCGACCGACGGCCGCGCCTACTCGCAGGCCGTGCTGCTGCGTGGGCGGTTGCACTATCGCGGCGAGATTCGCGCCATCGGCGAGGTCCTGGCCGACATGCTGCCGCTGCTGCGGCGCTGCGGCTTCGATGCCGTGCGGCTGCGCGCCGACCAGAAGGTCGAGAGCGCGCAGCGCGCGCTGGGCTATTTCGACGACCACCACACGAGCGTGTCGCCCGAGCGCACGGGCGAGCCAGGAGCCTGCGCATGAACCCGGCGATCGAACGCAACGCCCGCCCGACCCCGGGCTACGACGACCGCGCCGCACAGGCGCTGACGCTGCTGCGCCGCGCCGCGGCCGCGCATCCGGGGACGGTCGTCTTCACGACCAGCCTGGGCGCCGAGGACATGGTGATCACCGACCTGATCGCGCGCCACCGGCTGCCGATCGCGCTGGCGACGCTCGAGACCGGCGCGCTGCCGGCGCAGACGCTGGACTTGATCCCGCGCGTCGAAGCGCATTACGGGTTGAGGCTCGAAATCTGGCGCCCGCAGCCCGAGCAGGTGATCCATTTCGTCGCCCGCCACGGCGAACTCGCGATGCGCGCGAGCGTCGACCTGCGCAAGGCCTGCTGCGCGCTGCGCAAGCTCGAACCGCTGGCGCGTGCGCTGCAGGGCCGCACGGCCTGGATCGCCGGCCTGCGCCGCGAGCAGTCGGGCGCCCGGGCCGAGGTACCGGCCGAGAGCCTCGATGAGAACGGGCGCGCCAAATACAGCCCGCTCGTCGACTGGAGCTGGAAGGACGTCTGGCATTACATCGACGTGCACGGCGTCCCGTACAACGAACTGCACGATCACTTCTATCCCAGCATAGGCTGCGAACCCTGCACCCGCGCCGTCGCGCTGGGCGAGGACTTCCGCGCCGGCAGATGGTGGTGGGAAGCGGAAGACGCCAAGGAATGCGGTCTTCACGTGAGCAAGCACATAGCCCAGGAAATTCCCGCATGAACGCGCCCACCTCGATCGAACACCTGCTCCCCGGACTCGACCACCAGCACCTCGACGCGCTCGAGGAAGAGGCCATCTTCATCCTGCGCGAGGTCGCCGCGAGCTTCGAGCGCCCGGCGCTGCTGTTCTCGGGCGGCAAGGATTCCTGCGTCGTGCTGCGGCTGGCCGAGAAGGCCTTCAAGCACCGCATCGCCGGCAATCATTTCGACGGCCGGATGCCGTTCCCGCTGCTGCATGTCGACACGGGGCACAACTTCCCCGAGGTGATCGAGTTCCGCGACCGTCGCGTCGCCGAGATGGGCGAGCGCCTCGTCGTCGGCAGCGTCGAGGACAGCATGCGCCGCGGCACCGTGCGGCTGGCACATGAACTGGAGTCGCGCAACGGCCACCAGACGGTCGCGCTGCTCGAGGCGATCGAGGCGCACCGCTACGACTGCCTCATCGGCGGCGCCCGCCGCGACGAGGAAAAGGCGCGCGCCAAGGAGCGCATCTTCAGCCACCGCGACAGCTTCGGCCAATGGCAGCCGAAGGAGCAGCGGCCCGAGCTGTGGACGCTGTTCAACACGCGCATCAAGCCGGGCGAGCATTTCCGCAGCTTCCCGATCAGCAACTGGACCGAGCTCGACGTCTGGCTCTACATTGCGCGCGAGAACATCCCGCTGCCCGGCCTGTACTACCGCCACGAACGCGAGGTCGTGCGCCGCAAGGGCCTGCTCGTGCCGGTGACGCCGGTGACGCCCCCGCAGGCGGGCGAGACGGTCGAGACGCTGCCGGTGCGCTTCCGCACCGTCGGCGACATGACCTGCACCTGCCCGGTCGAGAGCGAGGCGGCGAATGCGGTCGAGATCGTCGCCGAGACGCTCAGCGTCACCGTCAGCGAGCGCGGCGCCACGCGCATGGACGATCGCAGCTCGGACGCCTCGATGGAGCGCCGCAAGAAGGAAGGGTATTTCTGATGACCGCCACCGCCAGCCGCCGCGCGCTGCGCTTCCTCACCGCGGGCAGCGTCGACGACGGCAAGAGCACGCTGATCGGCCGCCTGCTGTTCGACAGCCGCGCCATCCTCGCCGACCAGCTCGACCACCTGCACGCCAAGGCAGCGGGCCGGTCGCACCCCGAGGGCGGGCCGAAGTTCGACCTGAGCCTGCTCACCGACGGCCTCGAGGCCGAGCGCGAACAGGGCATCACGATCGATGTCGCCTACCGCTATTTCGCGACGCCGCAGCGCAAGTTCATCATCGCCGACGCGCCCGGCCATGAGCAGTACACGCGCAACATGGTCACCGCGGCGGCGGGCAGCGACGCCGCCGTCGTGCTCGTCGACATCACCAAGCTCGATCTTGCGCAGCAGCCGCTGCAGCTGCTGGCGCAGACGCGCCGCCACACCTTGCTGGCGCAGCTGCTGCGCGTGCCGAGCATCGTCTTCGCCGTCAACAAGCTCGACACCGTCGCCGATCCCGCACCCGCCTACGCCGCCGTGTCGGCGGCGCTGACGCGCTTCGCCGCCGAGGCCGGCATCGCGGTGGCCGGCATCGTCCCGGTGTCGGCGCTGCGCGGCGACAACGTCACCGCGCCGCTGGCGGCCGACTGGTACGCCGGCCCGTCGCTGCTGCAACTGCTCGAAGGCCTGCCGACGACGCAGGAGCATGACTGCGGCGGCTTCAGCCTGCCGGTGCAGTACGTGGCGCGCGCAGGCGGCGGCACCGGCGAGCAGCCGCGCGTGTGCTGGGGCCGCATCGCCCTGGGCGGCGTGCAGGTCGGCGACGAGGTCCAGGTCTTCCCGAGCGGCGAGCGCGCCCGCGTCGCCGCGCTCCGGCGCGCCGGCGCCGTCGTCGAGCACGCCCAGGCCGGGCAGTCGGCCGGCGTCGTCCTCGACCGCCAGCTCGACGTCTCGCGCGGCGACTGGCTCGCCACGCCGGGCGCGCTGACGGCGGCGCCGCGCTTCACGGCGACGCTGGCCTGGCTCGACACCGAGGCCGCGACCCCGGGCCGCAAATACCTGCTGCGCCACGGCAACCGCTGGGTGCAGGCACGGCTGACCGAGATCCGCCACCGCCTCGACATCCACAGCCTGCAGCCGCAGGACGCGCAGACGCTGGCCGTCAACGACATCGGCGAAGTCGCGTTCGAGCTGCAGCAGCCGCTGCCGCTGGCGCCCTACGCGCAGAACCGCATCGGCGGCGCGCTCATCGTCGTCGACCCCGCGAGCCACCGCACGAGCGGCGCGCTGCTGGTGCGCGCCGCGCTGGCGTGACAGCCGGCCGCGTCGTCTTCATCGGCGCCGGCCCCGGTGCCGCCGACCTCATCACGCTGCGCGGCGCCGCCTGGCTGGCGCGCGCCGAGGTCGTGCTGCACGATGCGCTGACCGACCCGGCGCTGCGCGAGCTCGCGCCGCAGGCGCGCTGGGTCGATGTCGGCAAGCGCGGCTACGCCCACGCCACGGGCCAGGCGAAGATCGACGCGATGCTGATCGCCGAGGCCGGCCGCCACGCCATCGTCGTGCGCCTGAAGGGCGGCGACCCGAGCGTCTTCGGCCGCCTCGAGGAGGAATTGCAGGCGCTGGCCGCCGCCGGCATCGCCTGCGAAGTCGTCCCCGGCATCACCGCGGCGCTGGCCGCGGCGGCCGATGCGCGCCGGCCGCTGACGCGCCGCGGCAGCGGCCGCACGCTGAGCCTGGCGACGGCGATGACGCGCGCCGGCCCGCACGAGCTGCAGCGCCAGGCCGACACCGAGGTCTTCTACATGGCCGGGCTGCGCCTGGCCGCGCTGGCGCAGGAACTGCTGCACGCGGGCTGGAGCGCCGACACGCCGGCCAGCGTCGTCTCGCGCGCCGGCTGGCCCGACAGCCTGGAGAGCGCGCACCGCCTGGCCGATCTGGGCGCCGCGGCGACGCTGCATGCCGGGCGCCCGACCATCGTCGTCGTCGGCGCCGGCGCCGCGCCCGCCTGCACCCCCGCCCCGGGGTCCGCCCTTCCGCCCGCCGCTGCGTCAGCCCTTCCGTCCGCGCTACCGTCAGCCCTTCCGTCAGCCCTACCGTCAGCCCTTCAGCCAACCCTTCCACCCGCCCTCGCGCCGGCAGCGCGCCTTGACGCCGAGCAAAACGGAAACACCCCCGCCTCAACGTAAAATAAGGGGTTACGCGCAGTGCGTCCGTCCCGCCGCCTGCCGACCCTCATTCCACCTGCGTCCATTTCATGACCCACGTCGTCCTCGAATCGTGCATCCGCTGCAAGTACACCGACTGCGTCGATGTCTGCCCCGTCGACTGCTTCCGCGAGGGGCCGAACATGCTTGTCATCGACCCCGATGAATGCATCGACTGCGCGGTCTGCATCCCCGAATGCCCGGTCAACGCGATCCTGCCGGAAGAGGACGTGCCGAGTGACCAGCTCGCCTTCGTCAAGCTCAATGCCGAACTCGCGCCGGGCTGGCCCAGCATCACCAAGCGCAAGCCCGCCCTGCCCGACGCCGAGGAGTGGAAGGACCGCAAGAACAAGCTCGACCAGCTCAAACGCTGATCGGACCCGGGCTCAAGATGCAACGCGAACTCGCCCCCACCATCGCCGCCACCGACCGCCAGCATGGCGGTCCGATCGAGACCGATGCCGTCATCGTCGGCGCCGGTCCGGTGGGGCTGTTCCAGGTCTTCGAACTCGGGCTGCTCGAGATCAAGGCCCACATCATCGACAGCCTGGAGCACCCGGGCGGCCAATGCATCGAGCTCTATCCCGACAAGCCGATCTATGACATCCCGGCGGTGCCGTTGTGCACGGGCCAGGAGCTCACGGCCAACCTGCTCAAGCAGATCGAGCCGTTCGGCGCCACCTTCCATCTCGGCCAGGAGGTGCAGGTCGTGCGCAAGCAGGACGATGGGCGCTTCTTCGTCCAGACCTCCAAGGGTACGCAGTTCCTCGCCCGGACGGTGTTCATCGCCGGCGGCGTCGGCTCGTTCCAGGCACGCACGCTCAAGGTCGACGGGCTCGATCAGTTCCTCGGCACGCAGCTGCATTACCACGTGCGCGATCCGTCGCAGTTCGCGGGCAAGAACCTCGTCATCGTCGGCGGCGGCGATTCGGCGCTCGACTGGGCCTTGAACTTCGCGCAGGAAGGGCCGCACAAGGCCGAGAGCGTGATCCTCGTGCATCGCCGCGACGGCTTCCGCGCCGCGCCGGCCAGCGTGGCGAAGATGCGCGCGCTGTGCGAGGCCTACGAGATGCAGTTCGTCGTCGGCCAGGTCACCGGCTTCGAGGAGGACGCCGGGCGCCTGGCCAAGCTCAAGCTCACCGGCAGCGACGGCGTCACGCGGCTGCTGCCGCTGGACATGCTGCTCGTGTTCTTCGGCCTGAGCCCTAAGCTGGGCCCGATCGCCGAATGGGGCCTCGGGCTCGACCGCAAGCAGATCACCGTCGACACCGAGAAATTCGAGACCACCGTGCCGGGCATCTTCGCCGTCGGCGACGTGAACATCTACCCGGGCAAGAAGAAGCTCATCCTCTCGGGCTTCCACGAGGCCGCGCTGGCCGCCTTCGGCGCCGCACCCTATGTCTTCCCGGACAAGCGCGTGCTGCTGCAGTACACGACGACGAGCCCGAAGCTGCACAAGGTGCTGGGCGTCGAATCGCCGGTTTTCGATTGAGCGACACCGTTCGGTCATAATTCGCCCGTTCCGGTTCCCGACCGGGACACACGCTAGGGGTGTTGGCGCCGCGCAAGCGACGCCGACTGAGAAAGTCCCTTTGAACCTGATTGAGGTAATCCTCGCGCAGGGAAGCATGCACCGCAGCCGAGCGATACGCGGCACGGGTGCCGGCCGACCTGCCATCGACCGAGAAAGACGATGGCCCACGCATTCCCACCGAACCGCCCGCAGCGCCTCGCGCTGCGCCCCGCCTGCGCCGCCGCGGCCGCGCTGTGCGCGCTGCATGCCGGCGCGCAGACCGCCGGCGACACGGCCCAGCTCGACCCGATCACGATCGTCGCGCCCGGCGCCGGCAGCGCCGGCGTCACCGGATTCGGCGACGCGCCGCTGGCGCGCAGCCCCGTGCAGGCCAGCGTCGTCGACGCGGCGCGCATCCGCGACGGCGGCGGCGTCGGCCTCACCGCGCTGACGCGCTACGACGCGTCGATCAGCGACGCCTACGACGCCGACGGCTACTGGACGACGTTCAACATCCGCGGCTACGCGACCGACAACCGCTACAACTTCCTGCGCGACGGCCTGCCGATCAACGGCGAGACCAGCCTGCCGCTGGACAACAAGTCGGGCGTCGAGGTGCTCAAGGGCACGAGCGGCATCCAGGCCGGCACGAGCGCGCCCGGCGGTCTCGTCAACCTCGTCGTCAAGCGGCCCGAAGGAACGCAGCGCAGCGTGGGCATCGGCTGGCACCAGAACGGCAGCATCGCGGCCTGGGCCGACATCGGCCAGCGCTTCGGCGCCGGCGACGCCTTCGGGCTGCGGCTGAACGTCGCCGTCGAGCGGCTGGACCCCGTCGTGCGCGATGACCGCGGGCATCGCAACCTGGTCGCACTGGCCGGCGACTGGCGCCTCGACGCCGACACGCTGCTCGAGGCCGAACTCGAAAGCAGCCGCCAGAGCCAGCCGAGCGTGCCCGGCTTCAGCCTGCTGGGCAACCAGCTGCCGAGCGCAGCCAGCATCGATCCGCGCATCAACCTCAACAACCAGCCCTGGACGCTGCCGGTCGTGCTCGCAGGCCATACCGGATCGCTGCGGCTGCAGCGGCGGCTGGCGGGCGACTGGAAACTGGTGGCGCAACTGATGCAGCAGCGCCTGCGCAGCGACGACCGGCTGGACTATTCCTTCGGTTGTTCGGCCGAAGGCAATTACGACCGCTATTGCTCGGACGGCAGCTTCGACTATTACGAATACCGCAGCGACGGCGAGCGCCGCATCACGACCGATATCGACATCCATGCCCAGGGCCGCGTCGCCACCGGCGGCCTGCGCCACGAACTGACATTCGGCGCGTTGACGACACGGTTTCGGCTGCGCACGCAGCCCCAGGCCGACAGCAGCGTCATCGTCGGCCAGGGCAACGTCAACGGACTGGTGATGATCCCGGCGCTGCCGGCGAATCTGGGCTGGGTGCCCAATTCCGACCGCACCGAACGCTCGAACGAGCTGTATCTGCGCGACCATGTCCGCGTTTCCAACGCGCTGGGCCTGTGGCTGGGACTGCGCCACAGCGCGATCGGGCGCGACAGCGTGCAGACCGACGGCAGCCAGGCCACGAGCTACACGCAGGGCTTCACGACCCCGTGGCTGGCCGCCGGCTGGAGGGTCGGCGCGACGGCGCTGCTCTACGCGAGCTGGGGCGAGGGCATCCAGTCGACGGTGGCGCCGAACCGGCCCGGCTATATCAATGCGGGCCGGCCGCTGCCGGCGATCGAGAGCCGGCAGACCGAGATCGGCATCAAGAGCGCAGGCTCCGAGCTGGGCTGGAGCGTGAACGCGTTCGACATCCGCCAGCCGCAATTCGACGATGTGTCGAGCGGCTGCGATGTCGATCCGAACGCCTGCATCACGACGCGGCTCGACGGCACGCAGCGCAACCGGGGACTCGAGGCCAGCTTGCGCTGGCGCGCCGATGCGCTGACGCTGCAAGCCAGCGCGATGCTGCTGCGCGCGACGATCGAGGGCAACAGCAATCCGGCGATCAACGGCAAGCGACCGACCAACGTCCCGGCGCGGACGCTGAAATTCAATGCCGATTACGCGATCGGCGCCTGGCCGGGCCTGAAGCTGCAGGCCGCCATGGCGTTCGAGGGCGAGCGCATGGTGCTGCCCGACAACAGCGTTTCGGTCCCCGGCTGGTCACGCTGGGACCTGGGCGCGAGCTACGCGCTGCGGTCGGGTGCGACGACCTACATCTGGAGCGCCGGCATCGACAACGCGACCGACCGCCGCGCGTGGCGCGAGTCGCCGTACGAATACCAGCACGTCTACCTCTTCCCGCTGGCGCCGCGGACCTGGCGCCTGGCGCTGCGCGTGAACCTTTGAACGCCGGCTCCCGGTCGGAGCCCCTGGGCGTTGTGTTAGACTGCGAGGCTGTTCCCCGATAGCTCAGTCGGTAGAGCGCCGGACTGTTAATCCGTAGGTCCCTGGTTCGAGCCCAGGTCGGGGAGCCAAGAAAACTCGATATGAAACAAGGACTTAGGCGCTTCGGCTCCTAGGTCCTTTTTCTTTGCTCGGCCTGCTGGTGGCTCCATGTAGCCACCATGTAGCGAGCGGTACAGGGTTTCGGCCCTTCCGGGCCATCCCGGCGTCGGCCTGCGTCGGCCTGCATTGCATGGGGCGTTTCGGCGCCGGGTCGCCCTCGCCTATGGGGTGTCGGCCCGGGGACCCTTGCATGGGATTGTTTTTCCGGTGGGCGTCGCCGTCGCTCGCGCGGGGCGGCCACACATGAACACTTTTGTACTCGGCCGGCGGCGCGGTCAGGGTGCCGGCGCTGGTGCCTGGGGCGGCGCGCATTCGCTCTCGTCCAACAGAAAGCCGTTGAAGTCGACGCGATGCGCTGGCACTACCTCAACGGTCTCGGCGATGGGGGCGCCGCCCAGCATCTGGATGGCCTGCGCAGACCCCTTCCGCGGAAACTGGTACGGCGCACCGGTCCCATCGCGCCGGAGCGTGAAGGCACAGACGAGGACGGGCGTTGTCACGGTTCGGAGTTTGCCACTCTCATCCGTGGTAGAGAAAAGCTTTGCGTCGAGGGCGGCACTCGCACGCTCTTGCTAGCTGCCTCCTGCCCTGTCCCTGTTCTCAGACCGGAGCGTCGCCCTCGCGCAGGCGGTTTGACACCATGACTTTTCATAACAGGCTCGGCCCCTGCGGCGCGGCCCCGATGCCAACATTTGCCAACCTCTACAGTTCGCAAACTGCGCGGCTACCGGCGCCAGAGCCGGGCCGTCAGCACCTCTACGGCGATGCGCTCGGCGTCGGCTCGAATGCGCGCTTCCTGGGCCAGCCGCAGCGCGGTAGCCTGCTCGGCGGGAGACAAGGCGCACAGCGCCTGCTCGGCGTCGAACAGCCGTTGCGCAACACTGCGCACGGCCTGCACCTGCGCCGATAGGCGTTCGGATACCGTTGCTTTGCTCACGCCGAATTCACGCGCAAGGTCGGCGGCACGCTCACCAGCCAGCAGCCGCGCCGTGAGTGCCTGCCAGGCGCGCGGCGACAGCTTCGAGGGCCTACCCATGCGGCAACGCCTCGGCAGCGGCCAGCGGGTCGCGCAGGGCGCACTGTGCCAGGACGGCGAGCCCACCGCGTCCGTCTCCGTCCGTCTCCGTCCGTATCCTGTCCGTCTCGGAAACTTGGATACGGTCGAAGGACGGGGGGACTTCAGTCCCCGTCCGTCCGTACCGCAGGCTGTTTTCCTTAAGGCGGTACGGACGAGCCGAGACGGACGGAATCGCCCTTCTCCCTGGTGCAGTGCTCATGGCTTCCCCGGCTCTGGCGCCGTTTCGCCGATACGGACGGCTGCGGGCGATTTGCGCCAGGTGGGCGGCACTTTCAGCTTATGCGGCGGCAACCCCTCTCCCCGTCTCGCGGCCTCGCGCTCGTCAGGCGTCAAGCTCACCAGAAAGGCGGCGCGCTTGGGGTTCGTCCTCTCTTTCGGCGGCACGGGCACTTCGATAACCCACTGCTCGGCAATGAGGCTTTCCAGACAGGATGCAACGTCTGCGCGGTTGCGCTTGGCCCTGCCTTTGACGCCCTCACGGTTCAACGGGCAGCCCGTCACCCATTCAGTCTCGATGATGTCGCGCACCTCGTCACGCATGGCTGCGGCTTCAGCCTTGCGGGCGGCCTCCTTTGCTTGCTCCTGGGCTTCCTTGCGGGACTGCTCGGGCGGTATTGCGACTCCCCAGCGCAGCGTGACTCGCTCAGGGTTGCCGAATTCATCGCGCGCCTCGACGGTCGCCCAATCTCCCCGAATCAGCAGCTCGGGCCACTGCGCCTCGAAGCGGGTTTTGCCCCGCACCAGATAGCGCGACTCGTCAGCCTCTTTGACCAAGTAGAGGACTTGGTTTGCATCGGCCTCGAATGCCGAGCCACCCCGCAGAGACAGCCCGGCAGCATCGGCGCGGCTCATGTTGGCTTTGGCGACATGGCCCACCAGCCAGACGGGCAGGCTGTCGAATTCTTGCTTCAGCAGGGCCACGATGGCGCTCGCCTCTGAGTTGCTGTTTTCCTCGTCCATCGCCAGGACGGCGGCCTTTGTGTCGAACACCACCAGGGGCAGCACCTCCACGCCGTCAACGGTGCGGGTGAAGCGTTCGCGGTAGGTCTCGCCTACCTCGGCGACTCGCGCGGGGTCCATGCGCTTCGCCTCGACCATGTGCAGCCGCTCTTGCACTGTCGGCAGGCCCAGCCCAAGCCCGCCAAACCCCACGATGCCGGCCACGATGCGGCGGGCCTGCTCGATGTCCTCCACGATGTAGACCACATGCCGCCAATGGCGCGGCGCCAGCTCATCGCCTGGGGCGTGTAGACCGGCGGCCACCATCGCCAGCGGCAGGAGCGCGGTTGTCTTGCCGACGCCGTGCGAGCCGGCCACTATGACAAGCCCATGCCCGATGAAGCCCGGAATCACCCAGCGCGGGGCGATGGGGCTTCCATCGAGTTCAACGAACTTCGCCAGGGGATGGACCGGCACGCTTGGACGCTCGGGGGCGCTCGATGACATCAGCAATTCCTCCAGCGCATCAAACCCCTCGGCCTGGGCGTAGTCGTTGGCGTCGAAGTTCTTCGGGCTGCCCTCGGGCATCGTCACCACCTCGGCGCCGACATCGCGGGCGATTGCCTCGGCGTCAGCTTCCTTGCCGGCGTCGGGCACCAGCACCAGGCGGGCCGATGCGTCGCGCTGGCGCAGTTCGGCGGCCACAGCACGCATTCGGCCGGCGCCGAAGCAAACCGCCGAGCGAAACCCCACGGCCCGGCGGCAGGCCCACGCCTGCCCGATGCCCTCGACGATGAAGACCGTATCGCCCGGCTCTACCTCCGCCGGGGAATCGCCGACGATGAACACGCCGGCCATCGCCGCACCGGGCAGGTTCAACTTCTTGCCATTGCCGGGGGGTGGGATGAATTGCAACGAGACAGGCTCTCCCCCTTCCAACGGCAGCACTGGCACCACCAGCCAGCCGGCCACGGGCTCACCAGCGATGCGCAGCGGGTCACCGACCGGCACCACGCGCAGCCCATCGGGGCGGCCTGCCTTCGCAGCGATGTAGGGATGCGTCTCGGAAGCCGGATTGCAGCGGCCCCAAACCTCGGCGGCACTCATGCCAGGGGCTGGGCGACGGCGGGGCTCTGCGGGCTTCCTGCGGGCCTGCGCGGGGCTTTGGCGGCGCCGCCCATAGCCCCCATGCTCGGCCGCCATCTTGTACAGCGTACCGGGACCTACGCCCTTGCCGGGCGTGAAGCTGCGCCAGGTGTCGCGGGCGGCGCGTTCATCGTAGTTGCCGCCCTGCGCGCTCCACTCGTTGAAGTCGTCAAACTCGAGCCCGGCAGCCTGGGCGGCCATGCCAGCGCGTACCCATTCATCGCGCGGCAAGTCGGGCGGGATGGCGCGCAGCGCTTCACGGGCGCGGTTTAGGTCAGCGAGCATTGACGCACCTCCACAGCATCGCCGCGACCGAGACGGCAGCCGGAAACAGCGCACATAGGCCCGGCCCGCAGGCGGCCAAAAGGACGAACAGGCGCGCGGTCATGCCCTGCCTCCGTTCAGCCATGCATCGTCATCGGCTCCGAAGTCGTCGCCGGCCGGTTGCTGGCGCCGCGCGCTTTCGGGCTGGCGCTCGCTGGCCTGCGCGGCATCGCGCTTCTTTTTCAGCCCGTACTGCGTCATCACTTGCGCGGCCACAAGGTCCACGCTCGGGCGGGCGTTGCCCTCGCGGTCGGTCCAGGCGCCAGGCTTGAGCGTGCCGGCCAGCGCGACGGAATCGCCCGCGTCCAGCGCCAGCAGGGCGGCGCATGCAGACTCGCTGAAAGCGATTACGTTGACAAACAGGGAATCCGCATCGCCGGCAGCCGCGCGGACTTTGGCAACGATGAACGAGCGGCCGGCCTTGCTGGTGCGTTCCTCGGCGCGCTGGTGCAACTTGCCGAGCACGAGGGCTTCGATGCTCATAGCCGGCCCCCCGTCATCGCGGCCAGGGCCTGCGCGATGTACTTGCCGGGCAGGTGATACAGCGCAATCACGCGGTCCGGGCAATCGTCGGTCGGCGCCGGAATCTCGATGGTCTCGATGGGCCAGCCGAGCGAGCGCAGGACGAATATCGAGGCGCCCAGGCGCCAACTCTGCGTGCGGCTCTCAAAATCGGGATGATCAATCTTGCGACCGTCCATCAGCATGCCGAGCGCGCGGTCGGGGAGAGTTCCACGGGTCGGCCAGGTCGGGGAGAATGGCGGCGGCGGGAGAAACGACATTTGTTCGCCCGAGGCCCCGGCAGCCGGCAAGTTGTTCGGGGCCTTCTTCATTGCGTCACCCCGAGGAGACTGCGCAAATCGCCGGTTTTCCAGGCAAGGCGCCCGAACAGGCGAACCGGACGGATGGGGCCATCCTCGTGACAGGCCCACGCGCGGAGTGTCTGCGGCTTACGGTTGAGGTAGTACGCGGCGGCGGCGGTCGTCACGGTCGGGCTCGTGACAGCCTCCAGCGGCGGGTGTTTCTCCCAGTGCGCCAGCGTGGCGGCGTTGGGGATTGAGGTTTGCATTTGGAACCATCCTTCCGCGCATTTGCGCTGTGTTGATGGTTCGTAAATGTTGATTCCCGGAATTCCCGGGCCGGCTTCCTCGTTCCCGCCGGGAACCGCGGGAACTGCGGGAATTCAGGAGGGCAATTACCTCGCGGCGTCCTGCAGCTCTGCCCAGTGGTTTTGAATTGTCTTCAGCGTCAGCGGTTTACCAATCTCGCGCACCCACAAGCTCCCTCGGTGGTGCCCTATGCCCTTGTCAAATGGGCTACTGTCGCTCCCGGCGTCCTCATGCAGCGCATGATTCAACTCAACCGCCGTAGCGAACCTACCCGCCCGCACCCGCCCCGCCATATAGTCCCATGCGACATCGCGCCACGTCTTGCGCGGCTGCCTCGCTGGCACCTGCGCGGCTTCGTTCTCTGAATCGTCGCCGGCAGCGCCGGCATCGGCCAGCGGCACATTGTCGGCCGGCGCAGGCTCGGCGGCCGTTGCAGGCGTCGGCGCATCGGCGACCGGCGCTGGCGCGGTAGCCGTTGTCGGCGGTGTTGCAGATGCTGATACGGCGGATGAGGGCAGCAGGCCTAGATATCGGGCAAATACTTCCAATCCGTTGACATAGCCTGTCAAAGCACGCGCCCGCTCCAGCGCACTCGCCCCCGGCGGTATCGACGGCAGCACCAGCGCGGCGAACTCAATCGGGTCGATGAATCGCCCTTGCGGGTTAGGCTCGCATTCCAGCCCGTAGCGCGGAATACGGCCCGCAGCTATCAGCGAATCAGTCTTCCGGCGAAACGCGTCTTCCGTGCGATGCCGCAGGCACTCAAGCCCGCTGAGATTGCGCCGGTCTATGCCGAGGGCGCGCAGAATGTATTGCGCTTCGCTCTCGGTGGAGTCCTGCCATTGCTCGGCCGCGAGTAGCGCAGGCGCGTCGGCCAAGACACAGTATGAATTCAAGTTGCATCCCCCGATGCGCCCGGTACGGGGTGCCACCAGCAGCCGCGCCGGGGGTCGCGGTCTTCGGCCCGATTTGCGGTCGGGTCTAGCTGGCGGCGAACTGAGTCTAAGCGCCAGCAACCACGCGCAGCCCGGCGGGCTCGGCCTTCGGGTCGAACTTGACGCCGGCCTGCTCAAGAATCCACGCCTCGATGCGCTCGTGATGAACGCGCAGCAGGTCGAGCGGCCGGCGTTTGTAGTGCTTCTCTGCGGTCGCGCTGGGCTTGTGTCCCTGAATCTGCGCTACCACCCCGGCCGGCACTTCGAGCCATTCCGTCAGGCTGGCGAAGCTGCGCCGCAACCCGTGCAGCGTCAGCCCTTGCAGTCCAACGGCAGCGCATGCCTTGCGGTGCGCAATGTCGGGGTCCATCAGGCGCCCGGACTCGCTCGCCTGGGCGGCGTCGCCGACCGGGGCGGCGGTTCCCCGGGCTTCGTGATACCGCTCGCGGCGGGCGATGTGTATCGGGTTCAGGCTGACGGCTCGGGCGCTCGAAAACACCCACTGATTGCGGCGCGGCAGGGCCGACAGCAGGCTCCAGACATAGGGGGTCAGCGGAATCTGGCGCTCGCCTTCCACCTTGTCGCGGATGGTGATGCCGCTCCATTGCGTGTCCAGGTCATCCCAGCGCAGGGCGATGACTTCGCCAGGGCGGGCGCCCGTCATCAGCAGCGTTTGCAGGTAGGCTGCGGTTACGGCGTTCGGCATGGCACGCACGGCACCGAACCACGCCTTCAGTTGCCCGCGCTCTAGAACATCGTCTTTGGGCTTCGCCTTGCCGGCTGCCTCGCGTGAGCTGCCCGCCGTTTTTCGTCTTCCAAGGGTCGATTGATAGCATCGAGACCTGAAGGACGAGAAGTGAAGAAGATACCGAAGCAGGAGTACACGGCCGAGTTCAAGGAGCAGGCCGTCAAGCACGCCCAGGCGGTGGGCATCGCCGTGGCCGCCAGGGAACTGGGTCTTGTCGAACAGACCTTGCGCAACTGGGTCAAGGCGGCGGAGGCCGGCAGGCTCGTGGGCGCCGGCGCCAAGCCGGTGACACCCGAGCAGATGGAACTGTCCAGGCTGCGCGCAGAGAACTCGCGGCTGAAGATGCACGTCGAAATCTTAAAAAAAGCGACGGCGTACTTTGCGAAGGCTGCGCTGTGAAGTACGCCTGGATCGACGCGCAGCGCCGCGAATATCCGCTGCCCGACATGTGCGACGTGCTGGCCGTGAGCGTCAGCGGCTACCGCGCTTGGCGTCGGGGTGGCAAGCCAGACCGTACGCGTCTGACTGACCCGCAGGCCGTGGCCTTGATCAAGAGCATCCATGCCGAAGTCAAGTCGGCCTATGGTTCGCGCCGCATGCACCGGGAACTGCAGGGCCGAGGGCATCGCATTGGCCTGCGCCGCATCGAGCGGCTGATGCGCGAGAACGGCATCCGTGCACGGCACAAGCGGCGCTTCAAGGCGACGACGGATTCCAAGCACTCGATGCCGGTGGCGCCGAACCTGCTGGCGCGCAACTTCACACCCGGGGCGCCCAACCGCGTCTGGACGG
This sequence comes from Burkholderiales bacterium, assembly GCA_018971105.1. Lineage (GTDB taxonomy): Bacteria > Pseudomonadota > Gammaproteobacteria > Burkholderiales > Burkholderiaceae_C > Rubrivivax. The sequence continues at coordinate 17,182 of JAGWVB010000013.1, forward strand.
GCGACATCACGTACATCCAGACCGGTGAAGGCTGGCTGTACCTGGCGATCGTGCTGGACCTGTTCAACCGCGAGATCGTGGGCTGGTCGATCAAGTCGCGAATGACAGCCGACATCGTCACCGACGCGCTGACGATGGCCTGGTTCCGGCGCAAGCCCGGCGCGGGCGTGATCTTCCACAGCGACCGCGGCAGTCAGTACGCGAGCCAGGCCATGACGGCCAGGCTGACCGAGTACGGCATGACAGCCTCGATGAGCCGCAAGGGCAATTGCTGGGACAACGCGCCCACCGAGAGCTTCTTCAACAGCTTGAAGAACGAGCGTGTACATGGCACGACGTACCCGACGCGAGCCGACGCGCAGGCCGACCTGTTCGAGTACATCGAGGTGTTCTACAACCGGAGTCGCCGCCACTCCACGCTGGGCTACAACTCGCCGACTCAGTTCCTCGAGAATTGGATCAGCGGGCACGGAGTTCAGCAATCCAGGGCGGCATAGGCGCGGCCCGTTGGAAGGCGAAATTCGACGGGCAACTCACAATCTCAAGACGCCACGGCGAGACGCTTACGATGCTCAGACTGGCATGGTGGTGGAAGCCTCTCCAGCCGCGGCCTTCGTAGTGCCCGAGGCCAAAATCCTGCTTTTAATCCTGGTAGTCGCGCTTGATGCGTCAGCGCTAATGGGTTGCCGCGACCAGTTCATTCAGCGACGTTTCCTCAGGGAGCGTATGCAGAACGTATTTGCTTGGCTCTGCCTGACTCTGAGGCCGCGCCCGGCCGTCGGCGCCGGGGTCTGCACAGTGACGAGTTCAAGGCAGACGCTGCCGCCGCCGCTGTGCAGCCTGGCGCGTCCATAGCAGCCCCAGCCGACGGACCTCCCGGCATCGCCGCGTAAACCCCAGGTTGTGTGAAAGCGCTTTCACGCGCAGACTGCGTTCGGGGCTGAATCAGACAGACCCTGCCAGGATCCGTGTCGCATGACTCCGCCACGGGCTGACCTGGCTCGTCGCTCGCTCGGGCTGACCCCGCTATTGCAGCCTTTCGTCTGATGCCCGGCACCGAGCCCACGAGGGACGGCGTACTTCTCCACCGCGACCCCTTCGATCGCAGCTTCTCAGGGCTGCGGCCGGTGGGTCATTCGCCCGCGCAAATCCAGGCGGGGCCCCACTAGCAAGAACGTGATGAAACTCCATACTCCCCCATTTCCCGTCCTCCCGGCCTGCCTGCTGGCAGCCAGCATCGCCCTGTCCGGCTGCGGCGGCGGTTCGAGCACGCCAGCCGCGACGGCGCAGACCATCACCTTCACTTCACCGGGCAATCAGACCTTCGGCGCAGCCGCCGCGACCCTCGCCGCGACGGCGAGCTCGGGCCTGGGCGTGACGTTCACGTCCAGTACCCCGGCGGTGTGCACGGTGAGCGGCAACGCGCTCAGCCTGGTCGCTGCCGGCACTTGCACGGTCTCGGCCGAGCAGGCGGGCGACGCCAGCTACGCGGCGGCGCCGACGCAGGCCGTGACGTTCACGGTGGCCCAGGGTCCCCAGACCATCAGCTTCACCGGCCCGGGCAACCAGACGCTCGGTGCGATGCCGCCCCCGCTGGTCGCGACCGCCTCGTCCGGCCTGCCGCCGACGATTGCCTCGCAGACCGCGTCGGTTTGCACCACGAGCGGGACGACGCTGACGCTGGTCGCGGCCGGCACCTGCACGCTCGACGCCAGTCAGCCGGGCAACGCCAATTACGCCATGGCCACCGATGTCGTGGTCAGCTTCGCCGTCGCGGCGGGCTCGTCGGTTGCGCCGGCAACGGCCGCGCCGGCGCCAGCGCACGCCGTCGTGACCTCCTTGCTGACGACCTCGGCCAAGGACGTCTCGGGAACCAATTTCTTTCCGAATTGGGGCCAGGCGACGCAGTACACGAACACCGTGATCGGTGGCGTGGAAACGGCTGAATATTCCGCGTTGAATTACGAGGGAATCCAGCTGGCAGCGACCAGCGACCTTTCCGCCGAAGGCTATGTGCACTTCGACGTCTGGACGCCGAACGTGACGAGCCTGGGCTTCGACATCATCTCCGCGGGACCGGTCCAGGCGCAGGTCGCGAGCACCTTGACCGCAGGCAGCTGGAACTCGATCGACATTCCGCTCAGTGCGTTCTCGGGGGTCGACCTGACCCATGTGATCCAACTCAGCTTCACGGGTCTGACGCCGGCGGCGGGGGGCACGATCTATGTGCAGAACCTGTACTTCTGGGGGACCGGCGCCGTGGCTTCCACCGCTCCCGCCGCGCCGGTCATCGGCACGGCGACCGCAGGCAATGCCCAGGCCACGGTCAGCTTCACCGCACCTGCCAGCAACGGCGGCAGTCCCATCACGGGCTACACCGTGATCTCCAACCCAGCCGGTGGCGCGGATGGCGCGGCCGGCACGACGGCGTTGACCCACACCGTCACCGGCCTGGCCAACGGCGTCAGCTACACCTTCACCGTCATCGCAACGAACTCGGTCGGCAACAGCCCGGCGTCCGGCGTCTCGAACGCGGTGACACCGGCCTTCGTCCCCGGACTGGTGACTTCGACCGCCTCCAGCTGGAGCCTGGGCGGTGCCGCCGACTTCAACGGCGTCACCTCGTCGCTGGTCACGAACCCGCCCGCCGGCGGCAGCGCGACCAATGCGGCCATGGCCGTCATTCCGGTCGGTGCGCAATACGACGGCACGACCTTCCTGACGCTCGTGAACCAGGAGTTCTGCACCACCTTGCAGCCGACTATCAGCTTGGAGGTCAACGCACCCGCGTCCGGACTCATCATCGACCTGAAGCTCGAGCAAGACGGCAATCCGGCCCTGAACATCGAGATGAACAAGCTGTCCGTGGCGGGATGGCACACCTACAGCTTCAACTGCCTGACGGATTCCGGATCGGCCACGACGCCGCCCACGGCGCCTTACGTGGAGTCGACCGTCTACAACAAGATGTCGGTGTTGTTCGACTTTCTCCCCCAAAACCCGGGGCAGACCTGGTACTGGGATAGTCTGAGCTATGTTCCGACGGCCGCGGTCACTTATGTCCCGCCTGCGGCCTTTGCCGCGCCGACGACCGCCGCAGCAGCGCCCGCCCACGGCGTCGTGCTGTCGTTGCTGACGTCTTCGGCCAGCGATGTCGCCGGAACCAACTTCTTTCCCAACTGGGGGCAGGCGACGCAATATGCGGCGCTGACCGTGGCTGGCGTGGAGACGGTGGAGTATTCGACGCTGAACTACGAAGGCATCGACCTGGCGGCACCGGTGAACGTCGGGGCGGCTACACACGTGCACTTTGACGTCTGGAGCAATGTCAGCAGCCTCGGATTCGACCTGATCAATTCAGCTGCAGTCACCGGGGCGGGAGCCGTGCAGTTCCAGGTGAATTCGCCTTTGACGACGGGATGGAATTCGGTCGACATTCCGCTCAGTTCCTTCACCGGGGTGGACCTGACGAAGATCGACCAGCTCAGCTTCACGGGCGTGAACCCCGCCAGCGGCGGCACGGTGTATATCCAGAACCTTTATTTCTGGTAAACCCGCGCAGGGAGGAGCGCAGAACGCTTGCCCGGGTCATCCTCGGCGGTTGATAAGTTCGGTCGCCGTTTCGGGGAAATCCCCGAACGGGGACCGGATTGTTCTTCGGTCGAGGTTTTCTCGCCCGATGCCGGAGGTACGGATGAATCATGCTTGTCGCTCGCGTTTTGCGGCAGCGCAGGCCTGCGATGCACGTCCGGGTCGGTCAGAACACGCTCAGCGTCCTTGCCAGAAGATCGACCTACACGCGCGAGCCCGGCGCCGGCGCCTGCGTCACGTCGATTTCGAAACCGGCCAGCATCGTGATGCCGCCCAGCGCCGCGCCCTTGACGAGGAAGGGGTTGCCGGCGTTGAAGACGATCGGCAGCAGGGCCCGCTGGCGCGCCTGCATTTCGTACAAGGCGGATTTGGATCCGACCCGAGGTCGATTGCATCGCGGTGCTGGCCCTTATGGGCGGACTTCTTCTCGACCTCGTACTCGGCGGCCGAATCGGCTTCGGTGGCCAGTTCCTCCCGATCCGCTGGCCCCTGCGGCAGCACCAGCGCGCGCAGCTTAACGTTCGGCGCCGGCACGCCGTGGAACCTGATGAGGTGCAGCCGCGGCCGCGGCACCAGCGCAGCAAGCCGCTGCATGAACTCCAGCGGGCTCATCACCAGGTACGCGATCCCATCGCGCCACGGTGTCATCAGCTTCAACTCCACCTGCCCTGCAGCGTTGAGTTGAACCCGTTCGTCGGACAGCGCAGGCCGGATCGCGCCGGCCGCGCGAGATGGCGGCCCAACGGTTCCAGCCGCTTGCGGCCGTGCGCCTTCACCCGCACTGCAGCATGCAGGCCGAAGCCGTCGATGTCCACGCACAGCGGCGGGCGCGCCGGAGCCGCGCGCGACACTGCGCCTCTCAGGGTGAGCACCTTCTGCCCGGCACGGGACCCGAAGGCGATGCGGTAGGTGACCGCCGCCGCCTGCAGCGGCCGCAGCGTCCGCGCATCCTCATCGTCGGCGTCAGGCTCGGCCAGGTCGGTAGGTCTGCCCTATGTCCTCAACCAGCACGCCCCGGTGCGTGAGCATCTTCATCAGCCGAGTGATGACGGTCTGCAGCAGCGCAGCGTGAGCAAGTCATCGATCAGCAGGCCGCGGCGCTTCGGATTGGCGAGCAGGTCGTCTTCGAGGTACGGGTTGCGCTGCAAGGCCCAGATGTCGCCCGGCACTTCGCACAACATGCGCGCGCCGAGCGGCCGGTGCGGCGCTCCTGGCGCAGCAGGTTGAGCAGTTTCCAGGCACGCGCGCCAAGCAGGCACAGCACGATCTCGCGGTCCGAGAACGAGGTGTAGTTGCAGGGAATCTCGCGCAGCCGCGGCTGGCCGGAGTCTTCGCCGCCAGCGTTGGCGTCGGCCGGGCCCAGGGCGCTGGCCATGGGAAGCGGGTCATTCATGGGGGACCGCAGACGCTACCGCAGTGCAGCATCCGGCGCCGGGGTCGGCCCGTGCGGCGGGTATCCACCGATTCCGGGCCGGCTTCGGACGTGACAGAAAGCGTGCTGTCACACAACTGCTGCAGACTTGTCATTTCCTCGTTCCCCCCATCCCCGGAGCCTGCATGAAATTGAAAGCCTTGAGTACGGTCGTCATGGTCGCCGCCTTGTTCACCCAGCCGGTGCACGCCGCCGTCGAGATCCAGTGGTGGCACTCGATGGAAGGCGCGCTCGGCGACCGCGTCAACGAGATGGCGCGCCAGTTCAACGCCAGCCAGACCGAATTCAAGGTCGTTCCGGTCTACAAGGGCAATTACGCCGAGTCGATGGCGGCCGGGATCGCCGCGTTCCGCGGCGGCAATGCGCCCGACATCCTGCAGGTCTTCGAGGTCGGCACCGCGACGATGATGGCAGCCAAGGGCGTCATCAAGCCGGTGGAGGAACTGATGAAGCAGAACGGCGAGAAATTCGACCGCAACTCGTTCCTGCCCGCGGTGGCCGGCTATTACGCCGCCAACAACGGCGAGCTGCTGTCGTTCCCGTTCAACAGCTCGACCACGGTGATGTTCTACAACAAGGACGCCTTCGCCAAGGCCGGGCTCGACGCCAACAAGCCGCCGGCGACCTGGCAGGACATGGTCGGCGCGATGGCCAAGCTCAAGGCCAGCGGCAGCAAGTGCCCCTACACCACGGCCTGGCAGGCCTGGGTCCAGCTCGAGAGCTTCTCGACCCTGCACAACGTGCCCTACGCCACCGAGAACAACGGCTTCGGCGGCACCGGGGCCCGCCTGGTGTTCAACGACGCGCTGCGCACGCGCCACATCGACAACATGGCGAAATGGGCGCAGCAGGGCTACTACAGCTATTCGGGGCGCAAGGACGAAGGCAACGCCCGCTTCTTCAGCGGCGAATGCGCGATGATCACCGGCTCGTCGGCGGCCTACGGCAACATCAAGAAGAACGCCACCTTCCACTGGGGCGTGGCCGCCCTGCCCTATTACAGCGACGTGCCCGGCGCGCCCAAGAACACCATCATCGGCGGCGCCAGCCTGTGGGTGATGAGCGGCAAGTCCAAGGAAGAATACAAGGGCGTGGCGAAATTCCTGAGCTTCCTGTCGCAGCCGGCGCTGCAGGCCGACTGGCACCAGGGCACGGGCTACCTGCCGATCACGACCGCGGCCTACGAGCTGACCAAGAAGTCCGGCTTCTACGACAAGAACCCGGGCACCGACATCGCCGTCAAGCAGATGCTGGTCAAGACCACCGTCAAGTCGCGTGGCGTGCGCCTGGGCAACATGCTGCAGATCCGCGACGTCGTCGACCAGGAACTCGAGAACGTCTGGAGCGGCAAGAAGAGCGCCAAGCAGGCGCTCGACGACGCGGCTTCGCGCGGCAACGAACTGCTGGAACGGTTCCAGAAGGCGAACAAGTCCTGAACGCGGTGTTCGCGGGCTGAGGCGGGAGCGATGGAAAAGCGCGCCCGCTTCCGCTCGGCCTGGCTGCCTTATGCCTTGGTGGCGCCGCAGATCGCCGTCACCCTGGTGTTCTTCTTCTGGCCCGCAGCCCAGGCCTTGTGGCAGAGCCTGCTCGTTCAGGACGCGTTCGGCACCCAGACCCAGTTCGTCTGGTTCGACAACTTCAAATCGCTGTTCCACGACCCGCTGTACCTCGCGGCGTTCGGCACCACGGCCGAGTTCTCGCTGCTGGTGGCGGCCTGCGCGATGGCCATCGCCCTCGTGCTGGCGATCTTTGCCGACCGCGTCGTGCGCGGCGCGCGCTGGTACCGCACGCTGCTGATCTGGCCCTACGCGGTCTCGGCGGTGGTCTCGGGCGTGCTGTGGATGTTTCTCTTCAGCCCCTCGATCGGCCTCGTCTCGATCGCGCTCGGCCACCTCGGCGTGCACTGGAACCATTTCGCCAACAGCGGCCAGGCGATGGCGCTGATCGTCATCGCGTCGGTCTGGAAGCAGGTGAGCTACAACTTCCTGTTCTTCCTCGCCGGGATGCAGTCGATCCCGAAATCGCTGATCGAAGCGGCGGCGATCGACGGCGCCGGACCGCTGCGGCGGCTGCGCGACATCGTGCTGCCGTTGCTGTCGCCGACGAGCTTCTTCCTGCTCGTCGTCAACATCGTCTACGCCTTCTTCGACACCTTCGCCATCATCGACGTGACGACCCAGGGCGGCCCCGGCAACGACACCGTGATCCTCGTCTACAAGGTCTACATGGACGGCTTCAAGGGCCAGGACCTGGGCAGCTCGGCAGCGCAGTCGGTGGTGCTGATGGCGCTCGTCATCGGCCTCACGGTGCTGCAGTTCCGCTACGTCGAGAAGAAGGTCTCCTACTGATGGTCGAGCGCCGCCCGCTGCTGACCTTCGTCTCGCACGCCGTGCTGCTGCTCGGCGTGCTGGTGACGCTGTTCCCGATCTACGTCACGCTCGTCGCTTCGAGCCAGAGCGCCGAACAGATGAAGCGGGTGCCGATGTCGCTCGTGCCGGGAACGAGCGCGCTGCACAACTTCTCGATCGTCCTGTTCGGGGACGGCAGCGCCCCGGGCGCGACGGCGATGGCGCACATGCTCCAGGTCTCGCTCGCGATGGCGCTGGGCATCGCCGTCGGCAAGATCGTGATCTCGATGCTCTCCGCTTTCGCGATCGTCTATTTCGAGTTCCCCGGGCGCAAGACCTTCTTCTGGATGATCTTCGTGACCCTGATGCTGCCGGTGGAGGTGCGCATCTCGCCCACCTACCAGGTCGTCGCCAACCTCGGCCTGCTCAACACCTATGCCGGCCTTACGCTGCCGCTCATCGCCTCGGCCACCGCGACCTTCCTGTTTCGCCAGTTCTTCCTCACCGTGCCCGACGAACTCGCCGAGGCCGCGCGCATCGACGGTGCCGGGCCGCTGCGCTTCCTGCGCGACGTGCTGCTGCCGCTGTCGGCCACCAACATCGCCGCGCTCTTCGTGATCCAGTTCATCTACGGCTGGAACCAGTACCTGTGGCCGCTGCTCGCGACGACGAACGAGAACATGTACCCGATCGTGCTCGGCCTGAAGCGCGTCATCGGCGCCAGCGGCGACGTCGCGGTGCAGTGGGAGCTGGCAATGGCGACCGCGGTGCTGGCGATGGCGCCGCCCGCGCTCGTCGTGATGCTGATGCAGAAGTGGTTCGTCAAGGGCCTGGTCGACAGCGAGAAATAAATCAACATGGCATCCCTCTCGATCCGCCAGGTCGTCAAGCGCTACGGCAAGGGGCCGAAGGCGAACGCGGTGATCCACGGCGTCAGCGCCGAGATCGGCGACGGCGAATTCATCGTCATCGTCGGCCCCAGCGGCTGCGGCAAGAGCACGCTGCTGCGCATGGTCGCGGGGCTCGAGGAGATCAGCGAAGGCGAGATCGCGATCGGCGCGCGCGTCGTCAACGAGGTCGAGCCGGCCGAGCGCGACATCGCGATGGTGTTCCAGAACTACGCGCTGTACCCGCACATGAGCGTGTACCAGAACATGGCCTACGGCCTGAAGATCGCGCGCGTGGCCAAGGCCGAGATCGACGCGCGCGTGCGCAAGGCGGCGGCCATCCTGCAGCTCGAGGCCTTGCTCGAGCGGCGGCCGCAGCAGCTCTCGGGCGGCCAGCGCCAGCGCGTCGCGATGGGGCGCGCCATCGTGCGCCAGCCCCAGGTCTTCCTCTTCGACGAGCCGCTGTCCAACCTCGACGCCAAGCTGCGCGCCCAGACCCGGCTCGAGATCAGCAAGCTCCACGCCGAACTCGGCGTGACCTCGCTCTTCGTCACCCACGACCAGGTCGAGGCGATGACGCTGGCCCAGCGCATGGTCGTGATGAACGCGGGCCGGGTCGAGCAGATCGGCACGCCCGAAGCGGTCTACGCGCGCCCGGCCAGCGCCTTCGTCGCCGGCTTCATCGGCTCGCCGCCGATGAACCTGGTCGAAGGCGAGGCCGCGGCCGGCGGCTTCGCGGTCGGCGGCCAGACCCTGGCGTTGCCGGTGGCCGCGCCGCGCCCGGGCCGGCTGCTGCTCGGCGTCCGGCCCGAGCATTGCGTCGTCGGCGGCGCGGGCGCGGGCTGGCCGCTGCGGGTCGAGCTGGTCGAGATGCTCGGCGCCGAGCGCCTCGTCCACGGCCGCCTCGGCGACGCCGCTTTCACCGCGCGCATCGACTCGGGGCAGGCCGCGCCGCATCCCGGCGCCACCGTGGCGCTGCAGGTGGCAGCGCAGAACCTGCACTGGTTCGACCCCGCCGACGGCCGCAGGGTCGGGCCATGAACGACTGGCCCTACCCTCTGTGGATCGCCCACCGCGGCGCCGGCCGGCTTGCGCCCGAGAACACGCTCGCCGCGTTCCGCGTCGGCGCCGGCTACGGCTACCGCGGCTTCGAATGCGACGTGAAGCTCAGCGCCGACGGCGTGCCCTTGCTGCTCCACGACGACACGCTCGACCGCACCACGCCGGAACGCTGGCTGATCCACGCGGCGACGGCGGCGACTTCGTCGGCGATCACCTGGGCGCTGCTGACCTGGATCCGGGTTTCGTGACTCTGACCGGGGCGCCGGCCCGTTGCCATCAGTGGTAGTCGTCCTCGAGCTGGTGCCGCAAGGCGACGACGACCACGTTCGGCGCGTCCTCGATTTCGAAGAGCGCGACGTAGCCCGATCGACCGAAGGGGATGACCAGTTCGCGCAGGAAGGGGCTCCGGCCCGCCTTGCGACAGGTGAACGGCGACGTCTTCAGCGTCGCGATGCCGGACCGCAATGCGGTGATCGCCCGCGCCGGCAGACCCAGGCCGCCATCGTCGCGGGCCAGTCCCCGCTCGAGCAAGAAGTCGAACAGCCGACCGAGATCCTCCTCGGCGTCGCGTGTCAGGCGGATCTTGAAGCTCACTTTCTCGTCTTGGCCAGGCGCGTGCGCGCGGCGTCGAGCTTGCGCTGCAGTCCGTCGATCACGACCTCGGCGTCGACGTAGTCACCGGTGCGGCGGGCTTCGTCGCGCGAGCGCAAGCCGCGGGCGATGAACTCGGCCTGGATCCGCCGCCGCTCGACGCTGGCTCGCACCGACGCTTCGACGAACTCGGACAAGGTCTCGCCCTCGGTCAGCACGGCCTCGACCTGGGCGCGGAACTCGGGCTCGACGCGGACGGAAGGGATGGTGGCGGTCTTCATGCTGGCACTGTATCGCAATTGCGCTACAGTCGCCATCGGCTGATCTACGGACGCTCCCTAACGCTGTTCAACTCGCCGGCGAACATTCCATTGGTCATTGCCGAAACGGTTGGGTCATATTTCGTTTTCCACGCTTTCTGCTTCGTTGGCGACAAGATCGCAGCGCGATTTAGACGGATCCATTGACCGCGCCGCCACCCTGGTCCGGGTACCAAGTCTTGCCTTTGCCTCACGTTGCCTGGCCTGCGTCTTCTTGCCCTTGTCCTCGGGGTTGATGAAACCCGTTTGCCCGCTTGGGCGGCGGCGCTGGCGTGACCAGTGACTTGTGGCCGATTGCCGGGCGTCACGAACGGCCGGTTCGTGGAGGCGAAAAGCGAAGCGGCGGGGCTGAACAACGGGATGCTTCGGAGAAGTCCGAAGGTCGGGATTGGGTCGGACCCGGCGCGCCAACTTCGCCAATAAGCTGCGGTGGACCCGTCATCGAGCTCTGGACCTGCGCCAGCGGCGACCCAGGCGCCGTCAGTTCGAGGCGAACTCGTCGCCCGAGATTGCGGCGATGTCCTGGCGCTCGCCCAGCAGCCGGACCACATCAAGGTGGTTTCCGCGTTCGAAGTAGCACCAGAGTAGCGGGAACCTCGCCACCCGCCATGTCCGAAGCCCCGGAATGCCGAGGTGCTTGCCCAGCGTCGGTGAGCCGACGCCGGGTTCGAGTTCAACCTGGTCAAGCGCGGCGTTGGTGGCCTTGGCCAGTTTCACGGCCACGCGGGTGCCAGCCTCATTGCGGTAGTACCTGACCTCGCCTTGCTGATCGCGCAATGCCTGCGGGCGCAGAACTGCCGGCTTCAATCGATCTCGCCGCGAGCGATCGCCAGCAGTTCTTTTTCGTCCGCCTTGTTGCGGCGCCGACCGGGCCCGGATGCCAGCCCTTCTTCGATGAGATCGCGCAGCCGCTTCTTGGCCTGTTCTTCCTGATCTCGGCGGACCAGGTCGCGGATGTACTCGCTGGTGTTGCCGTAATTGCCGGCGGCGACCCGACTGTCGATGTACTCGCGCATCGACTCGGGCAATGCAAAGCTCATGGTTTGGCGACCCATGGTGGTATCTTGGTCAACTTGACAACAGTTGTCAAGTCTGCCGGCGGGAACTCTTCCCGCTCCAGGAGTGCCGCCGCTGGCCGCCTGGCGAAGCCATCCGTGAGGTATGTCGATCATGGCAAGGCCGGTGGCTATTCCGCCACGAAATCGGAGCGGCCGATTCGTCCGGTCGGCGTCAAGGGTCCGCTGCGCCGGGCTTCGCCCGCCCTGGACCCCGCCCGCACGCCCAAGGTCATGCCGGACCACCTACTCGAATTTCAAGACAGTCGTCGACGCTGCCGAAGGTCGCGGTGAACTCGTCGACGAAAGGCCCGACCGCGGTCAACGTCAGCGTGACCCGGTGCCAGCCGCCGTCCTCGATCGTCGACTGTAGGTCATGGTCCCAGTCCATCCCGTCGTCGATCGGACCATGCGTATCGGGAAACATGCGCCAGGCCCAGTCGAGCACTTGTTGCACTTCCGCCATCACCGCCGCGTGGCGCCCGGCAGGCGTGGAGGCCGTGGCTTCCAGCGTGGCAATGCCCTCAGCCACCTCATCGATGTCGAAGATCAGGTAATCCATCGAAGCCGCTGTGCCGACACGGCAGGCCGATCGCCCAGGACCCAGGTTTCGATTGCCGACAGGCACGACCGGGCGTTGCCGGAACGGGAAGTCGCGCGTATCGACCCCGGATTCATTCGCTTGATGGCTCGACCACGACCGCCGTGCCGTAGCACAGCACTTCCGTCAGACCCGCCATGAGGTCCGTCGCGTCGTAGCGCATCGAGATGATCGCGTTGGCACCCAGTTGCCGGCCATGCCGGCACATCAACCCGTAGGTATCGACTCGTGCCTGCTCGCACAACGTCGTGTAGATGGTGATGTTGCCGCCGAAGAGCGACTGCAATCCGCCGAAGAAATTGCCCACGATCGAACGCGACCGCACGGTGATGCCGCGCACGACACCCAGGTTGCGGACTACCTTGTAGCCGGGCAGCGTCAGCGCCGTCGTCACCATCGTATCGTTCATGAACTTCCCCCTGTGGATGGCGCGCAATGTAGCGCGAATTGGGCTCCGGCCCGCCTTGCGGCAGGTGCAGGGCAAGCCCCCACGATCGATCACTGCTTGCTCGCGACGATCGACGTCGGGAACCATCGGGTACGGATCGGCGCGACCCTGGCGCAGCCCATCCAGAACGCTCAGCAGGTCGTCGCTCATCTCGATGTCGACGGCGCGAAGCTCGAGGGGATCCCGTGCCAGCGCCCGGCCGTTGCCCTTCGCGGCGATGAAACGGGCGCCGCGCGGAATCGGGCCGGAGTCGCGGATCTCGGCGCGGTGAAGCCATCGAGCAGAGGCCTGGGTGCCCTTGCGCGTGGATTCCGGGCCTCGGCTCTCGGATCGATCGATTTCGCCGGCAATTCCGGACCGCAGATTCAAATCGCCTCGACGCGACCACCGCGGCTGTCCGCGATCCAGGGCTTCCCCTCACAGGGGTCTTGGAGTACGCTGCGCGCCCGGATTCGACATCGCTTCGCAACGAGCGCCCTGCGGGATCCCGATTACCAGACATTTGCGGCAGATCCGTTCCAGCCCCCCTCGAAGGAAACAAGCCCATGACTTCCACCCAATCACGTTCCACTTTCGGCAGGCGCATGAAAGACCTGGCACTCGGCTTGGCCCTGGCCGGGGGGCTTGTTGCGGCCGCGGCCGCCAAGCCGCCGGCCATGGAGCAGGACGGTGGCTTGCTCGCTCTCGGGGACAGCATCGTCTACGGCTTCATCGACGGCGACGGCTACGCCTATGGCAACCCCGGCAATTTCATCGGCTACCCGGAATTCCTGGAACGCCAGATCGGCTTGAGAGCCACCAATGCCTCATGTCCCGGCGAGACGGCGGCAGGATTCGTCTCGTGGACGGGTGCCGACAACGGCTGCCGGCCGTTCCGGGCCAGTTTCCCGCTCCACGTCCCTTACGGCGCCACCCAGACCCAGCTCGACTGGGCGACGACCTACCTGTCGACGCACAAGAACACGCGGCTCGTGACCATCGGCCTCGGGGCGAACGACGGTTTTCTGCTCCAGGCCGCCTGCCAGGGCGACACGACCTGCATCATGAACGGGCTGCCGGCGACCCTGGCCTCGATTTACGCGAACATGAACACCATCCTCGCCAATCTGAAGGCAACGGGGTTCAAAGGCATCCTGATGGTGGTCAACTACTACTCGCTGGATTACTCCGATCCCGTCCAGACCGGATTCAGCATGGCGCTGAATTCGACCCTGGCCGCCGTGGCCGCGGCCAACGGGGCCGTCGTTGCCGACGTGTTCTCGGCCTTCCAGCAAGTCGCCGTAGCCGCGGGTGGCAAGACCTGCATGACGGGCTTGCTCAACGGCGCCAATCCGCAGAACGCGGCGCCGCCGTTCGCCTGCGATGTCCATCCCAGCCTGTCCGGCCAACGGCTCCTCGCCAAGGTGGTGGCGGCGACGTTTGTCCAGGCGGGCGGTCATCCGCGCGATTGACGATCGGCGGCGGCGAGGGCTGCAGCCCCGCCCCCTTCCGCCACCTCGAACTCGCCCTTGATCGCTGCGCGCCGGGTCGGGCCCGGCCACGGTCCGCGCGCTGCAAGGTGGCGGGCGCCGTATTCACCATCACCCGGCTTTGGCGCCGCAGGAGCCGGACAACGGAACCGGCGGCCCTGACCGAACGATCCGCACCGCGCTGCGACGGGCCCGGAATCCGCTTGCGTCCTTGCGGTCGATTCACCGACCGGATCCCTGTCTGCGCTCGCATCCCGGCTCCCGGTGGAACAGGCGGTCGCTCGATGCGGGAGCGCCGAAATCCGCCCGAACGAGAGCCCATCACAACGGCCGCATCGCGCGTCAGACGCGGTGCAGGGTCATGCGGCCACCGTAGTGCCCATCGTGGTGCCCATCGATGGCCCCGGGCACCGTCGCAGGCTTCAGCCTTCCAGCGCCGGCGCCGGGGGGAAATCCACGGCGATCTGCGTGGCGCCGTGCAGGAAGTTGCTGATCATCTTGTCGCCCACCACGACCAGTGCGTCGACGAGTTGGCCTTCGGTCCAGCCGGCGGCGAAGAAGGCCTGCACCAGCGCCGGGTCGGCATGGCCGCGTTCGAGCGTGATGTTGCGCACCAGTCTGGCCAGCGCATCCAGCCGCACATCGAAGCCGGCGCCGCCACGGCGGATCTCCAGGATCTGCTCGGGCGTGAAACCCACCATCTTGCCCAGCGCCGTGTGCGCCGCCAGGCAATAGGCGCAGTGGTTGACCTGGCTGACCACCAGGTTGACGACTTCGCGCGCCTTCGGGCTCAGCGAGCTCTTGGCGTTCTGCAGCGCCAGATAGGTGGCCAACGCCGTATCCGAATAGGCAAACGTGGCGTACAGGTTGGGCACGAAGCCCAGGCCCTTCTTGAGTTGGTCGAAGATGGCCTGATTGGCCGGCGAGACTTGGTCGTGGCGGGGGACGGTGATGGTCTTCATGAGAAGCTCCTGTCGATGAGGGTCGTGGATCGGGATGGAAGCGGTGCGATGACCGGGCCCTTGGGGCCATCGTTTCAGGCGAGGCACGGGCCGGTGATGGCCCGTTGCAGGCCGGCCGCGTCGCGGCGACCCGAGACGACGAGGTGGGCGCCATCACGGGCAAGCGCCAGGGCGGCGGCGCGACCGATGCCGGTCAGGGCGCCGGTGATCGGGACAGTGGGCTCGGGCATCGAGAACTCCTGTAACGAGGGTGGTGGATCGGTGCAGTGAACTGTGATTGCTGAGCCGTGATGCCGGTAGTCCAGCGAATCGCCTAACATCCATTCCAGATTAGACTGAATGGAAGCTACGCGATGGATCGTCTCCTGGCCATGCAGACCTTTGTTCGCGTCGTCGAGACCGGCAGCTTCTCGGCCGTGGCGCGTGAACAATCGAGTACCCAAAGCGCCATCAGCAAGCAGGTGGCGGCGCTCGAGAAGCACCTGGGAGCCAAGCTGCTGACGCGCACCACACGCACGCTGGCGCTGACCGATGACGGCCTGCGCTACTTCGAAGACGCGCGGCGGCTGGTAGCGGAAGTGACCGAGGCCGAAGGCCAATTGCGCCGCGGCGAACAGCAGTTGCTCGGCTGGCTGCGGCTGGCCTCGTCGGTGGGCTTCGGCGTGCGCGTGTTGCGGCCGCATGTGCGCAGCTTCCTGGCGGCCCATCCAGGGGTGAAGATCGACCTGAAACTCAACGACGGTTTCATCGACCTCGTCGAGCAAGGCATCGACGTGGCCGTGCGCATCGGCAACCTGGCCGACAGCACGCTGGTGGCGCGCCGCATCGGCCGCATCGGCCGCGCCGTGGTGGCGAGTCGGGACTATGTGCAGGCGGCCACGGCCCGGGGCACCCTGCCCCGCATACCGGAAGACCTGAAGCAGCACCCCTGCATCGTCTACACCGAATTGCGCAACCGCAATCTGTGGGACTTCAGCACGCCCGATGGATCCAGCGTCTGGGTGCGGGTCGAGGGGCCGCTGCAGACGAATGCGTCGGAGATCGTCCGCGCCGCGGTGCTCGACGGCGTCGGCATCGCGTACTCACCGACCTGGCTGTTCCAGGACCTGATCGACCGCGGCGAGGTGCAGGTGCTGCTGCCGGGCTGGCCGACCAGCCCCTTGCCGCTGCACCTCGTCAGCCCGCCTGAGCGGCGCCACGCGGCCAAGGTGCGGGCTTTCTCGGAACACCTGGCCGCCGCCCTGGTCGACTGCCCGATGTGCAATTGACGATCCGTCCGCGAGCAGCTGGTCTACGGATGCTTGCACCTTGCGCAACGAACGAAACGGCCAGCATCCGTAGCCTCCTCGCGGAAGCTGCGAGTGAAACGATGGATGACCGGTTCTGGCTGGGCTTGCCTGGCTGGAAAAGCATCAGATCGACCCCATGCGGCTCGGCCCAGACGACGCGGACTTCCCGCATGCACCCCCCATCCGTCGCCCGTGAGGCCGGCCCGGTGAAGTTGGCTTGCAGGGTCTTGGATGGATGGCGCAGCATCCACTCTGGCCGCCTCATCACGCGGTTGTGAACGCGATCCGCCTGCGCGCCGGTTCGAATTCGGTCGCAACACATGTCGATGCGCTTTACAGCCGCAGGCCACGGCCTCCGCCTCGATCGGACATCCTGCGGCCAAGCCTTTGATCGGGCACATGAACCCTGTTGGCGGCGTGCTTCTTGCAAATCGCCCACCGACTCGTCAATTCGAGCCTATTCTTGTAGGAGGAACCATGACTCGATTCAAGGCACGGATCTGGATGATCGGTGGGCTGGCGGCGCTTGCCGCCGGCGGCGCGCAGGCGGGCAGCTACGGCTTCCAGATCGTGGACGATCCGGCCGACCCGACCTTCAACCAATTGCTCGGCATCAACAATGCCGGCACGGCCGTCGGCTATTACGGCAACGGCACGGTCAATCCGAACCGGGGTTACACGGTCGCCGCGCCTTACACGGGGGGCGGCGCGTTCACCAACGAGAACTTCCCGGGCTCGTTCCAGACCCAGGTCACGGGCATCAACAACGCTGGCGTGACGGTCGGGTTCTGGGTCGACGGCAGCGGGGCCAATTACGGCTTCGTCGAGCAAGGCGGCACGTTCACGACCGTCGCCAATCCGGCTGTGCAGCAGTTCAACCAACTGCTGGCGATCAACGACAGCGAGATCGCCGCGGGTTTCTACACCGACGTCGCCGGGAATTCGCACGGCTACACCTACAACGTCGGCGCCGGAACCTTCACCAGCGTCACCGTCGCCGGCTTCGCCAGCGTCCAGGCCACCGCGATCAACAATGCCGGCACCGTCGCGGGAACCGCCGGCAACGGCGCGTCGACCCAGGGCTTCATCGATGCCGGCGGCATCGTGACGCTGCTGAACGGGCCGGCCGGCAGCGTCTCGACCGCCGTCTTCGGTCTCAACAACCTGGGATACGCCGACGGCTTCTACACCGATGCCGCGGGCGTCGATCACGGCTTTCTCTACGACGTCGCGACGCAGAGCTACACGACGATCGACGCACCGAACGCATCGAAAGTGGCTGGCGGCGGCACGGTCCTGAACGGGCTGAACGACGTCGGCCAGTTGACGGGCTACTACATGGACAACGGCGGCTTCACCGACGGCCTGCTGGTTACCACGCAGGCAGGAACCATTCCCGAACCGGGCAGCGTTGCATTGGTCGGCCTCGGTCTCGCGGCCGCTGCGATAGGGAGACGCCGCCGCCACGGCTGAAGTCGGCGCCCGCCGACCGCCGGCAGCAGCGCCGGATCGGCGAGCCCCCCGGCCGCATCAGTCGGCGCTTGGACTCAGTGCCGCCCGGCCGTTCCGAAGGCACTGAGCGGTCACCGTTGCGCACACCGAGGCGGCGCGCGCCCCAGGCCCGGCACGCCGCGTCGAAGGCCCGGCCGCGCGCTGCCTGAGCACCGGGCTCAGCGTTCGGGGGCGCCGTGCTCCTTGCGTTCGGGGTGCTTCGCCTTCTTGGCCGCCGCGGCCGCCGCTGCGCGCTGCGCGTTGGC
>JAGWVB010000237.1 GCA_018971105.1 Burkholderiales bacterium
GCCGCGCCGCTGCGGCTGCGGGCCGCGTTCGAGGTCGGCGGCCAGGAGCAGTTCTATCTCGAGGGCCAGATCAGCGTCGCGATCCCGACCGAGGACGGCGGCATGACGGTGCTGTGCTCGACCCAGCATCCGAGCGAGATGCAGCATCTCGTCGCGCGCGCGCTCGGCCGCGCCGCGCATGCGGTGCAGGTGAGCTGCCGGCGCATGGGCGGCGGTTTCGGCGGCAAGGAATCGCAGTCGGCGCTGTTCGCCTGCGCCGCCGCGGTGGCCGCGGCGCGGCTGGGGCGGCCGGTGAAGCTGCGCGTCGACCGCGACGACGATTTCATGATCACCGGGCGCCGCCATTGCTTCGCGTACGACGTCGAGGTCGGCCACGACGCGCAGGGCCGCATCCACGGCGCCGCGGCGACCTTCATCTCGCGCGCCGGCCATTCGGCCGACCTCTCGGGGCCGGTGATGACGCGCGCGATGTGCCATTTCGACAACTGCTACTGGCTCGCCGATGTCGCGATCGAGGGCCATTCGGCGCGCACGAACACGCAGAGCAACACCGCCTTCCGCGGCTTCGGCGGCCCGCAGGGCGCGATCGCGATCGAGATGATGATCGACTCGATCGCGCGCCGGCTCGGCCTCGACGCGCTCGAGGTGCGGCGTGCGAATTTCTACGGCGTCGGCGAGCGCGACGTCACGCCCTATGGCCAGCGCGTCGCCGACAACCTCATCGGCCCGCTCGTCGACGAGCTCGCCGCGAGCAGCGACTACGCGGCGCGGCGCCGCGCGATCGACGCGTGGAACGCCGCCAGCCCGGTGCTGAAGAAGGGGCTGGCGCTGACGCCGCTGAAGTTCGGCATCGCCTTCAACGTCAACCACCTGAACCAGGCCGGCGCGCTGGTCCATGTCTACACCGACGGCTCGGTGCTCGTGAACCATGGCGGCACCGAGATGGGCCAGGGGCTGAACACCAAGGTGGCGCAGGTCGTCGCCCATGCCTTCGGCCTGCCGCTGGCGGCGGTGCGCTGCAGCGGCACCGACACGCAGAAGGTCGCCAACACCTCGGCCACCGCGGCCAGCACCGGCAGCGACCTCAACGGCATGGCGGCGCAGGCCGCGGCGCGGCGCATCCGCGAGCGGCTCGCCGACCATGCGGCCTCGCGCTGGGGCTGCGACGCGGCGGCCGTCCGGTTCGCCGGCGGCCGCGTCGAGGCGAGCGGCCACGCGATGTCGTTCGCCGAACTCGTCGCCGACGCCTACATCGCCC
Source organism: Burkholderiales bacterium (assembly GCA_018971105.1). GTDB lineage: Bacteria > Pseudomonadota > Gammaproteobacteria > Burkholderiales > Burkholderiaceae_C > Rubrivivax. Next base: position 1,259 of record JAGWVB010000237.1, read on the forward strand.
GCGTCCAGCTCTGGAGCGACGGTTTCTACGCCACCCCCGGACTGAGCTGGGACCGCGCGACGATGCAGGGCCGGCCGTTCCACTATTTCGCCTATGGCGCGGCGGTCAGCGAGGTCGTCGTCGACACGCTGAGCGGCGAATCGCGGCTGCTGCGCGCCGATGTGCTGCACGACGCCGGCAGCTCGATCAACCCGGCCATCGACATCGGCCAGGTCGAGGGCGCCTTCGTCCAGGGCATGGGCTGGCTGACGACCGAGGAGCTGGTCTGGCACCCGGTGACCGGCGCATTGGCGACCCATGCGCCGAGCACCTACAAGATCCCGACGGCGAACGACGTGCCGGCCGATTTCCGCGTGCGGCTGTTCGACCGCTCGAACGCGCAGGAGACGATCCACCGCAGCAAGGCCGTCGGCGAGCCGCCGCTGCTGCTGCCGTTCTCGGTCTTCTTCGCGCTGCGCGACGCGATCTCGGCGGCCGGCGGCCACCGCGTCGACCCGCCGCTGCGCGCGCCGGCGACGGCCGAGGCCATCCTCGACGCCATCGTCGCCGTCACCGGCGCCGCATGACGATCGGGCTGCGCGACGCGGCGCTGCGCTGGCTGCGCGGCGCCGGCCGTACAGGCCCTGCAGGCCGGCGCGGCGTCGTCGTCGAGATCGTCGAGGCGCGCGGCTCGGTGCCGCGCGGTGTCGGCACGCGCATGCTCGTCGGCGCCGACGAGGTGCTGGGGACGATAGGCGGCGGGCACCTCGAATGGCAGGCGATCGCGCGTGCCCGCGCATTGGCCGTTTCAGGCGCCGCCGCCGACGAGCAGCAGGTCGTCGCCCTCGGCCCGACCCTCGGCCAATGCTGCGGCGGCTCGCTGACGCTGCGCTACCGGCCGCTGGCCGCCGCCGACCCGGCGTCCTGGCCCGAGCCGGCGCCGCGCTTCACGCTGCAGCTCTACGGCGCCGGCCATGTCGGGCGCGCCATCGCCCGGCTCCTCGCCGGCGTCGAATGCCGCGTGCAATGGATAGACGAGCGCGAGGCCGAATTCCCGCCCGATGCCACCTCGTGGCTGCCGCCGCACATCGAGCGCCTCTGCGCCGAACCGGTCGAGGCCGAGGTCGCGCAGGCGCCGCCGGGCTGCCGCTACCTCGTGCTCACGCACAGCCATGCGCTGGACCTGGCGCTGGCCGAGGCCATCCTGCGCCGCGGCGATTTCGGCTGGTTCGGCCTCATCGGCTCGCGCAGCAAGCGCGCGCGCTTCGAGCATCGCCTGACCGAGCGCGGCTTCGACCCGGCACTGATCGCGCGCATCGTCTGCCCGATCGGCCTGCCGGGCATCGCCGGCAAGGAGCCCGAGGTCATCGCGATCGCCGTCGTGGCGCAACTGCTGCAGTGCAGCGAAACCGAGCGACAATACGGGCCGGTCCCGGCGTAAGGGTCCTGCCAGCCAGGCGGCGCCCACTCGCGGATGGTGTTCAATCCCGTTTCGAGGAGACAGACGATGAGCAAGCGTGACGTGGTGGTGCTGGGTGCGGCCCGGTCGGCCATCGGTACTTTCGGTGGTTCGCTGGCCGATATGGAGCCCGCCGAACTGGCCGGCCTGGTGATGAAGGATGCGGTCAAGCGCAGCGGCGTCGACCCCAAGGTCATCAATTACGTGACGGTCGGCAACACGATCCCGACCGAGAGCCGTTTCCCCTATGTCGCCCGCGTGGCGTCGATCCAGGCCGGGCTGCCGATGGAAAGCGTCGCGATGGCGCTGAACCGGCTGTGCTCGTCGGGCCTGCAGGCCATCGTCACGACGGCGCAGCAGATCCTGCTCGGCGATTGCGACTACGGCGTCGGCGGCGGCGTCGAGGTGATGAGCCGCGGCGGCTACCTCAGCCCGGCGATGCGCAGCGGCGCGCGCATGGGCGACACCAAGCTCATCGACATGATGGTCGCGACGCTGACCGATCCGTTCGGCGTCGGCCACATGGGCATCACGGCCGAGAACCTGGTGACGAAGTGGGGCATCACGCGCCAGGAGCAGGACCAGCTCGCCGTCGATTCGCACCGCAAGGCCGCCGCGGCCATCGCCGAGGGCCGCTTCAAGAGCCAGATCGTCCCCATCGTCAAGCAGACGAAGAAGGGCGAGGTCACCTTCGACACCGACGAGCATGTGAAGCCCGGCACGACGCTGGAGACGCTGGCGAAGATGAAGCCGGCGTTCAAGAAGGACGGCTCGGTGACGGCGGGCAACGCCTCGGGCATCAACGACGGCGCCGCCTTCTTCGTCCTCGGCGACGCGGCGCTCTCGGCCGCCGCCGGCTACAAGCCGATGGCCCGCATCGTCAGCTACGCCGTCGCCGGCGTGCCCAACGACGTCATGGGCGAGGGCCCGATCCCGGCCGTCAAGATGGCGCTCAAGAAGGGCGGGCTGACGCTCGACCAGATGGACGTCATCGAGAGCAACGAGGCCTTCGCGGCGCAGGCCATCGCGGTGGCCCGCGGCCTCGAATACAACATGGCCAAGGTGAACCCGAACGGCGGCGCGATCGCCCTCGGCCACCCGATCGGCTGCTCGGGCGCCTTCATCGCCACCAAGGCGATCTACGAGCTGCACCGCACCAACACGCGCTACGCGCTGGCGACGATGTGCATCGGCGGCGGCCAGGGCATCGCGGTGGTGTTCGAGCGCCTGTGATCGGCGGCTGAGCCATCCCGAAGGGGCGCTGCGGCGCCCCTTTTCGATGCCGCGCCGCGCCTTCGATGCCCGCCGCTCAGCGCGCCGGCAGGTAGCGCACCGCCAGCACGCCGGGGATCGCCGCCAGCGCGTCGAGCACGCCGGCGCCGACGGCGCTGTCGACGTCGACCAGCGTGTAGGCCATCTCGCCGCGCGACTTGTTGAGCATGTTGTGGATGTTGAGCCCGGCCCGGGCCATCGTGGTCGAGATCTGGCCCAGCATGTTGGGCACGTTGCTGTTGGCGATGGCGACGCGGAAGGCCGTGCCGCGCGGCATCTGCACGGCGGGGAAGTTGACGGCGTTGACGACCTCGCCGTCCTCGAGGTAGGCGCGCAGCTGGTCGACGACCATCAGCGCGCAGTTCTCCTCGGCCTCGGCCGTGCTCGCGCCCAGGTGCGGCAGCGTCACGACGCCGCGCCGGCGGTGCAGCTCGGGGCTGGGAAAATCGCAGACATAGCCGCCCAGCGCGCGCGCGTCCAGCGCCTGCAGCACGGCGGCGTTCGAGACCACGCCCTCGCGGCTGAAGTTCAGCAGCACGGCGTCGGGCCTCATGCGGGCCATGTTGGCCGCGCCGACGAGGTCGCGCGTCGCCGGCAGCAGCGGCACGTGCAGCGTGACGAAATCGGCGCCGCGCAGCACCTCGTCGACGCTGGCGGCGCGCCGCACCGACGACGGCAGGCTCCAGGCGGCGTCGACGGTGATCTCGGGGTCGTAGCCCAGCACCTTCATCCCGAGCGCGATCGCCGCCTCGGCGACGAGGCAGCCGATGCGGCCGAGGCCGACGATGCCCAGCGTGCGGCCGAGCAGCTCGCGCCCGGCATAGGCCTTCTTGCCGTCCTCGACCCTGCTTTCGAGATCGGGCGCGGCGACGTCGAGCGCATCGACGAATCCCAGCGCCGGCGCCAGGTGGCGCGAGGCGATCAGCATCGCCGCCAGCACCAGCTCCTTGACCGCGTTGGCGTTCGCGCCCGGGGCGTTGAACACCGGCACGCCGCGCGCGCTCAGCGCCGCCACCGGGATGTTGTTGGTGCCGGCGCCGGCGCGGGCGACGGCGCGCACGCTGGCCGCGATCGGCGCGCCATGCAGGTCGGCGCTGCGCAGCAGGATCGCGTCGGGGTCGGCGAGGTCGGTGCCGACGCGGTAGCGCTCGGCCGGCAGCCGCGCGAGCCCGGCCGCCGAGATCCTGTTCAGCACCAGGACGCGCAGGCTCTCAGCCATGTTGCGACTCGAATTCCTTCATGTACGCGACCAGCGCCTGCACGCCCTCGAGCGGCATCGCGTTGTAGAGGCTGGCGCGCATGCCGCCGACCGAGCGGTGGCCCTTGAGCTGGACCATGCCGCGCGCCTCGGCGCCCTTGAGGAAGGCGGCGTCGAGCGACTCGTCCTCGAGCTTGAACGGCACGTTCATCAGGCTGCGGCAGGACTTGGCCACCGGCGCGCGGTAGAACGCCGTGGTGTCGAGATAGTCGTAGAGCAGCGCCGCCTTCCTGCGGTTGTGCGCCTCGATCGCCGGCAACCCGCCCTGCGCCTTCAGCCACTGGAACACGAGGCCGGCGATGTAGATCGCGTAGGTCGGCGGCGTGTTGTACATGCTCTCGTTGTCGGCGACGACCTTGTAGTCGAAGGCGCTCGGCGTGCAGGGCAGGGCGCCGCCGATCAGGTCCTCGCGCACGATCACGATCGTCAGCCCCGCGGGGCCGATGTTCTTCTGCGCGCCGCCGTAGATCAGGCCGTACTTCGTCACCTCGACCGGGCGCGAGAGGATGCTGCTCGACATGTCGGCGACCAGCGGCACGGCGCCGACATCGGGCGGCGCGGGGTATTCGACGCCGCCTATCGTCTCGTTGCTGCAGATGTGGACGTAGGCGGCGGCCGGGTCGAGTTTCCAGCTCGCGCGCGGCGGAATCGTCGTGTAGCCGCTGTCGGCGGCCGAGGCGGCGACGTTGACGGCGCCGTACTTCTTCGCCTCCTTGATCGACTTCTTGCTCCACTCGCCGGTGTCGATGTAGTCGGCGCCGGCGTGGCCGCGCAGCATGTTCATCGGCACGATGGCGTTCTCGGCGATCGCGCCGCCCTGCATGAACAGCACCTTGTACTGCGGCGGGATCGCCATCAGCTCGCGCAGCAGCGCCTCGGCCTCGGCGGCGATGGCGATGAACTCCTTGCCGCGATGGCTCATCTCCATCACCGACATGCCGCTGCCGTGCCAGTCGAGCATCTCGGCCGCGGCCTGCCGCAGCACCGGTTCGGGCAGGGCGGCGGGGCCGGCGCTGAAGTTGAACACGCGGGTCATGCGGGGCTCTCCTGGTTCTGCGGCGGGTCATTATGGCGTCGGCGGGTTCGCGCCCCGGCGCCCCGGCCGGCGCCTGGCGCACGCCGGCGGCCATGCTGTAATCGTCGGCGATGAGCGCGCATGCCGAGCCGACGCCGCCCGTGGTACTGGGCTACCACGCGCTGCGGCTGCGCTGGTGCCGCATCGCGCTGCTCGATTTCCTGCGCCGCTGGGGCGTGTATGTCGCCGTCGCCATGCTCGTCGTCGGCGCCGGCACGGTGAGCGCGGTGCAGATCGTCCTCGCCGCCGCGGCCTGGTTCGTGCTGCCGCTGTTCCGGGCCGCCGCGCAGGGCGCCTGGCTGGCGCCGGCGCTGACGGCGCAGGCGCTGCTGGGGCTCGGCGCGGTGTGGGCGCTGCGGCCGCTGCTGTGGCCCGCCGCCTGGGCCGAGAGCGAGCGCGCGCTGCCGCTGCCGCCGGCGGTGACGCGCGCCTCGGACCGGCGGCTCGTCGCGCTGGCGCTGCTGCCGCTGTTCATCCTCGAGGCCATCGGCGCTGCCGTGCTGATCGCCCACGATCCGCCCTGGCTGCACCCGGTGCGCGGCCGCGCCGTGGCCGCGCTGGTGCTGGCGGCGCTGGCCTCGCTCGC
>JAGWVB010000238.1 GCA_018971105.1 Burkholderiales bacterium
GCCGGCGGCCGCGGCGCCCAGCGCCAGGCCGATGCCGATGCGGCGCGCGATGTCGCCCGCCCATTGATGTTCCGGGTCGCTCAGCTGCCGCCCGCCGTATTGCAGCCGCGGCGCGATGCGCCGCGCCTCGCCGTCGACGACGACCGACTGCTTGCCGAAGGCGCGATAGGCCAGCGGCTGCGAATAGCTCGATTCGCGCGCCTCGATCAGCCGCGCCAGCGCGACATCCAGCAGCGAACGCGTGCGCGTGTCGTAGGCGCGCGCCTCGTGCGCGACGCCCGGCACCGGCGGCAGCAGCGGCCGGTAATGGATGCTGTCGACGAGCGCCACGGCCAGGGCCAGCACGAGCACGATGAACGAGGCCAGCGCCGCCGGGTCGCGGAACACGCGGCCCCAGGTCTTGGCCAGCTGCGGCCGGCGCAGCACCATCGCGACATAGCCGGCGAGCGCGGCCACCAGCAGCCAGGTCGAGGCGTCGGTCCACAGGAGTACGAATTTCGGCATCCCGCTTCCCTTCAGCCCAGGCGCACGCGGGGGTCGACCCAGGTGTAGACGACATCGATCAGCACATAGGTCGCGATGTAGAGCAGCGAGCCGACGAACACCATCGTGCGCACGACGGCGAAATCCTGCTTGCCGATCGCCTCGATGACGTAGGCGCCGAGGCCGGGCAGGCCGAAGAAGCTCTCGAACACGAGGCTGCCGAGGAAGACATAGGGCAGATAGCTGCCGGCGCTGGTGACGATGGGGATGAGCGCGTTGCGCAGCACATGGCGGTACAGCACCGCGGTCTCGGACAGCCCCTTGGCGCGCGCCGTGCGCACATAGTCCTTGCCGGTCTCCTCGAGGAACATCGCGCGGTACAGCCGCGCCTCGGTGCCCAGGCGCGACAGCAGCGAGAGCAGGATCGGCATGGCGAGGAACTTGATCGCGTCCAGCCCCGGCGCATAGCCCGAGATCGGCGCCAGCCGCAGCACGCGCGCGAACAGGAACTGGCCGACGATGATGTAGAACAGGCTCGAGATCGAGAGCATCACGACGCAGGCGACGACGCCCCAGAAGTCGAGCGACGAATGGCGGAACATCAGCAGCAGCAGCGCGAACGCCGTGCTCGCGATCACCTGCAGGATGAACAGCGGCAGCGCCATCTGCACGCTCACCCACATGCGCGTGGCGACCTCATGGCCGATCTCGCCGCCGCTGTCGGAATCGGCACGGCCGAAGCGCAGCGCGAACAGCGAGACCGAGCGGTCCCAGAAGATCGTGTCGGTGATGCGTTCGGTGCCGTGGCGCGCCTTGTTCACGAACAGCGGCTTGTCGTAGCCGCGCTCGGCCTTCCATTTCTCGATCGCCTCCTGGCTCACGCGCTTGCCGCCGAGGTTCAGCCGCGCCATGTCGTCGGGCGTGTTGACGGTGAAGAAGAGCACGAAGGTGATGAGGTTCACGCCCAGCAGCACGAGCAGCGCGTAGAAGGCGCGGCGCAACAGGTAGTTCAGCATCGCGTTTGTCGTGCCTCAGTCAGCCAGGCCGTCGCCGGCCAGCACCTCGCCGCGCGCGTTCGTGCGTTCGCGTCGCTGCAGCGTGCGGCGCGCCGTCCACAGCAGCGCCAGCGCCGCCGCGGCGATCAGCGTCAGCGGCCACCACACGGGCCGGTTCCAGGCCCGCTGCGCGGCGACGCGGTCGGCGGTGTCGATGCGCAGGTAGCGCGTCTCGTCGCGGATCAGGATCGCCGACTTGGTGTTGTGCACCCAGCGCTGCACGGCCACCGACGAATAGGGGAAGAAGCCCATCGTCCAGGGCGCGTCGCGCTGCACGATGGCCACCAGTTCGTCGATCAGGTGCTGCTTCTCGGGCCCGTTGTCGAGCGACTTCATGCGCTCGAACAGGCGGTCGTATTCGGGGTTCGAATAGTTCGAGGTGTTCTCGCCGTCGTATTTCGTCTTGCCCGCCTTCGTCGTCAGCAGGTAGAGGAAATTCTCCGCATCGGGGTAGTCGGCGTTCCAGCCGAGCCAGAACACCTGGTACTTGCCCTTGCGCACCTTGTCCTGGAACTGGTTGTTGTCGGTGGCGCGCACCTCGAGCTGGATGTCGATCTTCGCGAACTGGCGCACGACCCAGTCGATCTCGGACTTGATCCCCGGCGTCGGGGCGGCGTAGAAGTCGTAGTTCAGCACCAGCGGCTTGCCGGTGACGGCGTCGCGGCCGTCGGGGTAGCCGGCCTCGGCGAGCAGCTTCTTGGCCTCGGATATCGGCCGGCGCACCGCATGCCCGTCGACCCAGCGGTGCGTGATCGGGTCGATCCCCTCGGGCGTGCCCTCGCGCGAGCCGTAGATGCCCGGCGGCAGCGGGCTCATCGCGGTGACGCCGGCCTTCTGCGGGAAGACCTTGGAATATTCCTCCCAGTCGATCGCGATCGAGATCGCCTGGCGCAGCTTGCGATGCCGCTCCTTCGTCACCGGGTCGTCGGAATCGCCGATCACCGGGTCGAGCATGTTGAAGGCGATGAAATAGCTGTTGACGTCGACGCTGCGGTCGAGCCGGAAGCCCTTCTCCAGGTAGCTGCGCCGCACCGCCTCGCTGTCCTGCATCTCGACGCGGTACGGCATGCCGGTGTCGTTGCGGTCGAGCACCTCGTTGTCGTAATAGCCCTGGCGGAACTTGGCTTGGCGCGGCACCTTCTCGCGCTCGACGACGATGACGATGTTGTCGATGAAGGGCGTGCGCTTGCCGCAATCGGCCAGCAGCCCGGCCGCGCGGTCGCCCGGCTCGCCCTCGCAGGGATAGGGCTCGCCGCGGTAATTCGGGTTGCGCGTCAGGCGGTGGTAACGGTCGCGCACGTACTCGGCCATCATGTAGGGACCGGTGCCGATGGGCCAGGTATCGGCGCTGAGCCCGCGCTCGGCCATGCCGGGCTGGGAATAGAACGCGTCCTCCTCCCAGGGCACCGGGGCCATGAAGGTCATCTGCATCCAGTAGTTCCACTGCGGATACTTGCCCTTGATGCGGATGCGCAGCAGGTATTTGCTGGGCGCGGTCGCGCCCGCCAGCGGCCAGCGGCGGAAGTCGAGGAAGGGCTTGTCGAGGCTGGATTTGTCGGTGCCGGCGAGCAGCTTGGCGTCCTCCTGCTTCACCATCTTGCCGTACTCGGCCAAGCCGACGACGTATTGCGCGAAGGTGCTGAAGATCGGCGTCGTGATGCGCGTCGTGGCCTGGCGCTTGAGCGCGTAGACGAAATCCTCGGCCACCAGTTCGCGCGTGCCCTGGTGCTCGAAATCGAAGGGCGTGCGCCGGTTGCCGAGTTCGCCCGGCTTCAGGTGGTGGTAGTAGTAATGCCCGGCCGCGTCCTTGGCGAAGGCGGGGTGCGGCTGGTAGAGGATGCCGTGCTTGATCGGGATGTCGTAGATGCTCTCGGCGATCGCCTCGGGCGGCGCATCGTCGGGCAGCGGCCGGCCGGCGGCATCGACGTAATGCGGCTTGACGACGGCGGCGGCGGTCTTGGGCACCAGCTCGTAGGGCCGCTTGAGGTAGGCGTAGCCGTACAGCGGCTCGTAGATCGAGTAGGTGAACGGGGTCTCGTTGCTCCAGTACGAGGCCGTCGAATCGAGATGCCGGGGCGAGGATTCCTGCGTCGTCGTGTACAGCGTGTTCGCCGCCGCGGCGCCATGCGGCCAGGGGTTGTTGTTGCAGCCGGCCAGGAGGCAGGCGATGCAGGCGACGGCGGCCCGCAAGCCCGCGCGCAGCGCTCCCGTCATCGGTCCCAACGTTCCGCCCATGCGGTCTCCGGATTCAGGCGCCGCCGGCGCAGGATCGCCGCACCGCACAGCCGCCAAAACGACTCGCCTTCGGTTGCCGCGGCTGTAGACCCGGCGTCCCCGAAGGCGATGCGCCGCATTCTATCGGCAGATCGGCGCGGCGCCTCACCAGGCGATCAGCACCTCGCGGCCCTGGACCGCGAGTTCGACGCGGGCGCCCAGCGGCAGCGTCACCTTCGGATGCACATGGCCGAAGGGCAGACCGGTGAGCAGCGGCGTGCTGCTGACGCTGCGCAGATGCGCGATGGCCGTGCGCAGGCCGTAGCCGCGGTCCAGCGGCACCGGCTTCCAGGCGCTGAACTGGCCCAGCAGCACCGCCTTCTGGCGCGCCAGCACGCCCGCCTGGTGCAGCTGCAGCAGCAGGCGCTCGACGCGGTACGGATGCTCGTTCACGTCCTCGAGGTAGAGGATGCCGCCCTTGACGCTCGGCCAATGCGGCGTGCCGAGCAGCGAACCGAGCATCGTCAGGTTGCCGCCCCAGAGCCGGCCGCGCGCCTGCAGCCCGTCGAAGCCGGCCTCGGTGCGGAAGCCCACCGCCTCGAGCTCGCCGCCCATGGCCTCGACGAAGCAGTCGCGCGTGACCTCGTCGACGCCGCCGTCGGCGTCGCTGCGGCTGAAGTCGTCGAGCGCCATCGGCCCGGCCCAGCTCGGCTGCCCGCCATGCGCGAGCAGCCCCATCTGCAGCGCCGTGAGGTCGCTGTAGCCGACCCAGCGCGTGCCGCGCTCGACGCTGCGGCCGAGGCGCTTCCAATCGATGCGGTCGAGCAGCCGCGTGAGGCCGTAGCCGCCGCGCGTGGCCATCGCGATCGACGGCGCCGCGTCGGCGACGCGGTGCAGCGCCTCGAGCCGCACCGCGTCGTCGCCGCCGAAGCGCTGGCTGCGCGCGAGCGCGGCGGGGTCGAGCGCGACCTCGAAGCCGAGACCGCGCAGGCGCTTGGCCGCCAGGCGCAGCGCGGGCGGGCGGCCGACGACGCCGGCGGGCGTGTAAAGGGTCAATGAGGTCATGCGGGCGTCAAGGTCCGGGTTCGGCTTCGGGAAACGACGCGGGGCCGAGTTCGGTCGCGTCGCCGGCGGGGATCATGTCGGGTTCGGCGCCGGCCTGGTGCGCGGCCGGCGCGGCCGGCGCAGCGGCGCGGTCGGCGCGGTCGGCGCGGTCGACGGTGTCGGCGTTTGCGGCATTTGCGGCGTTTGCGGCGTTTGCCGCGTTTTCGTTGGCCAGGGCCGCTTCGGCGCGCTCGGCCCGCTGCTGCGCCCGGCGCTCGGCGAAGAAGCGGCGCAGCAGCTCGCCGCAGGGCTCGGCGAGGACGCCGCCGACGCGCTCGGTCCGGTGGTTCAGCCGCGGCTCGGCGTAGAGATCGAGCACCGATCCGGCGGCACCGGTCTTGGGGTCGGCGGCGCCGTAGACGACGCGCTTGAAGCGCGCGTGCAGCAGCGCCATCGCGCACATCGCGCAGGGTTCGAGCGTGACGTAGAGCTCGCAGTCGGGCAGGCGGTAGTTCTCGAGCAGCGCCGCGGCGTGGCGCAGCGCGACGATCTCGGCATGCGCCGTCGGGTCGTGGGTCGTGATCGGTCGGTTGTAGCCGGTGGCGACGACCTTGCCTTCGCGCAGGATCACGGCGCCCACCGGGACCTCGCCGACGAGCCAGGCGTTGTGCGCCTGGTCCAGCGCCAGGCGCATGCCGTATTCGTCGTTCGCGCTGCCCATCGCGGCATTTTGCCCGCCCGCTATGCTCGCGCCTGGACGGAGAGCCGAATGGACCGCAAATACCTGCTCGCCCTCGACCAGGGCACCTCGAGTTCGCGCAGCATCGTGTTCGACGACCAGGGCCGCATCGTGGCCCAGGCGCAGCGCGAACTGCGCCAGATCTACCCGCGGCCGGGCTGGGTCGAGCATGACGCGAACGAGATCTGGCGCGACCAGCTCGCGACCGCGCGGGAGGCGCTCGCCGCGGCCGGCCTGCCGGCCGGCGCCATCGCCGCCATCGGCATCACGAACCAGCGCGAGACGACGGTGCTGTGGAACCGCGCCAGCGGCGAGCCGGTGCACAACGCCATCGTCTGGCAGGACCGGCGCGGCGAACCGCTGTGCGCGGCGCTGCGCGCGCAGGGGCTCGAGGCGACCATCCGTCACAGCACCGGGCTCGTCGTCGACGCCTATTTCTCGGCCACCAAGCTGCGCTGGCTGCTCGACCAGGTGCCGGGCGCGCATCTCGCGGCGGCGCAGGGCGAGCTCGCCTTCGGCACCATCGACAGCTGGCTGCTGTGGAAGCTCACCGGCGGCCGGGTCCATGCCACCGATGTCAGCAACGCGTCGCGCACGATGCTCTACGACATCCGCCATGGCACCTGGGACCCCGAGCTGCTGGCCGCGCTGCACATCCCCGACAGCCTGCTGCCGCAGGTGCTGCCGTCCAGCCATGTCTACGGCGAGACGACGCTGTTCGGCGCGCCGATCCCGGTCGCCGGCATCGCCGGCGACCAGCAGGCCGCGCTGTTCGGCCAGGCCTGCTTCGAGGCCGGGCTGGCGAAGAACACCTACGGCACCGGCTGCTTCATGCTCATGCACACCGGCGCGCGGATGCTCGACTCGCGCCGCGGCCTGATCACGACCGCGGCGGCGCAGGCGACGGCGCAGCGCCAGTACGCGTTCGAGGGCAGCGTCTTCATCGGCGGCGCCGTCGTGCAATGGCTGCGCGACGGGCTGCGCGCGATCCGCAGCAGCGGTGATGTCGAGGCGCTGGCCGCGAGCGTGCCCGACAGCGGCGGCGTCACCTTCGTGCCGGCCTTCACCGGCCTGGGCGCGCCCTACTGGGACGCGGCCACGCGCGGCGCCATCGTCGGCATCAGCCGCGGCACGACGGCCGCGCACATCGCGCGCGCCGCGCTCGAGAGCATCGCGTTCCAGAGCGCGGCGCTGCTGCAGGCGATGGCCGGCGATGCCGCGCCGGTGGCCGAGCTGCGCGTCGACGGCGGCGCCAGCGTCAACGACCTGCTGATGCAGTTCCAGGCCGACCTGCTGGGCATCCCGGTGGTGCGCCCGCGCGTGACCGAGACCACGGCGCTGG
>JAGWVB010000239.1 GCA_018971105.1 Burkholderiales bacterium
GCACGCGCAGCGCGCTGCGGCTCGACGCGACGATGCGCAGCGCCGGCGCCGCACGCAGCAGCGCGTGCACCAGCGCCGCCGCGGCGTCGACCAGGTGCTCGCAGTTGTCGACGACGAGCAGCAGCCGGCGCGGATGCAGCTGCTCGCCCATGGCCTGCAGCAGCGGCCGTCCGGGCTCGTCCTTGATCTGCAGCACCTGCGCCGCCTCCTCGACGACGCGCGCCGGCTCGCGCAGGCGCGAGAGGTCGAGGAACCAGGTGCCGTCGGGGTAGTCGGCGCGCAGCTCGGCGGCCAGCTCGAGCGACAGGCGCGTCTTGCCCAGGCCGCCCATGCCCAGCAGCGTGACCAGGCGCGACGCGCGCAGCGCCGCCTTCAGCTCGGCCAGTTCGCGCTCGCGGCCGATGAACGACGAGGCCTGCTCGGGCAGGTTGCCCGGCAGCTCGTGCAGCGGGATCCAGCGCTCGCCGCTGCGCACGACGCGCAGGCTCTTGTCGTTGTCGCGCGGCGGCTCGGTCGCGGCATCGGCGCGTTCGCAGATCTCGATCGGCTCGGCCACGCCCTTGACCAGCCAATGCCCGTGCGAGCGCAGCTCGACCTGCGCCAGCGTCTGCGCCGCCTCGCGGCTGAGCAGCGTCTGCCCGCCGCGCGCCAGCGACATCACGCGCGCCGCGACCGGCTTGGCCAGGCCGTCGACCTCGAGCGGCTTGGCGCCGCGCGCGACATCGTCGGGCGTGTTCTCGCGCAGCAGCACGGCGCCGACATGGAGCCCGGCGCGCGCGCGCAGCGGCGGCTCCAGCGTCGCCAGCGCCGCGTGGTAGGCGCCGGCGTAGGCGAGCGCGTCGGCCGCGTCGTCGAACATCAGCAGCATGCCGTCGGTCTTGTCGATCTCGCGCCCGCGGAACGGCGCCAGCAGTTCGCGCGCATGCCGGTCATGCGCCGTCCACAAGCGCGCCATCGCGTCGTCGCCGAGCTGCTCGGACAGCCGGGTGCTGTCGACGACATCGGTCAGGAGCAGGGCGCGGATGTCGCTCACGGGCTGGGGCATCGCAACGGGAAGGTGGGCGCCGATCGTACCTGCGGCTCCGGCCTGCGCGATGCGCGACCCGCATCCGATCAGCCCGATTCCCGCTTCGCTCCGAGATAGGTCTCGATCACGCGCGGATCGTCGGCGAGGTCGGCCGCCGGGCCCTCGAGCACGAGGTCGCCGGTCTCGAGCACGTAGCCCCGGTCGGCGACGTCGAGCGCGGCGCGCGCGTTCTGCTCGACGAGCAGGATCGTCACGCCGCTGCGCCGCAGCTGGCCGATGATGGTGAAGATGTCGCGCACGATCAGCGGCGCCAGCCCCAGGCTCGGTTCGTCGAGCATCAGCAGCTTGGGCTGGCCCATCAGCGCGCGGCCGATCGCCAGCATCTGGCGCTCGCCGCCGGAGAGCGTGCCGGCCGGCTGTTCGCGCCGCTCCTTCAGGCGCGGGAAGAGTTCGAACACGCGCTCGATGCCGTCGCGCCAGGCGGCCACGCCCAGGCGCCGCGGGCGCCAGCCGCCGAGCACGAGGTTGTCCTCGACGCTCAGGCTGCCGAACAGCTCGCGCCGCTCGGGCACGAGGGCGAGGCCGCGCATCACGCGCTCCTCGAGCGTCAGGCGCGCGATGTCCTCGCCCTCGAAGCGCAGGCCGTCGCCGGGCTGCGGGAACTTCGCCGGCAGCAGGCCCATCAGCGCGCCCAGCAGGGTCGACTTGCCGGCGCCGTTGGGGCCGATGACGGTGATCACGCTGCCGGCGGGCGCGGCGATGGTCACGCCGCGCAGCACCTCGGCCTTGCCGTAGCCGGCGTGCAGGCCGCGGACCTCGAGCAGCAGACCTTCGCCCATCGTCGCCCTCAATGCTCGGTTCCCAGGTACGCGGCGCGCACCGCGGCGCTGGCCTGGACCTCGGCCGGCGTGCCCTCGACGAGCCAGGTGCCGAACTCCATCACGACGACGCGATCGGCGAGGTTCATCACGAAATCCATGTCGTGTTCGACCAGCAGCAGGCTCAGTCCCTCGGCCTTGAGCTGGCGCAGCACGGCGGCCAGCGCCTGCTTCTCCTTGTGGCGCAGGCCGGCGGCCGGTTCGTCGAGCAGCAGCAGCGCCGGGTCGCTGGCCAGCGCGCGCGCGATCTCGACCAGCCGCTGCGGCCCGAGCGCGAGGTTGCCGGCGAGCTCGTCCTTCTGCTGCGCCAGGCCGATGCGCGCGAGCTGGCGCTCGGCCTCGTGCAGCGCGCGCCGCTCCTCGGCGCGGTCCAGCCGCAGCATCGCCGCGAGGCTGCCGCTGCGCGTGCGCAGGTAGGTGCCGATGGCGACGTTCTCGAGCACCGTCATGTCGGGCACGAGCTTCACATGCTGGAAGGTGCGGCTGATGCCGCGCCGCGCGACCTCGCGCGCCGGCAGGCCGTCGATGCGCTGGCCGCGCAGCCAGACCTCGCCGCCCGACAGCGGCAGCACGCCCGAGACGAGGTTGAAGGTGGTCGACTTGCCGGCGCCGTTGGGGCCGATGAGCGCGACGATGTCGCCCGCCGTGACGCCGAAGCTGATGTCGTTGACGGCGACGAGGCCGCCGAAGGTCTTGCGCATCGCCTTCGCCTCGAGCAGCGGCTGGCCGCGCTGCGGCTTGTCGCGCGCCGGCAGCGGCGGCGTGTCGGCCGGCACGGCCGGCCGGCGCCGCCGCGGCAGCCAGCGTTCGAGCATCGGCCAGATGCCGTCGGGCGAGAACTTCAGGACCATCACGAGCACGATGCCGAACACGATGACCTCGTAGCTGCCGGCGCTGCCGATGAGCCGCGGCAGCAGCACCTGCAGCTGGTCCTCGGTGACCTTGACGAGGGCGGCGCCGGTGAACGCGCCCCAGACGCTGCCGATGCCGCCGAGCACGGCCATGAACAGGTACTCGATGCCGAACTGGATGCCGAAGGGGCTCGGGTTGACGCTGCGCTGCATGTGCGCGAACAGCCAGCCCGAGACGCTGGCCAGCAGCGCCGCGATGACGAACATGCGCACCTTGTAGGCGAAGGTGCTGGCGCCCATCGCCTCGGGCATCGTGACGCCGCCGCCGCGGCTGGCGTTGAGCGCGCGCATCACGCGTCCCGGGCGCGAATCGAGCAGGTGCACGACGGCGAGCGCGCCGGCCAGCGCGGCGAGCCAGATCAGCCAGTACATGTGGCGCTCGGCGCGGAAGCTGAAGCCCAGCAGCGAGACCGAGGGCACCTCGAGGATGCCGTCGTACTTGCCCAGCGCGTCGAGGTTGCCCATCGTGAAGAACAGGGCCAGGCTCCAGGCGATCGTCGCCAGCGGCAGGTAGTGGCCCGACATGCGCAGCGTGAGCCAGCCCAGCGCGAGCGCGAGGAGAGCCGTCAGCAGCAGCCCGAGCGCGAGGCCGAGCCACGGCGACGCGCCCTGCGTCGTGCACAGCCAGGCGGAGGCGTAGGCGCCGACGCCGGCGAACGCGGCCTGGCCGAACGAGGTCAGCCCGCCGATGCCGGTGAGCAGCACGAGCCCGAGCGCCACGAGCGCGTACAGCCCGATGTAATTGAGCTGGGTGATCCAGAAATTGGGCACCGGCAGCAGCGGCAGCACGGCCATGAACAGCGCGAAGGCGGCGAAGCCGATGGCGCGCGGGTTCACTTCAGTGCCGCCCGGCCGTTCCGAAGGCACTCAGCGTCCCGAGGACCGCGCAGGGGTCCGCGCCGGGTCCGTGTGGGCAGTGGACGAAGGGAGCTTGGGGGCTGCAATTCAATGTTCCTCGTGATCGCGGTCGTAGAAGCTGCGCCACAGCAGGACGGGCAGGATCGCGGTGAAGACGATCACCTCCTTGAAGGCGCTGGCCCAGAACGAACCGAAGCTCTCGAGCAGGCCCACGCCGAGCGCGCCGGCGAGCGCGAGCGGGAAGCTCGTGAGGCCGGCGAACACGGCGGCGACGAAGCCCTTGAGGCCGATCAGGAAGCCGCTGTCGTAGTACAGCGTCGTCGTCGGTCCGATCAGCAGTCCCGAGAGCGTGCCGATGAAGGCCGCCATCGTGAAGCTCAGGCTGCCGGCGGCGTCGGTCGAGATGCCCATCAGGCGCGCGCCGGTGCGGTTCACCGAGGTCGCGCGCAGCGCCTTGCCCGGCAGCGTGCGGTCGAAGAAGACGAAGAGGGCGACGATGAGCGCGATCGAGGCGCCGAAGATGATCAGCGCCTGGCCGCTCACGCTCAGCGGCCCGAGCGCGTAGCGCGCGTCCCAGAACGGCGTGTTGCGGAAGCCCTCGGCGCCGAAGAACACCAGCCCGAGGCCGGTGAGCGCGAAATGCACGCCGACCGAGACGATGAGCAGCACCAGCACGCTCGAATCGGCGAGCGAACGGAACGCGAGCCGGTACACCAGCGGCCCCATCGGCGTCACCAGCGCGAGCGTGAGCAGCGCCTGCACGGCCAGCGGCGGATGCAGCGGCGCGAGCTTCCAGGTCGCCAGCGACGCCAGCACGGGCAGCCCCAGCGTGAGCGCGAGCCGCCGCAGCGCGCGCCGCGCCGGCCAGCGTTCGCGCCAGGCCTGGATGGCGTCGAGCACGGCGGCCCAGACCGCCATCAGCAGCAGCAGCCAGACCGTGCCGGGGACGACGCCGGTCTGCAGCAGGGCCATCGTCAGCGCGCCGTAGGCGACGTACTCGCCCTGCGGGATGAAGATGATGCGCGTGACCGAGAAGACGAGCACGAGCGCGATCGCCACCAGGGCGTAGACGGCGCCGTTGGTGACACCGTCCAGGCCGAGGATCGCAGCTATCGACAGGTCCATGCGTGGGCCGGGAGTGTAATCAGGCTCGGATGGCCCGCCGGGGCGCTCAGGGTTCGAGCTTCCACTCGCCGTGCACGACCTTCATCACGACGCCGGTGTCGGGCCCGAAGCCCCAGTGGCTGGCCCGGGTGAAGGCGATCACGCCATGGGTCACCGGCAGGCCCGGGCTCGTCTCCAGCGCTTCCTTGATCGCGGCGCGGAACTCGGGCGTCCCCGGCCGGGCCTTCTTCAGCGCCATCGGCACGATCTTGTCGAGCAGCAGGTAGCTGTCCCAGGCATGGGCGGCGAACTGGTTGCGCGTGTTCGGGCCGTAGATCTTCTCGTAGGCGGCGTTGAAATGCATGCCCAGCGCCTTCGACGGATGGCTGTCCGGCAGCTGCTCGGCGACCACGACCGGCCCGGCGACGACGTAGGTGCCCTCGACCGCCGGGCCACCGACGCGCATCAGGTCCTTGCTCGCCGCCGCATGGGTCTGGTAGTACTTGCCCTTGTAGCCGCGCTCGACGAGCGCGAGTTCGGGCATCGCCGCGCCGCTGCCCGAGGCGACGATGACCATCGCGTCGGGGTTCGCCGCCGTGAGCTTGAGCGCCTGCGCCGTGACGCTGGTGTCCGAGCGCGCGAAGCGCTCGGTGGCGACGAGCTTGATGCCCGAGCGGGCCAGCAGCGGCCGCAGCGCCTGCAGCCATTGCTCGCCATAGGCGTCGGTGTAGCCGAGGAAGCCGACCGTCTTCACGCCGTGGCGCGCCATGTGGCCGACCATCGCCGCGGCCATCACGGCGTTGCTCTGCGGCATGCGGAAGCTCCAGGCGTCCTTGCCCGGCGGCAGGCCGATCGGCGAGAGCGCGAGCTGCACCGTGTGCGATTCGGCGGCGACATCGGCCATCGCGATCGCCACCGGCGTGATGCCCGAGCCGACGATGACGTCGACATGGTCCTCGCTCACGAGGCGGCGCGCGTTCTGCACGCCCTGGGACGGGTCGGTGGCGTCGTCGAGGATGATCAGGTGCACCTTCTCGCCGCCTATCGTCGCCGGCCACATCTTGAGCCCGTTGCTCATCGGGATGCCCAGCCCCGAGCCGGGCCCGGTGAGCGACAGGCTGGCGCCGACGGTGATGTCGGCGCGCGCGGCACCGGCGGCGCACAGCAGCGCGGCGGCCGCGACGGCGATCGGGATCATTCTCGACATGGTTCTCTCTCCTCGGTGTGGATGGGAATGGGCTGCGTCGGCGCGCGAGGCCTCAACGGCACAGCGCCTGGATGTCCGCGGGGATCGGGATGGCGCGGATGCGCTCGCGATCGAGCGCATCGCGCACCACGAAGGCGCGCACCTCGGTGCCTTCGCACAGCACCGTCTCGCCGCGCCTGACGACATGGCGGTGGCGGAAGGTCTTGGCGGCCCAGGACTCGATCGAGGTGTGGACCTCGATCGTCTCGCCGTAGGTCGCCGGGCGCAGGAACTTGGTGTGGATCTCGAGCAGCGGCGTGCCGACGATGCCGCGCTCCTTTTCGAGCAGGCGCCAGGGCGGCACGCCGCAGGCGCGGAAGAAGCTGCCCGAGGACTCGTCCATCCAGCGGCTGAAATTGGGGGAGAAGACGATGCCCGCCGGATCGCAGTCGCCGAACTGGACCTCGACGCGGTGGATGTGGACCTTGCTCATGGCTGGCTCCGCGGGTTCTCGATCAGCCACGCGATGCCCTGGCCGCCGCCGATGCAGGCCGCGGCGACACCCCAGCGCGCGCCGATCTCGTGCAGCTGGCGCGCGACCGTGATCGTCAGCCGCACGCCGGTGGCGGCCAGCGGATGGCCGAGCGCGATCGCGCCGCCCTTGACGTTGAGCTTGTCCTCGTCGAGGCCGAGTTCGCGCGCCACCGCCAGCGTCTGCGCGCCTTGCGCCTCGTTGATCTCGAAGCGCTCGATGTCGGCCCGTTGCAGGCCCGAGCGTTCGAGCAGCAGCCGGATCGCCGGCGCCGGGCCGATGCCCATGAATTCGGGCGCGACGCCGACCGCCGCCGCGGCGGCCAGTCGCGCCAGCGGCCGGCGCCCGCTCGCGGCGCTCCAGCGCCTGGCGGCGGC
>JAGWVB010000240.1 GCA_018971105.1 Burkholderiales bacterium
GCCGGCAGCGCCCAGCGCACCGGCGCCGTGGGCCGGGCGCTCATGGTCGCGGTGTAGGATGACCGCATCGCATCGAGGACCCCCTGACATGACCATCGCCGAGCGCCTGCAAGCCCTCGCCATCACCCTGCCCGCCGTGGCCACGCCGGCTGCAGCCTACGTGCCTTACGTCCAGACCGGCAAGCTGGTCTTCCTTTCCGGCCATATCGCGAAAAGGGACGGCAAGCCCTGGGTCGGTCAGCTCGGGCTCGACATGACCACCGCCGAAGGCCAGGCCGCGGCGCGCGCGATCGCGATCGACCTGCTCGGCACCTTGCAGGCCGCGGTCGGCGACCTCGGCCGCGTCCGGCGCATCGTCAAGGTGCTGAGCCTGGTCAACAGCACGCCCGCCTACACCGAGCAGCACCTGGTCACGAACGGCTGCAGCGAGCTGCTGGTGGCCGTGTTCGGCGCCGGCGTCGGCGCCCACGCGCGCAGCGCCTTCGGCGTCGCCCAGCTGCCGCTGGGCGCCTGCGTCGAGATCGAACTCACGGCGGAAGTCGAAGCATGAGGCCGGCACCCGCGGGCCGCGCGCGCTACGTCGGCATCGCCCTCATCGCGCTGCTGGCCGTCGGCGTCGCGCTCGTCACGCAGCATGTCTACGGCATGCAGCCCTGCCCCTGGTGCGTGCTGCAGCGCCTGATCTTCGTCGTCATGGCGCTGGCCGCGCTGCCCGCGATCGTCGTGCCGCGGCGCGGCGTGCGCACGGCGTCGACGCTGGCCATCGCCGCGCTCGCCGCGGCCGGCGTCGCGACCTCGCTGTGGCAGCATTTCGTCGCCGCGCGCAGCCCGTCGTGCGCGATGACGCTGGCGGACCAGATCATGCAATGGACCGGCCTGGGCGATGCGCTGCCGCAGGTCTTCGCCGCCTACGCCTCCTGCGCCGACGCGGCCGTCAAGATCCTCGGCCTGCCCTACGAGTTCTACAGCCTGGCGCTGTTCGTCGTGCTGGGCGGCGCGGCGCTGCTGCGCCGCCGCGGCTGAAGCCGACGCTCAGGCGCGCCGGCGGCGCGTCGCCGCGGCCGCACCCAGGGCGAGCGCGACGAGCGCCAGGCTGGCCGGCTCGGGCACGTCGCGGATGCCGGCGCCGGCGCTGTCGCCCCGGGCATGGTTCAAGCCGTCGGTGAGCAGGAAGTCCTGCGTCGTCGGGCTCGTCAGCACATACATCGTGTACTGCTGGTTCCAGCCCAGCGATCCGGCCAGCAGTTCGTTCGCGTAGCGGTCGTAGAAGTTGGTCGGATCGGAGACGACGTTGCGGTCGTAGAAGATCGACGCGGCGTCGGTGACGCTGTCGACGTTGTTGTAGATCACGTTCCAGATCGCGAGCTGCAGCGCGGTCGACTGGTCCGCGTTCGCGATGCGGCCGTCGGCATAGCTCATCAGCTGCCCGAGCCGGTTCGCCACCTGCATCGAGCTCAGGCCGCTGCCGTTGGCGTTGTTCCATTCGGCGTAGGCGCTGCCGCCGACGACCTTGTAGTTCTTCATGTTGCCGCTGGGCAGGTAGAAGTCCTGCGTCAGCTCGACGCAATAGGTCATGAACGGATCGATCGTGCCGCTGAACGGGCCGCCGTTGCCGTTGAAGGTGACCGAGCCCATGAAGCCGCCGGCGGCGCCATGGTCGCTCGCGGCCGGGTTGTTCCTGCCCACGACATCGACCACGTGGCCCCAGCTGTCGCCGTAGGTCCAGGCCGACAGGTTGACCGTCGTCGCCCGGGCGAGGCCCGATGCGCCGATCACGGCGACGGCGGCCAGGGCCAGGGAGAGCTGCTTTTTCATCGTTCTGCGCCCGACCGTTGCCGGTCCGGATCTCGTGAAGAGTCGGTAACAGCACGTTAACGGCAGCATTCGCGCTCAGGCATCCCCGCCCTGCGGGGGGGCGCCGGCGATCCGTGCAATTGGGCCGTGACGCGCGTCACGGCAGCCGCCGCGGATGCGCCACCCCCTCCTCGACACCCGAGATTCAGGCCAGGCGCAGCACCTTGTGCAGCGCCGCGACCTGGCGCCCCTTGCGCGCGCGCTTGCCGACATGCGCGGCCAGCGCGGCACCGCGCAGCGTCTCCTCCTTCGCCTTGCCGCCGCGGCCGCTGCCGACGACGGTGACGGCCTCGGCGCAGGGCGCCACCGCGATCAGCGGCGCGGCGGCATCGACGTCGATCAGCGTCAGCCCGCGGCCGCCGCCGCCCTGGTGCTTGAGCTCGTCGAGGCCGAACACGAGCAGGCGCCCGTCGGCGGCCAGGCAGGCGAGATGGCGATGCGCCGCGCCGACGACGGCCGGCGCGAGCAGCGATTCGCCCTCGGCCAGCGCGAGGAAGGCCTTGCCGCCGCGGTTGCGTCCCTGCAGGTCGGCGACCCGGGCGAGCAGCCCGTAGCCGCCGCTGTTGGCCAGCAGCAGCATCGTCCCGGCGGCCGCGGCGACGTAATGCGCGACCTGGGTGCCCGATTCGAGGTCGATCAGCGTCGTGATCGGCACGCCGTCGCCGCGCCCGCCCGGCAGCGCCGCGACCGCCACGCTGTAGGCGCGGCCGTTGCTGCCGAGCACGGCCAGCGTGTCGACGCTGCGGCAGGCCCAGCAGCCGTAGGCGGCGTCGCCGGGCTTGAACGCCAGCGTCGCCGCGTCGACCTCGTGACCCTTGAGCGCGCGCACCCAGCCCTTGACGCTGACGACGACGGTGACCGGCTCGTCGACGACCTTGATCTCGGCCACCGTCTTCTTCTCTTCCTGCACCAGCGTGCGGCGCTCGTCGCCATGGGCCTTGGCATCGGCCTCGATCTCGCGCACGACGGCGCGGCGCAGCGCCGCCGGCGTGGCCAGGATCTCGTCGAGCTTGCCCTGCTGCGCCCGCAGCTCGGCGAGTTCCTGCTCGATCCTGATCGCCTCCAGCCGCGCCAACTGGCGCAGCCGGATCTCGAGGATGTCCTCGGCCTGGCGCTCGCTGAGCCTGAAGCTTGCGATCAGCGCCGCCTTGGGCTCGTCGGCGTTGCGGATGATGCGGATCACCTCGTCGATGTTGAGCAGCACGAGCTGCCGCCCCTCGAGCACATGGATGCGCTCGAGCACCTTGGCCAGGCGGTGCCGCGTGCGGCGCTCGACGGTGGCGAGCCGGAACTCGATCCATTCGACGAGGATGCGGCGCAGCCCCTTCTGCACCGGCCGGCCGTCGCGGCCGATCATCGTCAGGTTCATCGGCACGCTGCTCTCGAGGCTGGTGTGCGCCAGCAGCGTCGCGATCAGCTCGGCCTGCTCGACGGTGCGCGTCTTGGGCTCGAACACGAGGCGCACGGCGGCGTCCTTGTTCGATTCGTCGCGCACCGCGTCGAGCACCGCGAGCAGCGTCTGGCGCAGCTGCACCTGCTCGGCCAGCAGCGCCTTCTTGCCGGCCTTGACCTTGGGGTTCGTCAGCTCCTCGATCTCCTCGAGCACCTTCTGCGCGCTCGTGCCCGGCGGCAGCTCGTGGACGACGAGCTGCCACTGGCCGCGCGCGAGGTCCTCGACATGCCAGCGCGCGCGCACCTTGAGGCTGCCGCGGCCGTTGCGGTAGGCCTCGCGGATGTCGGCCGCGGGGCTGATGATCTGGCCGCCGCCGGGGAAGTCGGGCGCCGGCAGCAGCGCGTGCAGCTCGTCGTCGGTCAGGCGCTCGTTCTTCAGCAGCGCGACGGTGGCCGCGGCGACCTCGCGCAGGTTGTGGCTCGGGACCTCGGTCGCGAGGCCGACGGCGATGCCCGAGGCGCCGTTGAGCAGCACGAAGGGCAGCCGCGCCGGCAACTGGCGCGGCTCCTCGGTGCTGCCGTCGTAATTGGGCTGGAAGTCGACCGTGCCCTCGTCGATCTCGTCGAGCAGCAGGCGCGCGATCGGCGCCAGACGGGCCTCGGTGTAGCGCATCGCCGCCGCGCCGTCGCCGTCGCGGCTGCCGAAATTGCCCTGGCCGTCGATGAGCGGGTAGCGCTGGCTGAAGTCCTGCGCCATGCGCACCAGCGCGTCGTAGGCGGCCGTGTCGCCATGCGGGTGGTAGCGGCCGAGCACGTCGCCGACGACGCGCGCGCTCTTCACCGGCTTGGCGCCGCCGGCGCCGCTCCAGGCCAGCCCCATGCGGAACATCGCGTACAGGATGCGGCGCTGCACCGGCTTGTTGCCGTCGCAGACATCGGGCAGCGCGCGGCCCTTGACGACCGAGAGGGCGTATTCGAGGTAGGCGCGTTCGGCGTAATCGGCCAGCGGCAGGGATTCGGCGGGGTCGGCGGGCGGGGGCGTGAAGAGATCGGTCATGGACGGCGAGGCAGCGGCCGCCCGGAGCGGCGGCGCGCGGCATTGTCGTGCAAGCCCCGGCGGACCCGCCGCGGCCGCGCGCCCGGCGGCGACGGCGCCGGCGTCAGAGCGGCGCTTCGAGACCGAGCGCCACGCGCGCCTGGTATTCGCGGTCGAGCAGGCTCATCACGACCAGGCTGTCGTAGCCGTCGGCGCCGTCGATGCGCACGCTCTCGCGCAGCCGGCCCTCCTCGACGAAGCCCTCGCTCAGGTAGAGGGCCAGCGCGCGCTGGTTGAGCGCTTTCACGTCGAGCCAGTAGCGATGCGCGCGCAGGTCGCGGAAGGCCATCGCCTTGAGCAGCCGCACGCAGCGCCGGCCCAGGCCCTGGCCCTTGGTCTGCAGCACGAGCCGCTTGAGCTCGACGCTGCGGTTGGGGTTGCGGCAGCCCTGGACGATGACGAAGCCGTCGCGCGAGCCCTGCTCGCCGGCCTCGATGATGAAGTGGCGGAAATCGGGGAAGCGCAGCGCGCCCTCGTGCTGGGTGCGCTCCCAGGGCGAGATGAAGGGCAGGTTGCGCTGGTCGCGCTCGACCGCGGCGACGAAGTCCAGGTCCGACAGCATCGTCGGCCGCAGGCGCAGCGGCGGCGTCACGGGCTCAGACATCGATCTCGACGCCGTCGCCGTGGAGCTCCATCAGGTCGCGCCGCGCCTGCGCCTCGCCCTTGCCCATCAGCTTGGTCAGCGCCTGCGCCGTGAGGTCGAAGCCGCGCCCGTCCCAGCTCACCGGCAGCAGGCGCCGCGTCTCGGGGTTGAGCGTCGTCTCCCAGAGCTGCTCGGCATTCATCTCGCCCAGGCCCTTGAAGCGGCTGATCGTCCACGAGCCCTCGCGCGCGCCTTCCTTGCGCAGCTTGTCGAGCGCCGCCGTCAGTTCGCCCTCGTCGAGCGCGTAGATCTTGGCCGCCGGCTTCTTGCCGCGCGCCGGCGCGTCGATGCGGAACAGCGGCGGGCGCGCGATATGCACATGGCCGCGCGCGACAAGGCGCGGGAAATGGCGGAAGAACAGCGTCAGCAGCAGGACCTGGATATGCGAGCCGTCGACATCGGCGTCCGAGAGGATGCAGACCTTGCCGTAGCGCAGGCCGCTGAAGTCGGGCTCGTCCTGCGGGCCATGCGGGTCGATGCCGATCGCCACCGCGATGTCGTGGATCTCGTTGTTGGCGTACAGCCGGTCGCGGTCGACCTCCCAGGTGTTGAGCACCTTGCCGCGCAGCGGCAGCACGGCCTGGGTCTCCTTGTCGCGCCCCATCTTCGCGCTGCCGCCGGCGCTGTCGCCTTCGACCAGGAAGACCTCGTTGAGGTTCGTGTCGCGGCTCTCGCAGTCGGTGAGCTTGCCCGGCAGCACGGCCACGCCCGAGCCCTTGCGCTTCTCGACCTTCTGGCTCGCGCGCTGGCGCGTCTGCGCCTGGCGGATCACGAGCTCGGCGAGCTTGCGGCCGAGCTCGACATGCTGGTTCAGCCACAGCTCGAGCGCCGGCCGCACATAGCCCGAGACCAGGCGCAGCGCGTCGCGGCTGTTCAGCCGCTCCTTGATCTGGCCCTGGAACTGCGGGTCCAGCACCTTGGCGCTGAGGACGAAGCTGGCGCGCGAGAACACGTCGTCGGGCATCAGCTTGACGCCCTTGGGCAGCAGCGCGTGCAGCTCGATGAAGTTCTTGATGGCGCCGTAGAGGCCGTCCTTGAGCCCGGATTCGTGCGTGCCGCCGGCCACCGTCGGGATCAGGTTGACGTAGCTCTCGCGCAGCAGGGCGCCCTCGTCGGTGAAGGCCACGCACCAGGCCGCGCCCTCGCCCTCGGCGTAGTTCTCGGTCTCGCCGGCGCCGGCGTATTGCGCGCCCTCGAAGAGCGGGATCAGCGGCTCGGCGGCCAGGCTCTGCAGCAGGTAGTCGCGCAGGCCGCCCTGGTACTGCCAGGTCGTCGTCTCGCCCGTCTTCTCGATGCGGCAGCTCACGCTCACGCCCGGCATCAGCACGGCCTTGCTGCGCAGCAGGTGCATGAGCTCGGCGCGCGGCAGCTCGGCGCTCTCGAAATACTTCGCGTCGGGCCACAGGCGCACGCAGGTGCCGTGGCGGCGCTCGCCGGAAGCCGCCTTGCGCACGGCGACCGGCTCGATGACGTCGCCGCCGCCGAAGGCGATCGCCGCCGCCTGGCCTTCGCGCCAGGTCGTCACCTGCAGGCGCCTGGAGAGCGCGTTCGTGACGCTGACGCCGACGCCGTGCAGGCCGCCGCTGAAGCTGTAGGCGCCGCCGGCGCCCTTGTCGAACTTGCCGCCGGCGTGCAGCCGCGTGTAGACGATCTCGAGCACCGGCACCTGCTCCTCGGGGTGCAGGCCGATCGGGATGCCGCGGCCGTCGTCGTCGATGGTCACCGAACCGTCGTCGTGCAGCGTCACCGCGATGTGCTTGCCGTGGCCGGCGAGCGCCTCGTCGGCGGCGTTGTCGATCACCTCCTGCACGATGTGCATCGGGTTGTCGGTGCGGGTGTACATGCCCGGGCGCTGCTTGACGGGCTC
>JAGWVB010000241.1 GCA_018971105.1 Burkholderiales bacterium
CGCCGACGCGTGCAGCGCCGACAAGGCCTCGAGGCCGGCGATGAGTTCCTCGCGCATCTCGTAGGCGCGAAAGGCCCGCACCGCCTGGGCGAGTCCCGCCCGCGCCGCCTCGAGCTGTCCGGCGGCCAGGTCGAGCCGGCCGATCCCCGCCGTGACCCGGGCCTCGCCGCGCCGGTCGCCGCCGGCGCGGCAGATCGCCTGCGCACGGTCCAGGTGGCCGCGCGCGCCGACCGCGTCGCCCGCCTCGTGGGCCAGCATGCCGAGCATGAATTCGCATTCGCCCTCGACCTCCTGATGCGCGAGGCTGGCGCTCAGCGCCTGGCATTCGAGCAGCCCGGCGCGCGCGCGGTCGGCGTCGCCGGCCCAGGCCTCGATCTGGCCCAGATGGAGCAGTCCGATGGCGACCCCGACCTCGGCGCCGATGCGCCTGAAGATCGCGAGCGCCTCGGTCTCGCAGGCGCGCGCGCCGGCGGCATCGCCGCCGGACAGGCGCGCCACCGACAGCGTCGACAGGGTCGCCGCGATATCGAATGCGTCGCCGAGCCCGCGCCGCAGCGCCAGGCAGACCTCCAGCATCTGGCGCGCCTGTGCGTGGTCGCCCTGGCTCTGGGCCAGCGCCGCGCCGACATACAGCGCATGCGCATGGGCGCGGTCGGACTGCTGCACTTCCGGGCGGGCGAGCGCGGCCTTGACGATCCTGCGGCCTTCGGTGGCGT
The DNA here is from genome assembly GCA_018971105.1 of Burkholderiales bacterium. GTDB lineage: Bacteria > Pseudomonadota > Gammaproteobacteria > Burkholderiales > Burkholderiaceae_C > Rubrivivax. Next base: position 717 of record JAGWVB010000241.1, read on the forward strand.
AGCCGCGCAGGATCCAGAAACCCTGCAGCGCGACCGCGAACTTGACGGCGACGACGGCGTCGAGCGCGCCCGCCAGCGCGCGGTCGATCGCCTCGCGCAGGTTGTCGAGCTCGAGCTCGAGCTGGGCGATCCAGCGCCCCTGCTCCGCGCCGGCCAGGCCCCGGTTGGCCTGCTTGGCCAGCTCGAGGTAGTACAGGCCGTGGCCGGCCTGCGTCGGCGCCGCGTCGTCGCCGCCGAGCAGCTTCTCGCGCGCGTAGTCGCGGATCGTCTCGAGCATCCGGTAGCGCGGCTCCGCGCCGCGGTCGTCGAGCATCACGAGCGACTTCTCGACCAGCGAGGCCAGCATGTCGATGACCTCGAACAGCTCCAGCGGCTCGCGCCCGCAGATCGCCTCGGCGGCCGCGAGATCGAAGCCGCCGACGAAGGCGCCGAGGCGCTGCAGCAGGACCTGTTCGCCGGCGCCCAGCAGGTCGTAGGACCAGTCGACCGCCTCGCGCAGCGTCTGCTGGCGCCGCTGCAGTCCGCGCCCGCCGCCGGCGAGCAGCCGGAAGCGGTCCTTGAGCCTGAGGTTGATGTCGGCGACCGAGAGCGCGCGCACGCGCGCCGCGGCCAGTTCGAGCGCCAGCGGAATGCCCTCGAGCCGCGCCACCAGTTCGACCACCGCCGGCGCCTCGCGCTCGGTGAGCGCGTAGCTGGGCTTGTGGCGCTGGGCGCGTTCGACGAACAGCCGCACCGCGGTCGACTGCGCCAGCTCGGCGATGCCGTCGCTGGCCCTGGGCAGCGGCAGCGGCAGCACGGGGTAGATCTGCTCGTCGGCCACGTGCAGCGATTCGCGGCTCGACGCCAGCAGGCGCAGCTGCGGCGCGGCGCGCAGCAGCGCGCCGGCGAACTCGGCACAGGCCTCGATCAGGTGTTCGCAGTTGTCGAGCACGATGAGCAGGCGGCGCGACTTGAGGTGGGCGCACAGCGTCTGCAGCAGCGTGCGGCCGGGCTCCGCGCGCACGTCGAGCACCTGGGCCGCCTCGCTGACGACGAGCGCGCCGTCGCGCAACGGGGCGAGATCGAGGAACCAGACGCCCTGCGGGAACAGCGGCAACAGCTCGGCCGCGGCCTGCAGCCCGAGCCGCGTCTTGCCGAGCCCGCCCATGCCGACCAGGGTGACGAGGCGCGATCGTTCCAGCAGCGCCTTGACCTCGGCCAGCTCCTGCTCGCGGCCGAGGAAGGCATTCGCCTGCTGCGGCAGGTTGTTGGGTATCTCCTGCACCGGCAGCCAGCGCTCGCCGACGCGCACCACGCGGTAGCCCTTCTCGCCGTCGGCGGGCACGCTCAGCGCCGCCGCGTCGAGCCCGACCTCGCAGATCTCGATCGGCTCGGCGATGCCCTTGAGCGCCCAGTGCCCGTGCGAGCTGCGCGCGAGCGCCGTCGCGCCCAGCGCCTGCGCGGCGCTGCCGCTGAGCAGGGTCTGGCCGCCGCGCGCCAGCGCCATGACGCGCGCCGCGGTCGGCTTGGCCAGGCCGTCGACCTCGAGCGGCTTGGCGCCGCGCGCGACGTCGGCGGCGCTGTTCTCGCGCAGCACGACGGCGCCGGCGTGGATGCCCGCGCGCGCGCTCAGCGGCGGCCGCAGCGCGGTCAGCGCGCGGTGGTAGGCCAGCGCATAGCCGACGGCGTCGGGCACCGTGTCGAACATCAGCAGCATGCCGTCGGTCTTGTCGATCTCGCGCCCGCGCCAGGGCGGCAACAGGTCGCGCGCGACGCGGTCATGCGCGGCCCACAGATCGGCCGCGCCCTGGGCGCCGAGTTCCTCGACCCGGCGCGTGCTGTCGACGACATCGGTGAGCAGGAGCACGCGCTCGACGTCGCTCATCGTCCGCCCGTGCGACGATAGGCCATGCGGCCCCTGCGATGAACACCGAGACCCTGAGCCCGCGCGACCTGCAGACGCTGCTCGCCGTCACGCGGGCGCTCGCCGCGCCCTTCGACCTGAGCCAGATGCTGCGCGAGGTCGCCGCCGCCGCGACGAGCGTGCTGCACGCCGAGCGCGCCTCGGTCTGGCTGTGCGATGCGGCGCGGCCGGAACTGGTGCTCGAGGTCTCGAGCGATCTCGAGCGCGTGCGGCTGCCGCTGGGCAGCGGCATCGTCGGCAGCTGCGCGGCCGCGCGCCGCACGATCAACGTGCCGGACTGCTATGCCGATCCGCGCTTCAACCCCGAGCTCGACCGCAGCAGCGGCTTTCGCACGCGCTGCATGCTCAGCGTGCCGCTGATCGACCACGAGGGCGCGCTCGTCGGCGTGCTGCAGGTGCTGAACCGCATCGGCGCCCCCTTCGACGCCGGCGACGTCGCGCTGGCCGAGGCGCTCGCGGCCCAGTGCGCGGTGGCGCTGGCGCGCACGCGCATGACGGCGGCACTGCTGCGCGGCGAGCTGCTGCGGCAGGAGCTGCAGCTGGCGGCGACGATGCAGCGCGCCATCCTCCCCGCCGCGCTGCCCGCCGTGCCCGGCTACGAGATGGACGCCCGCTTCATGCCCGCTGCGCAGACCGGCGGCGACACCTACGACCTGGCGCTGCTCGATGACCGCCGGCTGCTCATCGTGCTGGCCGACGCGACCGGCCACGGCATCGCGCCGGCGCTGTCCGTGACCCAGATGCACGCCATGCTGCGGCTGGCCCTGCGCATGGGAGCCGACCTCGAAACCGCCTTCCGCCACGTCAACGACCAGCTTTGCGCGATGCTGCCCGACGGTCGCTTCGTCACCGCCTTCGTCGGCCTGCTCGACCCGACGACGCACCGCCTGCGCTTCCTCAGCGGCGGCCAGGGGCCGATCCTGCACCACCGCGCCGCCGAGGCGCGCAGCGTCGCGCACCGCGCGACGAGCTTCCCGATGGGAGCGATGCCGATCGCCGTGCTGCGCCCGGCGATCGAGATCGATTTCGAGCCCGGCGACTGGCTCGTCCTGCTCTCGGACGGCATCTACGAGTACGCCGACGCGCGCGGCGAGCTCTTCGGCCGCGCACGCGTCGAGGCCCTGATCGACGCCCATCAGCATGGCCATTGCAGCGCTCTGATGGAGGCGCTGCTGGCCGAGGTCGAGCGCCACGCGGCCGGGGCGGAGCAGGAGGACGACATCACCGCCGTGCTGCTCAGGCGGGTTTGCGGAAACTGAGCGCTTTTCACAATTTCCGATACGGCACGAAGGTATCATTTTGACATGCGCGGCCGACGCTCGGCACGGCGTCAACATCCTTCGGTTCAGGGGTTCGCATTTTGGAAATGACGTTGTCCGTGATCGCCGGCCCGATGACCGCCGTCAAGCTGTCCGGTCGCCTCGATGCGGCGGGCGCAGAGTCGATCGCGCTGCGCTTCACCGCCGGCGTCGTGGCGGCGGCGCGCCCGGCGGTCGTCGACCTGGCGGAGGTCGGTTTCGTGGCGTCGATGGGGTTGCGCCTGTTCATTTCCTCGGCCCGGGCGCTGGGCCAGAAGGGCCACCGGCTGGCGCTGTTCGGCGCCGTCGGGATGGTGCAGGAGGTCCTCGTCGACGCGGCGATCGACCAGATCCTGCCGATCACCGAGACCCTGGAACAGGCCATCGCCGCCGTCCGCGCCTGAAGCGCCGGCGCAACCGCAGGCAGCTTCAACCGCTGCAGCCGCTGCAGCGCCCGCGGCGCTGCCTGCGGCGCCGGACCGGCTGCGCTGCGGTCAGCGCGCCAGCGCGTTGTTCTGCAGGCTCAGCTGCTCGATCCGGCCCGCCATCTGCAAGACGAAGAGCCGGTACAGCGCCGCGGCCAGGCCGGGTTGATCGCGGGCCAGGCGATCGAAGCGTTCCTTCGACAGCCGCAGCAGTTCGACCGCGCCCTGGGCCCGCACCGAGGCGCTGCGCGGCGTCTGGCGGAACAGGCCCATCTCGCCGACGACGCTGCCCGCATGCACGGTGCGCAGCAGGATCTCGCGCCCGTCGGCCACGGCGACGACGGCGAGGCGGCCCAGCCGCACCAGGTACAGCGCGTCCGAGGCGTCGCCGCTGCGGAACACCCAGGCGCCGTCGGGCAGCGACAGCGGCTCGAAATGCGCCAGCAGGTCCGCGGCCGGCGCGTCCGCCGCGAGCCAGTCGGCGAGCGCCTGTTCCAGCCCCGCCGGCGCCGGCGCCAGCCGGGCCAGCACGGCGTCGTCCCAGGCCGCGACGGCGGCGTCGATGTCGGCATGCACGCGCGCGCCGCCCGGACCCAGCACCGCACCGGAGCGCAGCGCGCGGTGCACGGCTTCCGGGAGGTGGCTGAATTCGATCTGCACGCCATGGCGGGCGGCCACGCGCAGCAGGCGCGTGAACGACTGCGCGGCCGAACTGTCGATGCCGCCGACATGCTGGAAGTCCAGCAGCAGGCCCTCGGGCCGCGCGGCCTCCGCGAGCACGTCCTCGACGGCCGCGAGCAGCCGCGTGGTCGAGCCGAAGAACAGCACCCCCTGCAACTCGACGATGCGCAGCCGCAGGCCGGCGCGCTGCAGCGCCAGCGTCTGCGCCGCGCCGCGCTCGGCCCGGGCCGGCCAGTCGCTGCGCGCGAGCACGCGCCGGATCGGATCCAGGCGCGCCGAGGAGACGGCGAAGCCGAAGCAGCAGGCCAGCACGCCGACACAGACCGCGGGCAGGAAGCCCGCGAGGGCGGTGATCGTCACCATCGCCACGACCGTCAGATGGTCCACCGGGCTCAGGCGCCGGCGGCTGTCGACGAGCCAGGTCTTGAGCATGCCCAGGCCGAGGTAGATGAGCATGCCGCCGAGCAGCGGGCGCGGCACCAGGGCCAGGATCGGGCCGCCCCAGTTCAGCGCCAGCAGGTACAGCGCGCCGGCGAAGAAGCCGCTCGCGCGTCCGACGGCGCCGGCGGCCTTGTTGAGTACCGAGCGGCTGATCGAAATGCCGCCCACCAGGCCACCGCAAAGGGACAACAGCAGATTGCCCTGCCCGAGCGCGCGCAGGTCCTGGTTGATGTCGACGCGCTCGTCCCAGGCGACCTCCAGGCTGGTGGCCGACAGCAACAGCCCGATCGTGGACACGATCACCGCCGATGCGATCAAGGGCAGTTGCTGCACGATCGCGCCCCATTGCACCGCCGCCAGCAAGGCCGGCGACCCGGGCTGCAGGACGCTCGTGTGGCTGAACGGTGCGAGCAGCCATCCCGTGCCCCGGGCCGCGGCCAGATCGATGCCGCGCCAGCGCAGCCCCGCATGGATCGCCCCCGCGCCGAGCAGCATCAGGCCGGGCAGGGTGAGCGGATGCGACAGGCGCAGCGAGACGCGCCAGATCGCGATGCCCAGGGCCAGGCCGACGACGAGCCGGGCGTCGACCGGCCCCGCGATCCAGGTCCAGGCCCGGGACAGCGTGAAGGCCTGGCCCACCGAGACCCCCAGGCCGCCGCTCAACATGAGCCAGCCGATGGAGCCGAGAAACCCCCCGATGACCGGATAGGGGATGTAGCGGATCAGGTCACCCCAGCCGCAGCGGCCGATCAGCCACCAGGCGCCGCCGATCGCCAGCCCGGTGAGCGTGAGGGCCATGACGGCGGTGGGCAACAGGGCCGGTCCGCTCACATGGGCCGCGATCGCCGCGGTGAGCGCCGCCAGCACCGGCACGGTCGCGGGCTCGGGTCCGACCGAGGCCAGCCGCAACGCGCCGCGCCAGGCCGCCAGCATCGCCAGGATGCCGGCGCCCAGCAGGCAGGCACCGATGGCGTGCGGCAGCTGCGGCGCCAACTCGCCCTGGAACAACAGACTCGCGGCCGAGATGTAGAACGAGACGGCCGCCAGGCACACCACCGCGGCGGCGCTGACATCGCGCGCCCAGCCGATCCAGGGCCAGGCCGGCGCGGCGGGATCGGCGGCAACGTCCGGCGATGCTGGAATGTGGCTCATGGCGATGAATCTCCTGGACCGAGTATCAGGTTGCGATGGGCAAGCCCTACCGATCGGAAACGCGCACCTCGCGCCGCGGGGCGGCTTGCGCCGGGGCCGGCGCGGCGCGGCCGCCGCTGCGCGACCC
>JAGWVB010000242.1 GCA_018971105.1 Burkholderiales bacterium
GGGCGGTGACGGCCGCGGCGTCCGGCGCGCCCGCGCCGAGCAGCGCCAGCTCGGCGGCGTAGCGCCGGCGCACGCGCTGGACATGGCGGCTGTAGGCCGCGCTCGCCGGACCGGGCGCGAGCGCGCCGTCGCAGCCTTCAGCCGGCACCATGGCGCGGCGGGGCAGAGGCCACCAGCGGCTGGAGGGCTGGGCGGACCTTGCGGATGGGCATGGAGGGTCCCTCGGGAAGCATCGTCGTCGAAAGCCGTCTTCGCTGGGGCGGCGTGGGCGATAGATTAGCCTAGCTTCGCAAGCCGTGCCCGACCCGTCCCCGGGATCGGGGTCGGCGACGGACGGTCGGGCGCCAGCGCCCGGGCCGCGTGCGCAGCACAATGGCGCCATGAAGATCGCTGCCGTGCAGATGGTTTCGAACCCCGAATGGGAAGTCAACCGCGACCGCGCCGCGGCCCTCGTCGCCAGCGCCGCGGGCGCCGGTGCGACGCTGGTGCTGCTGCCCGAGTATTTCTGCAGCATGGGCCTGCGCGACAGCGACAAGCTCGCGCTCGCCGAACCCGAGGGCGCCGGGCCGATCCAGGATTTCCTCGCGGCGCTGGCGCGCGAGCACCGTCTGTGGCTGGTCGGCGGCACGCTGCCGCTGCGCAGCGGCACGCCCGACCGGGTGCTGAACCGCTGCTGCGTCTACGCGCCCGACGGTGGCGCGGCGGCGCATTACGACAAGGTGCACCTGTTCGCCTTCGACAACGGGCGCGAGAGCTACGACGAGGGCCGCACGCTGCGCGCCGGCGACGCCGCGGTGGCCTTCGAGGCCGGCGCGCTGCGCGTGGGATTGAGCATCTGCTACGACCTGCGCTTCCCCGAGCTCTACCGCGCGTTGATGCAGCCGCCCTGCGACGTGATCTGCGTGCCGGCCGCCTTCACCTACACCACCGGCCAGGCGCATTGGGAACTGCTGCTGCGCGCGCGCGCCGTCGAGAATCAGTGCTATGTGCTGGCCTCGGCCCAGGGCGGCCAGCACCCGAACGGCCGCCGCACCTGGGGCCACAGCATGGTCATCGACCCCTGGGGCGAGGTGCTGGCGCGCTGCGAAGAGGGCGAGGGGCTGGCGCTCGCCGAGTTCGATCCGGCGCGCATCGCCCAGGTGCGGCTGCAGCTGCCGGCGCTGGCGCATCGGCGGCTGTGAGGCGGTGGCGGCCGATGGCGAACTGATCGCGGCGCTGCGCGCAGGCCTCGTCGGGGCGGCGCAGCCGCAGCGCGCACCGGCGATGCAGGCCTACATGCAATCGGCGCTGCCTTTCCACGGCGTCGCCACGTCGCAGCGGCGGCAGATCGTCGCCACGGCGCTGGCCGCACACCCGGTGGCCGACGCGGCATCGCTGGCCGCCACGGCGCGGCGGCTTTGGCGCGAGGCGACGCACCGCGAACAGCGCTATCTCGCGCTCGACCTGCTGCGCTCGCCGCGCCACCGCGCGCTGGTCGGCATCGATCTGCTGCCGCTGCTGCAGGCGCTGATCGTCGAGGGCGCGTGGTGGGACTATGTCGACGAGATCTCGGGCCGGCCGCTGGCGCGGCTGCTCGAGGCCGACCCGGCGGCGATGAAGCCGGTGCTGCGGCGCTGGGCTTGCGGCGACGACCTCTGGCTGCGACGGGCCGCGATGCTCGGTCAACGTTCGCTGAAGACGGGCTTCGACGCGGTGCTGTTCTACGACACGCTGCTGCCGTCGCTCGCCGGCGGGCGCCATGCCGACGAGTTCTTCATCCGCAAGGGCATGGGCTGGGCGCTGCGCGAGCGCTCGTATGCCGCCCCGGACGAGGTGCAGGCCTTCTGCAGCGAGTACCGCGACCGCCTGTCGCCGCTGACGCGGCGCGAAGCGTTGAGGGCGATCGTGCGGCAGCGGCCGGGCACCCCGGTCCGGACGCCCTGATGCAGCCGACAAGGTCTCGACGGTGCGGCGTCAGCGCCGCCCGAACATCATCTGCCGCGCCAGCGCGCGCTGCGCCCAGGGCATGACGCCCAGCGCGGCCAGGCCGAGCCCGCGCGCCGTCGCCGCGCCGGGCAGCTTCCAGGTGAAGCTGCGGGCGAGGAAATCGGTGGTCGCGATCGTGAGCCAGCGGTCGCCGGCGCGCGCCCACTCGGCGCGCCGCAGCGCGCGATCGATGTCGTCGCTCCAGCGCAGCACGGCGACGAGTTCGGCGACATCGCGCAGCCCCAGGTTCAGCCCCTGGCCGGCGACCGGATGCAGCGTCTGCGCCGCGTTGCCGATGCGCACGACGCGGCCGTCGACGAGCGTGCGCTCGACGTTCAGCCCGAGCGCGAACGACTTCAGCGCCGACAGCGCGACGAGCCGCCCCGCGGCGGGCGGGAACATCGTGTTGAGCACGGCCAGGCGCTGGTCGTCGTCGAGTTCGCGCACCGGGTCGTCGCCGGTCGGCACGCACCAGACGAGCGCCATGCGCGCGCGCGCGCCGCCCGCGGGCAGCGCGGGCAGCAACGGCAGCGGCAGCAGCGCCGCCGGGCCGTGGCGCGTGAAGCGTTCGAACGCCATGCCCGGCGTGCCGCCTTCGATCTCGACGCTGCCGACCCAGGCCGTCTGGCCGTAGTCGCTGCGCAGCGACTTGCGCGCCTGGTCGGAGAACACCCCGCCCTCGGCGACGACGGCGAGGTCGTAGCGCTCGGCGATGCCGGCATCGACCTCGACGCCGTCGGCCAGCGGCTTCAGCTCCGTCACCGCCGTGCCCCAGCGCGAGCGCAGCCGCCCGGGGTGCAGCGCGCATGCGGCCTCCCAGGCGCGCTGCAGCGGCGCCACCAGCGCGCCGTAGCCGAGCACCGCGCCCAGGCGCGGCTGGCCGAGGTCGGCCGCGCGCAGCACGACCTCGGCGTCGCCGGGCGAGGGCGGGCGCTGCGAGACATGGATCGATTCGATGGCGCGCGCCGCCGCCTCGGGCCAGCAGCCCAGGCGTTCGAGGAACTGCACGCTGCCGAGCGCCAGCGCGAGCGTGCGCGCATCGCCCGCGACATCGCGCTCGGCCGGGCGCCGGTCGTAGAGCGTGATCGAGGCATGCGGCAGCAGCCGCGCCGCGTGCAGCGCCAGCGCCAGCCCCGCCGGGCCGGCCCCCACCACCGCTATCTGTATCGCCGTGCTCGTCACGCGGGGCTCCTGCAGTCGCCACCCATTATTCGCCGTCCGCGCGGCGCCGGCATCGATCTAGGCGTAGGTGACCCAGTCGGGCCGGGTGTCGAGGTGCGGCAGATGGTTGTAGGCGAGCAGCGCGTGGCGCTTGGGCGTGACGGTGAACTCGGTCACGGCGCTGTTGCGGATGCGCATGTTGAGCTCGATCATCGCCGCCGGCGGCGCGCCCAGCACCTGCGCGACGGCGGTCGCGATCGGGCCGCCGCTGCTGACGATGAGCGCATCGCCGCGGCATTGCTGGCGCACATGGTCGAGCGCGGCGGCGACGCCGGCGCCGAATTCGGCCCAGCTCGGCATGCCCGCGGGCGTGACCTCGCCGGCGATCCAGCGCTGCAATCCCGTCCGCAGGAGCCTGAAATGGGCGCGATGCGTCGCCTGCGGATCGGCGCCCGCGTCGGCCCCGGGCAGGCGGCCGCCGTGGGCGCTGCGCACGAGCGCATCGCTGTCGTACTCGTTCAGCCCCGGCCATTCGAGCGCCGCCGGCAAACCGCCATGCCCCTCGGCGATCGCCGCCAGCGATTGCGCCTGGCGCCGCAGCGTGCCGCGCAGCACGGCCTCGAAGACGAGGCCGCGCTCCCGCATCCAGCGCCCCAGCGCCAGGCATTGGCGCTGGCCGAGGTCGCTCAGCCGGTCGTAGTCGTCGCTGCCGAACGAGGCCTGGCCATGGCGCACGAGGTAGAGGGTTCCCATCGCGCGATTGTCGCCGCGCGGCCGCGGCCGACGCGTTTCGCGCGCCTGCGTTACGCTCGCGGGCCCCCCATCCTGAGAGCCCTTTCACCATGCAATATCGCCGAGTCGGCCAATCCGGTCTGCGCATCAGCACCCTCTCGCTCGGGTCCTGGGTCACGTATCACAACCAGGTCGACATCGCGTCGGCGGTCGAGATGCTCGCCGCGGCCTACGACGCCGGCGTCAACTTCTTCGACAACGCCGAGGTCTACGCCGGCGGCCACAGCGAGGAGATCATGGGCGCCGCGATGCGCCAGCTCGGCTGGCCGCGCCTGAACTATGTCGTCTCGAGCAAGTACTACTGGGGCCTGGACCGCAGCGGCGACGCCGTGAACCGCAAGGACACGCTGAACCGCAAGTACCTGATGCAGGCGGTGGAGGGCTCGCTGCGCCGCTTCGGCCTCGATTACCTGGACCTGATCTACTGCCACCGCAGCGACCCGCACACGCCGATCGAGGAGACGGTGCGCGCGATGAGCGACCTCATCACCCAGGGCAAGGCGCTGTACTGGGGCACGAGCGAATGGTCGGCGGCCGAGATCCGCGCCGCCTGGGACATCGCCGATCGCCATGGCTGGCACAAGCCCATCGTCGAACAGCCGCAGTACCACCTGTTCCACCGCGGCCGCGTCGAGAAGGAGTACGCGCGCCTGTACGAGGACATCGGGCTCGGGCTGACGACCTGGAGCCCGCTCGCCTCGGGTCTGCTGACGGGCAAGTACCGTGCCGGCATCCCGGCCGACAGCCGCGGCGCGCTCGAGAACATGGCCTTCCTGCGCGACGGCCTGACCGATGCGGCGAAGAACGCCGCCGTGGGGCGCCTGGAGCCGATCGCGGCCGAACTCGGCGCGACGCTGGCGCAGCTGGCGATCGCCTGGGCGGCGAGGAACCCGCATGTCAGCAGCGTCATCACCGGCGCGTCCAGGCTCTCGCAGCTGCGCGACAACCTCGGCGCGCTGGCCGTGATGGACCGGCTCACGCCCGAGGTGATGGCGCGCATCGAAGAGGCCACCGGGGCGCAGGCGGCATAAGGCGCGCGCGCCGGGCGGGCGCGTCCGGCTCGCCGCGGCGCGAGCCGGCGCCGCGGCCCTCAGCAATCGACGATCTTGAAGACGACGCGGCGGTCGAGCGCGTCGACGGCGTTGTCGGTGCCGCTGCCGACGATGTTCTCGCGCCAGCCCATGCCGATGGCCTTGGCGCGCGGGCCCAGGCCGGGCGCGTCGTCGACGAGCCGCTGCAGGATGAAGCTGGCGCGCTGCAACGAGAGCGCGTCGTTGACCTGCTCCGATCCGGTGTGGCTGGTGTGGCCGATCACCTGCATGCAGACCTGCGCCGCCGCGCCCTGGCGCGCGATCTGGCGCAGCCACATGTCGTAGGCGCCGCTCACGCGCGGGTCGGACCAGAACACGGTCGAGCCGGGGTTGAACAGGAACTTGACGTCGAGCTGGCGCTTCTTGAAGCCGTAGGCGACGATGTTGCCGAACGCGGTCTCGGCCTCGGCCATGCGGCCGAGCTTGATGTTCGAGAGGTAGATGCCGTCGAGCGTGCGCAGCTGGCCGCCGCCGTTCATCGCGGCGGCGGCGCGGTACTTTTCCAGCGCGTCGGCGTAATGGCCGTCGTTGTAGGCACTGCCGGCGTCGCTGATCACGGTGGCGACCGGCAGGCGCTCGAAATAGGTCGGATCGGCGGGCTGGCCGGGCGGCGTCGCGCTCGTGCGCACATAGCCGTCGACGACGCCGTCCTTCACCAGCACCGGGCTGTCCTGGAAATACGGCAGCGGCTCGTGGTCGAGCCCCTGGTCCTGCGCCAGCGCGCTGGCCTGCGCGACGACCTTGCCGCTGTGCAGATCGGTCAGCGCGAGGTTGATCTGCAACGGCCGCGCGGTGGTCCGGCCGCCCACCCGCGTGAGCGTGCCGGTGAGCAGATACGCGGCCTTGGCGACGTTGTCGGCGCGGAAGGGCAGGATCTCGAGCGAGGCGAACTTCGCCTGCATGCGCGCCGTCACGCGCTGCTCGAGCTGCTGCGTCGCCTTCGTCTGCTGGCCGCTGCCGGCATCCACCATCGGGTCGAGCACGACGTCGCGCTTGGCGATCTTCGCTTCGACCTTGGTCTCGATCCTGGCGAGGAAACCGGGCAGCTTCTGGGTCTGCGCGACGAGGGCGTCGGTGGCCTGGTCGACGGCGGTGTCGAATGGCAGCTCGTGCGTCGACACCGAGGGCTGTGGCGTGCCGCAGCCGGCCAGGGCCGCCAGCATCAGGGCCCACAGCGCCAGCGTCCTCCGCGCGGTGATCCGATGACCGAGGATGCTCATCTGCACTCCTTTTGCAAAAAGGCCGATTCGCTCGGTGTGAGCGGCTCCAACGAGGCCTTTTGCAGAATATCACTGCATCTGGCCCGGGTAAGCGCCGACGGGCTCGCGCCTGCCCCGTCATCCTGGGGGGAGGGGCGGCCTGCCGGACGCGGTGCCTTCGTCAGCGCATGCGGCGTGCGCGGCGGATGGCGCGGCCTCGGTTCGGGCACCGGCGCCGCCGCGGGCGCGGGGATCGGCGCGGCGGCAGCAGCCTGCCGGTCCGCCGTCGCCCGGGTCGATGCTGGTGCTGGTGCTGGCGTCGGCGTCGGCGCTGCCGTTGGTGCCGGTGCCGGTGTTGGTGTTGTTGCCGGTGTCGATGTCGATGCCCCGGGGCGAGCGCCCGGCGGCACCGTGATCGGCGGCTGCGGCTGCGGCTGCGGCTGCGGCTGCAGCTGCAGCTGCGGTGCCGGCTGCGGCGGCATCGGCGCCGCAGCCGGTCG
>JAGWVB010000243.1 GCA_018971105.1 Burkholderiales bacterium
CGATCAACGGCCTGATCTACATCCGCGGCCAGCGCGAGGACTACGACCATTGGGCGGCGCTGGGCAATCCGGGCTGGAGCTACGACGAGGTGCTGCCGTATTTCATCCGCTCCGAGGGCAACCAGCGCGGCGCGAGCGAGTTCCACGGCGACCAGGGTCCGCTCAAGGTGTCGGACATCGACGCCCGCCACGAGTTGATCGAGGCCTTCATCGCCGGGGCCGGGCAGTGCGGCGCGAGCGCGGTCGGACGCAACGATGATTTCAACGGCGCGCGCCAGGAAGGCGCCGGCTACTACCAGTTGACGACGCACAAGGGTTGGCGCTGCAGCACCGCGACGGCCTACCTGCCGCGCCGCGTGCGGCAGCGCCCGAACCTGAGGATCGAGACGAACGCGCGCGCCACGGGCCTGCTGTTCGAGGGCCGGCGCGCCGTCGGCGTGCGCTATGTCCAGGGCGGGGTGGAGCGGCAGGCGCGCTGCGACGCGGAGCTGCTGCTGGCCGCGGGCGCGATCCAGTCGCCGCAACTGCTGCAGCTCTCGGGCATCGGGCCGCGGGCGCTGCTCGAGGCGCGCGGCGTCGAGGTCGTGCACGACGCGCCGGGCGTGGGCGAGAACCTGCAGGACCATCTGCAGTTCCGCCTCGGCTACGAATGCACCCGGCCCATCACGACGAACGACGAGCTGAATTCCTGGCTCGGGCGCGCGAAGATCGGCCTGCAATGGCTGCTGCAGCGCCGCGGCCCGCTGGCGGTCGGCATCAACCAGGGCGGATGCTTCCTGAACGCGCTGGCCGGCGCGACGCCGCGCCCCGACACCCAGTTCCATGTCTCGACGCTGTCGGCCGACATGGCCGGCGGCAGCATCCACCCCTATTCGGGCTTCACGATGTCGGTGTGCCAGCTGCGGCCCGAATCGCGCGGCCACATCCGGATCCGCTCGCGCGACCCGTTCGAGGCGCCCGAGATGCAGCCCAACTACCTGTCGACCGAACTCGACCGTCGCCTGGCCGTGGCCGGCATCCGCGCCGCGCGCGCCATCGCCGCCAGCCCGGCGCTGCGCCCCTACGTGAAGCGCGAGGTCAAGCCCGGCCCCGAGGCCGCGGACGACGCCGGACTGCTGGCGTTCTGCCGCGCGCAGGGCGCGACGATCTTCCACCCCAGCGGCACCTGTCGCATGGGCAGCGATGCGCTCGCGGTGCTCGACCCGCGGCTGCGCGTGCGCGGCGTGGCGGGCCTGCGGGTCGTCGACTGCTCGGCGATGCCGACGCTGGTCTCGGGCAACACCAACGCGCCGGCCGTGATGATGGCCGAGAAGGCGGTCGACATGATCCGCGCGGACCGGCGCCGCGCGGACTGACGCGAAGTCGCGGCACGCGGCGCAAGGCGGCCGCCGCTGCGGGTCAATGCAGGTCGTCGAGCAGGCGCGCGAGTTCCTGCTTCACGACCTGGTAGCACTCGCAGGCCTGCGTCTCCAGCCCGGCGCGGTCGGTGACGCCGATATGCCCGCGCCGGTAGCGGATGTAGCCGGCCTCCTGCAGCCGGCCCGCCGCCTCGGTGACGCTCTCGCGCCGCACGCCGAGCATGCTGGCCACCAGTTCCTGCGTCATCACCAGCTCCTGGCCCGGCGTGCGGTCCAGCGTCAGCAGCAGCCAGCGGCTGAGCTGCTGCTGCACCGAATGGTGGCGGTTGCAGGCGCCGGTCTGCATCACCTGCGTCAGCAGCGCCTGGGTGTAGCGCAGCAGCACGCGCTGCAGGACCCCGCCGCGGTCGAACTCCGCCTTCAGGCGATGGCGTTCCATCCGGTAGGCGCCACCCGCGGTCTGGACCACGGCCGAGCTCGGCGTCGTGTCGCCGCCCATGATCAGCGCCACACCGACCATGCCCTCGCTGCCGACGCCGGCCGTCTCGGCCGAGGCGCCGCCCGCGGTGATGTAGTGCAGCGAGACCACGGCGGTGGTCGGGAACAGCGCATGGTGCAGCTGGCTGCCGGGCTCGTAGAGCATCTGGCCCAGCGCCAGCGGCACCCATTCCAGCTGCGGCTCGAGTTGCAGCCGATCGGCCGCCGGCAAGGCCGCCAGCAGGCGGTTGCGGCAGGGATCATCCGGCGCCGCGGCGCCGCGCGGGCGCGCCCTATCCGGCATGGCGGGACACCTGGGCCAGGATCTCGACGCCGATGCCGCGATAGCCGATGAAGCGGCTGTGGCGGTCGAACATCGGCTCGCCGCTGACGCGGAACTGGCGCCGCGTGCCGTCGGCGGTGACGCGGCCGATGCAGAAATCGAGGAAGGGTCGGCGCGCCTGGATGGTCTCGCGCAGGGTCCTGCGCTCGGCCTCGTCCCAGCCCTCGCCGGCGGCGCCGTCGGCCGCGCCATGGAGTCCGTCGACACGCAGCCCCAGCATTTCCATCACCGGCCCCGAGACGCGCGTGAACGCGCCGCTCTCGTCCTGCTCCCAATACCAGTCCGAGGCGAGTTCAGTCAGGCTGCGATAGCGCGCCTCGCTCTCGCGCAACTCGGCGGTGCGCGCCAGCACCGCCTCCTCGAGGCAGCGGTTCTGGGCCTCGAGCCGGCGGTACAGCAGCCGCACCTCGAGCATGTTGCGGATGCGGGTCTTGACCTCGAGCAGGTCGAAGGGCTTGCTGATGAAATCGCGCGCACCGGCCTGCAGCGCGAGCAGCTTGTGGCCGGGCTGCGCCGTGAGCACGACGACGGGCAGGTAGTCGTCGGCGCCGCCGGCCTTGAGCGCGCTCATGACGGCGAAGCCGTCCATCTCGGGCAGCTGCAGGTCGAGCAGGATGAGGTCGTAGTCGTGCTGCCGATGCAGCGCGCAGACCTCGAGCCCGCTCGACGTCGACGCCAGGCGCGTGTAGCCGGCCTCGCCGAGCAGGCGCTCGAGCAGCCGCACGTTGGCCGCCTGGTCGTCGACGATCAGGATGCGCGCGGCGTGGATCTCGATCTCCGGGATCCTCACGGCGCGGCTCCGGGCGCCTGGCCTGCGGCCGCCGTGCGCGCGTGCAGCAGCGCGTCGTCCAGCGCGGCCATGAATTCGAGCACCCGGATCGGCTTCGTGAGGTACTTGAAGAAGCCCTGCGCGAGGCCGCGCTCGACATCGCGCGGCATCGCGTTGGCGCTGAGGGCGATCACCGGTATGCGCGCCGTGCGCGGATCGCGGGCCAGCGCGTGCATCGCGGTGATGCCGCTGATGCCGGGCAGGTTGATGTCCATCAGGATCACGTCGGGACGGCATGACCGGGCCATTTCGATGCCGCGCTGGCCGTCGCGGGCGCTCACCAGCCGCAGCTCGGGCCGGCGCGCCAGCAAGCGTTCGACGAGCAGCAGGTTGGCCGGGTTGTCCTCGACGCACAGCAGCGTGCGCCTGGCACCCGCGACCGCATCGGGGGACGCGACGCAGCGCGGCACATCGAGGGCGTCGGCGCCGAAATGCAG
This sequence comes from Burkholderiales bacterium, assembly GCA_018971105.1. GTDB lineage: Bacteria > Pseudomonadota > Gammaproteobacteria > Burkholderiales > Burkholderiaceae_C > Rubrivivax. The sequence goes on from JAGWVB010000243.1 coordinate 3,445, forward strand.
CGCCTGCGTCGAGGGCAGCTCGATCCAGAACAGGCTGCCGACGCCGACCGTGCTCTCGGCGCCGATGGCGCCGCCCATCAATTCCATCAGGCGCTGGCTCACGACGAGGCCGATGCCCGTGCCCTCGACCGACCCGGCCTCCTGGCCGAGGCGGTTGAAGGGCTGGAACAGCTGCGCCAGCTTGGCGGCGTCGAGGCCCTCGCCGCAGTCCTGGAAACTGATGCGCGTGCGATCGGCGCCCGCCGCGCTGCACCGCACCTCGACGCGGCCGCCGACCCGGTTGTACTTGATGGCGTTGGACAGCAGGTTGAGCACGACCTGCTTGACCCGCGTGCGGTCGGCCTGGACGAACCAGGCGCTGTCGAGCTGCGGGAACCGGACCTGGATGCCGACCTGGCGTGCCTGCGGCTCGATCATCGCGGCGCAGTCGTCGAGGAGTTCGCGCAGCGACATCGGCTCGCAGGACATCGAGACCTTGCCGGATTCGATCAGCGCCAGGTCCAGGATCTCGTTGATCAGCTCCAGCAGGTACCAGCCGGCCTGCAGGATCTGGTCGACGCTCTCCTTCTGCGCCGGCGTCGGCGGCGGCGAACCGGTCTCGACGAGCTGGGCGAAGCCGAGGATGGCATTCAGGGGCGAACGCAGTTCATGGCTCATGCAGGAGAGGAAATCGGATTTCGCCAGATTGGCCTTCTCGGCCACGACGCGGGCATTGCTCAGTTCCACATGCTTGTCCTCGAGCACGCGGTCGAGCCGCTGACGCTCGGTGATGTCACGCGCCGCGGCGAACACGCCCTGCAGCCGGCCGTCGCGGTCGTGGAAGGTGATCGCGTTGTAGGAGACCGCGGTCTCGGCGCCGCTGCGGTTGCGTGCGATGAGCTCGAAATCGGTGAGTTTGTTCGTGTCCAGCACGCGGTGCATGCCGCTCTCGGCGCGCGCCGGGTCGGTGAAGCAGTCCTTGAACGGCGCCCCGATCAGCTCGTCGCGCGTGCGCCCGGCCAGGATCTCCATCTGCCGGTTGACGTCGGTGATCGTGCCCTGCGGGTCGGTGGCGATGAGCGCGTCGAGATTCGATTCGATCAGCGAGCGCGTGTAGAACTGCTGGTCGCGCAGGCGCTGGTCGAGCATGTCCTGCTCGGCCTCGGCGCGCTTGCGCGCGCTGTTGTCGGTGCCCATCAGCAGGTAGCCGATGATGGTGCCCTCGCCGTCGCGCAGCGCCGAAACGGCGACCATGGCCGGCAGGCGGGCGCCGCCCTTGCGCAGATAGGTCAGTTCGTAGACATCCTCGATCCCGCGCGAGGCGCGGAACACGAGGGCCTCGAATCCGGGGCGTATCGTGGTCGAATGCTCGAGGCTGAGGGCGCGCGCGCGCGCGATCAGCTCCAGCGGGTCGGAGATGTCGGCCGGCGTCAGGCGGTCGATCACCTCGGCGGCCGCGAAGCCCAGCATGCGTTCGGCGCCGACATTGAAGATCTGGATCACGCCCTTCTCGTCGGTGGCGATGCTCGAGAAATTGGCGCTGTTGAGGATGGCGCTTTGCAAGGCACCGGTCTTCAGCAGCGCCAGCCGGCGCTGCGGGTCGGCGCCGGCATCGTCGGAAGCCGAGCGTTCGGCCGCGGCACGGCCGCTGGCGGTTCCTGGCATGGCATTGCTCTCATCCATCCCGCATCCTCGCAAGCCGCGGCCGCGCCCGTCTGTGCGCCAGCGCACCCAGGACGGGCCGGGTATCAGAGCCGGCCCATGACCAACAGCACGAGCAGGACGACGACGACGATCCCCAATCCGCCGCTCGGCAGGTAGCCCCAGTGCGCGCTGTGGGGCCACACCGGCACCACGCCGACGAGCATGAGGACGAGGACGATGAGGAGTATGGTGCCTAGGGACATGATGATCTCCGGCTGCATTCCGGGTTGGCGCAGCAGGCCTTCAGGGTAGGTCACCGGGGGCCCTGCGCACTGTGCGCCAGGGCACCGATGCGGCCTCGATCGCGGCGCCGCCGGCACCGGCTCAGCGCTTGCCGATGTCTCCTTCGTCGTTCGAGAGCACGACCTCGACGCGGCGGTTCATCTGGCGCCCGCCCGAGCTCTCGTTGCCGGCCACCGGGTTCGACTCGCCGTAGCCCTGGGCGCTGAGCTGGACCGGGTTCACGCCCAGGTCGACCAGGGCCGCCCGCACGGCGTCGGCGCGCCGACCCGAGAGCGCCAGGTTGTGGCTCGCGCTGCCGGTGCTGTCGGTATAGCCCTCGATGCGCGCCTTGCGCCGCGGGTACTGCTGGAGGAAGGCCCCGAGGCGCTCGATCGGCTGCCGCCCGCCGGGCTTGAGCTGCGCGCGATCGGTGTCGAACAGCAGGTCGCCGATCGTGACGACCATGCCGCGCTCGGTCTGCTTCGCGTTCAAGTCGCGCAGTTGCGACTCGAGCATCCGGTTGCGCTGCTCGGCGTCGCCGGCCTGCTGCTGCGAGGCCTGCGCGAGCTGCTGGGAAGCCTGCGCGTCGCGCTGGGCCGCGACGGCCTGGCGCTGCGCGGATTCGGATTGCCGCTGCGCGTGCGCGGCGTCGTCCTGGGCCTCATGGGCCGCCGCGGTGGCGTCGTCGGCCTCGCGCGTGCGGGCGGCCAGGCGCATCGCATCGCGCGCGGCGCCGGCCTGCGCGATCCGGGCCTCGGCGTCCTTGCGCAGCGCGATCTGCTGCGCCGTCGCGACGCGCTGGCCGGCGAGATAGGCGAGCTGATCCACGCGCGCCGCGCCGTCGCCGCGCGCATAGGCGGCCTCGGCCAGCGCCAGCGCAGCGGCGGACTGCCTGAATTCGACCGGCGCCAGCGTCGCGGTGCGCCCGTCGCCCTGGGCCGCGGCGTAGGCGCTGCGGGCATGGTCGAGCTGGGCGTTGTCGGCGGGCACGCTACTGCAGGCCGCGAGGGCTGCCGCGGCCAGCAGGATGAGGGGGAACTTGCGCATCGTCGTCATGGTGTGTCCTTGCATGAGTGGGGGTTCAAGGGGCCTTGCGGGCCATCTCTTCGCGCAGGGCGCGCGCCGACGCGTCGAGCGCCTGCGCCGATCGTTGCGCGCGCATCGCCTCGGTCTTGGCTGCGGCCAGCTGGGCGTCGGCCTGGGACTGCTGCGCCAGCGCCAGGGCGGTGTCGTTGTCGTGCGCGGCGAGCGCGACCTCGGCGCGCCCGAGCTTGTCGCGCGCCGACGCCAGGTCGGCCGGCGCCGCCTCGGCGCTGCCGGCGCTGGCGGCATGGGCCAGCGCG
>JAGWVB010000244.1 GCA_018971105.1 Burkholderiales bacterium
AGGAGCGATACCGCGAGCGCGTGCTGCGGGCCTTGACGCAGCGTGCCGCCAAACTCGGCATGCAGATGGTCCCAATCGAACAGCGCGCATGAAAAACTCATTGCCAATCAATTACTTAGAAGGAGTTTCTTGAGAGGCGTCATTGTTGCTGCGGTTGTGTGACGGTTCGAAGCACTGCGACCAGAATGACAAAGAGCAGTAGCGCCCCGAGCGTAGTGACGCCGGTCAAAAGGTATTTTGCAGCCGAACCACGATCGCTGCGAAATACACGACTATTTGAGTACGCGGCGGCAACACCAAGTCCTGCACCCAGGGCGCCGCCAATGAAGAGAAGCAAAACGGGGATTCCGATCCACGCGTACTCGTACCACTTTAGGGCCGGCAGAAGACGAACTGTATCAGTGCCAATTTTTATGGCGGGAACCGGGTCGACGAAATTCGACACTATTCGAATTGGGGTGTCTTCGCCTGCGTCATTCTTGACCAAATATTTACCCATCGAGCGCTTCGCTGGCGCGCCGTTGAGAAATAGCTTCGCGCCTCGAAAGACGGTTCCGGGTGTCAGGGACAGGCGCTGCCGTTGAAAGAGCGGATGGTGGATGTCGTATTTCATGTGCGCCTCCCCGCGCGGTGATGGTGTTTATGACGCCTAACGTTGGAGGTAACCTGCCCGCGGAGGCAGGCGCCGACTGGCCGCGGAAGGACAATGTGCACTGTGGCCTGGAGCGGCCAGGCGGCGCCTGCCGGAGCGGGTCAGGTTCACCGACCGGTTAGGCCGCGCCCGACGTGCGCTGGCGCTCATAGCTGCAGACTCATTTGGGTGGCTTTCCCGAACAGTGTACTTACAGTTCCTTCGTTGCGGAAGCCGATTGCAGTGTAGAAGTCAAGCGCATGATTGTTGGCCACTACATGAAGGGACCGAGCTCCGCGTGCGACGGCCAGGTTGCAACCATCCCTGAGTAACCGGCGGCCCAGGCCCTGTCGCCACAGACTTGGCTCGACAAAAAGTCCATCGAGATCTGCCGTATCTTCAGAGCGACGCAGCACAACGACAAAGCCAACAACGCAATCAGTCACCGCTACCAAGACGCTGCCTTCCTCAATCTGAGCGAGCGGCAGGTCAATCGCATCTGGATGAGACAGCAGTGCTTGCCGATCACCGGGATTCGCTAAGGATGCTCGAAGCTGAAGCTCTTGTAATTGCGATTGCTCGTCTACTCGAGCTTCACGTACCGTGATCTTGGATTCGCGGCTATTGCAAACTACAGAAGGCATTTTGCGCGGCCTAACGTGTTATCAACACGACCGCATCGTTGGTGCCAATACCAACAACTGTTGTCCAATAGCTTGATGTCGTCAATCGCATCATTGCGGGTTTTCCCTGGCTGGCCTGCATCATAATACCGCTCGCCGGTGGCGCGAAGAAGATCAATTTCGCAGTGGTGCGCTGTTCTGGTTCTTGCTCTGCCAGACCGGCCGTCAGGCTTCAGCATGCAGGCCGGTCCGGCAGTCGCCGTGTGCGTGCTTGCGCCCTCGAGTCCCCCTCGACCCGCAGCGCCAGCAATTCAATCAATCATTCCTTCGGCATCCCTTGGCACGATCCGATCCGACAAGTGCAAGTTTCTCGCCACAAGTTTCGAAATGACCCAATACCTTCGTTTGGCATCCCAGCGGGCTCCGCAGGCCATCAGGTGGCTTCGGGTTGCGGCGTCGAAGGGATCGATACGGATCGCCACGAGGCTGCGCTCGCGCTGGGCTACGGGTGTCGTTTCGACCAGCAATTCGATCGTCGTGTATCGGGTTTTCCCGTCGTCGCTGAGTCTCTGTCGCACGCAGACCAGGGCTTCGCCATGCCGTCTCGAATACTTCTTCGCGCCGTTGCGATCGGGCGCGTAGGTCTTGGCGACGTGTAGCGAGGCGAGTCTGATCATTCGGGGTCTATCGTTGCTTGCGGCTCGGTCGGCGGTCGTGGCGCGTCGGGCCGGGCCCGATTCGGTTGCGTCGATCTCGAGCCGGCCTGCCCATCGCATCCGGCGCATTCCCATCGCGTGCAGGTGCTTGAAGCATCGCGGGCCATCGTGTACTGTATGAATATACAGTTTCTCGAAATCGATGCCAGCCATGTCCGCAGCAACCACGCCGCCGCCGCGCCTGCTCGATGCGCTGCGTGCCCAGATCCGCTACCGCCACTACAGCCTGCGCACCGAGGAGGCCTATGTGCACTGGGTGCGCGCCTTCGTGCGCTTCCACGGCCTGCGCCATCCGGCCGAACTCGCCGGGCCCGAGGTCGAGGCTTTCCTGACCTGGCTCGCCAACGAGCGCCAGGTCGCGCCGTCCACCCATAACCAGGCGCTTTCGGCTTTGCTCTTCCTTTATCAAAACGTGCTGCGCCAGGACCTGCCGTGGATGAGCGAGATCGGGCGCCCCGGCGGCAAGCGGCGCATCCCGGTCGTGCTCGATCGCGACGAGGTCGCCCGCCTGCTCGCCGCGCTCGACGAACGCCAGCGCATGAGCGGCACCCCGCATGGCCTGCTCGGCCGCCTGCTCTACGGCACCGGCCTGCGCCTGATCGAGGGCCTGCGGCTGCGCGTCAAGGACCTCGATTTCCAGCGCCGTGCCATCGTCGTGCGCGAAGGCAAGGGCGCCGCCGACCGGGTCGTGATGCTGCCCGCCGCGCTGGAGTCGATGCTGCATGCGCAACTGGCCGACGCCCATCGTTGCTGGCAGGCCGACCGCGATGCCGGAGTACAGGGCGTCGAGCTGCCCCATGCGCTGGCACGCAAGTACCCGCGCGCGGCCTGCTCCTGGGCCTGGTTCTGGGTCTTTCCACAGGCCCGGCTCGCCTTCGATCCGCGCGGCGCCGGCCTGCGCCGCCACCATCTGCTCGAAGGCCATTTCCAGTCCGCCTTCAGGCAGGCGATGGCCGACGCCGCGATCGCCCGCGCCGCCTCACCGCACACGCTGCGACATTCGTTCGCGACCCATCTGCTGCTGGCCGGCTACGACATCCGAACCGTGCAGGAGCTGCTCGGCCACGCCGATGTCAGCACGACCATGATCTACACCCATGTGCTGCGCCTGGGGGGCGGCGCGGTACGCAGCCCGCTCGATGGCCTCGATGGCGTGCCGGCATCGATGGTCACGCCCTCGGATGCGTCCGTGCCGGCGTCGGCCTCCGTGCGGCCCCCTGTGCTTACCGCTGTGCGTGCTCCTGCGCGAGCCCTTGCGCGACCCCCCGCGCAGGCCCCTGCGCGCGGCCATGCGGCGGCCGTTGCGTCGGCCGCAGCGGTCCGGGCCGAGGATTCGCGCTTGCGCTGAAAATGCGCTCCATGCTGTTCCTGCTTTCACCTGCCAAGACACTCGATTTCGAAACCCCGCTCTCGCCGGCGCTGCGCCGCAAGGCCACGGCGCCGCTGCATGCCGACCGCGCCGCCGAGCTGATCGAGCTGCTGTGTCGCCGCTCGCCGGCCGAGATCGCGCGCCTGATGGACCTGTCGACGAATCTCGCCGAGCTCAACGCCGCGCGCTACGCCGCCTGGCAGCCGCAGGCCACGCCGGCCAACAGCCGCCCGGCGCTGCGCGCCTTCGACGGCGATGTCTACGACGGGCTGCAGGCCGCCACGCTGGCCAGCGCCGACCTGAACTGGGCGCAGGACCACCTCGTGATCCTGTCGGGCCTGTACGGCGTGCTGCGCCCGCTGGACAGCCTGCAGCCCTACCGGCTCGAGATGGGCACGGCGCTGGCCAACGCGCGCGGACGCGACCTCTACGCCTATTGGGGCGATCTCGTCGCCGAGCATCTCAATGCGCGCCAGGCGGGCGAGAAGGCGCCCGTCGTCGTCAACCTCGCCTCGATCGAATACGCCCGCGCCGCGTTGCGCCCGGCGCTGCGCGCGCGCGTCGTCGACTGCGTGTTCGAGGAGAGCCGCGACGGCGAGCACAAGATCGTCGGCTTCTTTGCCAAGAAGGCACGCGGGATGATGATGCGCCACGCCATCCTGCGCCGCGCCCGCAGCCCGCGCGCGCTGCTCGATTTCGATGGCGGCGGCTATGCCTGGGACCGCGCCGCCTCCGCGCCCGACCGCCTCGTCTTCAGGCGCCCGGCCACGACCTGAGGGCAGGCCGGACCCCGCGGCGCTGGGCCAGAATCGCGCCATGATGGCACGCAATAAACAAACCGTCACCGAGGAACTGCGGCGCTGGATCGTCGCCCAGGCCGAGTCCGGCTGCCGTCCCGAGGACGTGATCGCGGCCATGCGCGCCAGCGGCTGGGCCGAGGACGTCGCCGCCGCCGCGCTCGAACAGACGCTCGAGCAGCACCTCGCGCAGCGCGGCGCAGCCGCGGCCCGGCCGGCCATCGTCAAGCCCGCCGCGCCCGGCCCTGCCGCCGACGCCGCGACCTTGCTGCGCCTGTCCGACGGCTGCGAGGTGCGCATCCTGGCGCGGCTGCAGCTGCCGCGCGTCGTCGTCTTCGGCGGCCTGCTCGACGAGGCCGAGTGCCGGCGGCTCATCGAGCTCGCCCGGCCGCGCCTGTCGCGTTCGGAGACCGTCGACAACAGCACCGGGGGCAGCGAGGTCAACGCCGCGCGCACCAGCGACGGCATGTTCTTCACGCGCGGCGAGCATGCGCTGATCGCCACGCTCGAACAGCGCATCGCCGAGCTGCTGCGCTGGCCCGTCGACCATGGCGAGGGACTGCAGATCCTGCGCTACCGCCCGGGCGCCGAATACCGGCCGCATTACGATTATTTCGATCCCAAGCACCCGGGCACGGCGCGCGTGCTCGAACGCGGCGGCCAGCGCGTCGGCACGCTCGTGCTCTACCTCGACACGCCCGAGAGCGGCGGCGCCACGACCTTCCCCGACGCCGGGCTCGAGGTCGCCGCGCAGCGCGGCAACGCCGTCTTCTTCGGCTACGACCGGCCCGACCCGTCGTCGCGCACGCTGCATGGCGGCGCGCCGGTCGTCGCGGGCGAGAAATGGGTCGCCACCAAATGGCTGCGCGAGCGCGTCTTCACTTGAACTGATCGAGCAGCCGGTTCAGCGCCATCGTGAACGGCTGCTGCAGCATCGGCAGCGTCAGCAGCAGCCCGAGCAGGCCGACGCCCAGCGTGATCGGGAAGCCGATCGCGAACACGTTCATCTGCGGCGCCACGCGCGAGATCGCGCCCAGCACGAAGTTGACGAAGAGCAGCATCGTCACCAGCGGCAGCGCGATCCACAGCCCGGTCGAGAAGATCTCGGCGCCCCAGCGCTGCGGCTGCATCTGGTGCAGGAAGGCGAACGGCGCGGGGCCGACCGGGAAGGCGTGGAAGCTCTGCACGAGCGCGGCGATGACGAGCAGGTGGCCGTTCATGACGATGAACAGCCAGCCCACCGTGGTGCCGAAGAACTTGCTCGTCGCCGTCTCCTGGTTCGCCGAGATGGGATCGAAGAAGCCGGCGAAGTTCAGCCCCATCTGCAGCCCGATGACCTCGCCCGCGAAACCGATCGCGGCGAACACGAGCTGCACCGCGAAGCCCAGCGTGAGCCCGATCACGACCTGCTGCGCGACCATCATCAGCGCCGGCGCCGAGTCGAGCGCGACCACCGGCGCCAGGGGCAGGCTGGCCTGCGCCGCGTAGGCGATGAAGGCCGCCAGGCCGATGCGCACCGGCACCGGCACGGTGGCGCTGCCGAGCACCGGCATGGAGGAGAACAGCGCCAGCGCGCGCAGGAAGGGCCAGAGCAGCGGGTTGATCCAGGCCAGCACCTGGGCCTCGCTGAAGGTGAGCACGATCAGCCCACCGCCGCGGGCAGCGCGATCAGCGTGCGCTGGATGTACTCGACCAGCGTCGTCAGCATCCAGGGTCCGGCGATCGTGAGCACGATGCCGACGGCGACGACCTTGGGCACGAAGCTCAGCGTCTGCTCGTTGATCTGCGTCGCGGCCTGGAAGATGCTCACGACGAGGCCGACGACGAGCACCGCCAGCAGCACCGGCGCCGCCACCATCATCATCATCGTCAGGCCCTGCTGGCCGAATGTCAGTACCTGTTGGGCATCCATCGGATCACTTCTTCTATCTGGCAAAGGAGGCGGCGAGGGAGCCCAGCAGCAGGTTCCAGCCGTCGGCGAGCACGAACAGCATGAGCTTGAAGGGCAGCGCCACCAGCACCGGGCTGAGCATCATCATGCCCAGGCTCATGAGCACGCTGGCGACGATCATGTCGATGACGAGGAAGGGGATGAAGATCATGAAGCCGATCTGGAACGCGCTCTTCAACTCGCTCGTGACGAAGGCCGGCACCAGCACCGACAGCGGCACGTCGGGCCCCTTGACGCCGGGCGCCAGCTTGGCGAGCTTGGAGAACAGCTGCACGTCGCTCTGCCGCGTCTGCTTGAGCATGAACACGCGCAGCGGCGCGATCCCGGCCGCCAGCGCCTTGTCGGCCGGCAGCGTGCCGGCGGCGTAGGGCGCGTAGGCCTGGGTGTAGATCTGGTCGAAGGTCGGCGCCATGACGAAGAAGGTCAGGAACAGCGAGAGGCCGACGATGACCTGGTTCGGCGGCGCGCTCTGCGTGCCCAGCGCCTGGCGCACGAGCGAGAGCACGATGACGATGCGCGTGAACCCGGTCATCAGCAGCAGCACCGCGGGCAGGAACGACAGCGCGGTGAAGAACAGCAGGGTCTGGATCGGCACCGA
>JAGWVB010000245.1 GCA_018971105.1 Burkholderiales bacterium
AGCGCCGGCGGCCAGGCGGCCGCGCGCCTCGGCCAGCAGCGACAGCCCCTCGATCAGCGCCACCAGCGCCAGCCCGGTGAGCGCGAAGCCGACGCCGTCGAAGCGCCGGCGCGCACCCGCGGCCTGCTGCGGGATGTGGCGCAGCACGAGCCAGAGCCCGATCGCGCCCACCGGCAGGTTGAGGAAGAAGATCCAGCGCCAGGAGGCGTAGGTCGAGATCAACCCGCCCAGCGGCGGACCGACGACGGGGCCGATGAGCGCCGGCCAGACGATCATCCCGAGCGCCTCGATGAGGCGGTGCCTCGGCGTCGCGCGCAGCACGACGAGGCGGCCCACCGGCGACATGAAGGCCGCCGCGGCGCCCTGCAGCGAGCGCGCGGCGATGAAGGCGCCCAGGTTCGGGCTCAGCCCGCACAGCAGCGAGGCGAGCGTGAACATCGCCACCGCGCTGGCGAAGACGTTGCGCGCGCCCCAGCGCTCGCTGACCCAGCCGGCCGTGGGCACGAGCACGGCCACGGCGACGAGATAGGCCGAGACGCCCAGGCTCAGCGCGAGCGTCGTCGCCTCGAAGCTGCGCGCGATGCTCGGCAGCGCGGTGACGATGATGCTGGCGTCCAGCGTCTCCATGAAGAACGCCGCGGCGACGATGGAGGGCACGCGCCGCGCCTGGGCGGCGGCGTCGGCGCCGTGGTTCGGATCGTGTTCGGGCATGGGGTCTCGGTTCATCGATCGCGTCCGGCTCGGTACTTTCCCTGATCCGGGCTCAGAACTCAGAACCTGACGCCGGTGCAGGCGCGATCCTACGATCCGTGCATCGACCGGCGACCGATGCGCCCTCCGTGCAACCGCCGCCGCCACCCCGACAGGAGACCGCCATGGCCCGACGCGTACCCCCCGCAGCCGAACTCGATCCGATCGAGCGCGCCAGCCGCGACGAGATCACCGCGCTGCAGTTGCAGCGCCTGAAGGCCACGCTCCAGCGCGCCTACGAGAACGTGCCGCATTACCGCCGCGCCTTCGACGCCGCCGGCGTCCATCCCGAGGACTGCCGCGCGCTCGCCGACCTCGCGAAGTTCCCCTTCACGACCAAGAAGGACCTGCGCGACAACTACCCCTTCGGCATGTTCGCGGTGCCGCGCGAGCAGCTCGCGCGCGTCCATGCCTCGTCGGGCACGACGGGCAAGCCGACCGTCGTCGGCTATACGCGGGCCGACATCGAGACCTGGGCCGGCCTCGTCGCGCGCTCGATCCGCGCCGCCGGCGGGCGCGCCGGCGACATCTGCCATGTCGCCTACGGCTACGGCCTGTTCACCGGCGGCCTGGGCGCGCATTACGGCGCCGAGAAGCTCGGCTGCACGGTGATCCCGATGTCGGGCGGGCAGACCGAGAAGCAGGTGCAGCTGATCCAGGACTTCCGTCCCGACATCATCATGGTGACGCCGAGCTACATGCTCAACATCGTCGAGGAGTTCCTGCGCCAGGGCCTCGATCCGGCGGAGAGTTCACTGTCGATCGGCATCTTCGGCGCCGAGCCCTGGACCGACGCGATGCGCACCGAGATCGAGGCGCGCGCCGGCATCGACGCCGTCGACATCTACGGCCTGTCCGAGGTCATGGGGCCGGGCGTCGCGAGCGAATGCGTCGAGACCAAGGACGGCCCGGTGATCTGGGAGGACCATTTCTACCCCGAGATCATCGACCCCGACACCGGCGCGGTGCTGCCCGACGGCAGCGACGGCGAGCTCGTCTTCACGTCGCTGACGAAACAGGCGATGCCGGTGATCCGCTATCGCACGCGCGACCTCACGAAGCTGCTGCCGCCGACCGCGCGCTCGATGCGCCGCATGGGCAAGATCACCGGCCGCAGCGACGACATGCTGATCATCCGCGGCGTCAACCTGTTCCCGACCCAGGTCGAGGAGCTGATCCTCAAGCAGGGCTCGCTCGCGCCGGTGTACCAGCTCGTCGTCACGCGCGACGGCCATCTCGACAAGCTCGACATCCTCGTCGAGGCGCGGCCCGAGGTCTCGGGCCGGCTCTCGGGCGTCGAATCCGATGCCATCGCGCGCCAGCTCGAACATGGCGTCAAGACCCATATCGGCGTCAGCGCGAAGGTGCGCGTGATGGCCGCCGGCAGCGTCGAGCGCACGCTCACCGGCAAGGCCCGGCGCGTCGTCGACAAGCGTCCCAAGGGGACGAATTAGCGAATCCGCAACCGACTGGAGGTCCGTCATGGCGAGACACGAGAAACTGGCATCCCGGATGGCGCTGCCGCCCGCCACCGAACAGCCCAACGTCTACCCGTTGAGCTGGCACGCGCACACGGCCAAGCTCGAGGAGATCTGGGACGCCGCGCAGCGCGAGCACTGGGACCCGAAGAAGCTGGCCTGGGCCAGCTTCGACGCCAGCCGCTACAGCTGGGAGGAGCGCGAGGCGATCGCCTACTGGTGGACCATCCTCTCGGTGTTCGACGCCTCGGCGCCGCCGGTCTTCGCCGCCGCCTTCGTCAAGACCTACGAGGCGCATGAGGAGGACGCCGTGCGGCGCTGCTTCTTCAGCGTCACGCGCGACGAGCAGAACCACGAGCAGATCTGCGGCCTGGCGATCGCCAAGCTGCTCGAGCATCCCGATCCGCTGACCTATGTGCCCAAGACCGAGATCGGCCGCAAGGCGCAGCGCAATGCCCATTGGCTGTACTACAACGGCGGCCGCTACTGGAGCGGCTACAAGGCGGCGGTGCCCAGGTACAAGCTCGCGGTGCTGTTCAGCTCGTTCCTGATGGGCGAGATCGCCGCGGCGACGATCTTCCACCAGATGGCGGCCCGATGCACCGAGCCGGTGTTCAAGGAGGCCTTCCGCCACATCGGCCGCGACGAGGGCCGGCACATGGCGATCTGCCTCTCGCTGATGGAGCGCGACTATCCGAAGATGGACCTTGCCGACAAGCCGCTGATCACGAAGCAGATCCGCGCCGGCTTCCTGTTCCTGTCGGGCGTGCTGTTCGAGCCGCCCGAGGAGTTCTGGGACATCCCGAGCGATTTCATCGCCTGGCAGCGCGAGATCGAGACCGTCGCCCGCGAGGCCGGTTTCCACATCCCCGAATACGAGGGCAAGCGCGAGAACTGGAAGACCGCGATGCTCAACCTCAAGGGCGTGCTCGACAAGTACGACATCCCGTTCCCGGCCATCCCCGAGGTCGGCATCACCGGCCAGGAGGTCACCGACGCCGACATGGTCGACATCATTCCGGTGTTTTGACCCCCCCCCCGGAGCGCCTTCGGCGCCTCCCCCCCAGGGGGGCGACCCCGGCGGCCCGGCAAAACCGGTTCCGCGGCGTCTGCTTGGGGGGGCGCCTGATTTCGTCGGCGATAGGCGCGTCAGGAGAGTGAATTGACTCGCATTCGTTTGCATCCTTCGGGGCGGCTCGTCGAGGTCGGCGCGGGCGCGACGGTGCTCGAGTCGCTCGAGAAGGCCGGCTACGCGCTGCCCAACAACTGCCGCGCCGGCGCCTGCGGCGAATGCAAGGTCAAGGTCCTCGAGGGCCGGTTCGACCAGGGCTTCGTGATGGACATGGCGCTCGCGCCCGACGAGCGGCGCCAGGGCTACGGCCTGATGTGCATGGCCAAGCCGTTGTCCGACGAGCTCGTCATCGAATGGGGCACCGCGGACGCGAAACCCAAGCTGTTCCCGCCGCGCGAGGGCCAGCGCTTCGTCGTCACCGACCGCATCGTGCGCACGCCGCGCATCGTCGAGCTGCGCCTGCGGCCGCTGCGCGACGCGATGCGCTACTGGCCCGGCCAATACCTGATGCTCGGCGACCCGGCTGCCGGCGTGCCTTTGCGCAGCTATTCGATCGCCAACGCGCCGCGCAACGACGGCGAGCTCGCCGTGCAGATCACGCGCGCGGCCGACGGGCTGACGAGCGCCTGGGCCCACGACACGCTGCTGCCGGGCACGCGCGTGGCGGTCAACGGTCCCTACGGCACCTTCATCGGCGACCCCTCGGTCGACACGCCGGTGCTGTGCATGGCGGCCGGCTCGGGACTCGCGCCCATCCTCGCGCTGACCGAGGCGGCGCTGCGCCGCAGCTACGCCGATCCGGTGACGCTGCTGTTCTCGGCCGCGACGGCGGACGAACTCTACGACCGCGGCCTGATGGCCTGGTGGGAGGCGCGGCATCGCAATTTCCGCTACCGCCCCACGCTCACGCGCGCAACGCCGGCCGATGCGAGGGCGCTGCACGGCCGCATCCCGGCGCTGCTGCCGACGCTGTTCAGCGACCTCGCGCGCCACAGCGTCTTCGTCGCCGGCTCGCCGGCCTTCGTCGACGATTGCGTCGCGGCGGCGAAATCGCTCGGCGCCCAGCCGGGGCGGATCCACACCGAAGGCTATTTCCCGCAGAGCCCGCCGCAGACGCCGCCCGCCGGCCAATTGCTGGTGCAACGCCAGGCGCCCTGACGGCGTCCGTCGCCGTCGCGCGCGCGGCGGCCGCATGCGGGTTTATGCGGCCCCTGAATGAGGTGCCGCGCTCGCAACACGAAGCGCGCAACACCCGCGCCGGCAGCGGCTTGCCAGTGACCGACGCGCGCCGGCCTGCCGGGCTGGAGTTACGTTTGCTTTCCAAACGCGGGCAACCGCGGTGATGCGTGCAGCGAAGACGATCGGCGATATTGCGCGGTCATGCCATTTCCCGCAGAATAATTTGAACGGCCCGCCCAAGCGCGGAATGCAAACCGGGAGGAATTCATGCGCATCGGGCACCTCATCGCGATCGCGATCGGCCTTGTTTCGGCATTACCGCTCGTGGCCGATGCGATGCCGGGCCTCGCCGTCGTCGCGCCCGCCGGCGCCGGCGCCGTCAAGCTGCGGTCGCTCGCGGCCGGCACCGGCCAGAACGCCTGCCCGACCGGCAATCCCGGCATCCTGAATTCGGTCGGCGTACCGATTACCCAATCGGTCCAGCTCTACGTCGTTTCCGATCCGGCCCCCCAGGGGGGCTACACCTGGAACGTCTATTCGGACAATCCCGCCATCGCGGCCGCCGGCGATCCGACCCAGGGCTTCATTCCGCAGCTGTACACGCCGGCGGGGCAGATGTACAGCAATGCGTTCACGCTCTACGGCGTGAGCGTGGGCCAGTCGAATCTGATCATCCAGGAGGTGGCGCCCGGGGGCGGCAGCTCGTCGACACCGGTCACGGCCTGGGGCGTGAACCCCTTGCACGCCACCGACTTCCTCGATGCGAACGCGCCCGGCAACAGCTGTCGCCAGCCGGGCAGCCCGGACATGGCCCAGGACGCGGCCACGTTGTCGACCTGCGGCACCACGGTCAGCGGCACGGTCGCCGACGGCGTGAGCCAATTGCTGCTGCGCTCGGTCTCGGGCCTGGCCGGAACGGCCTGCTACAGCATCACGTCCAGCAGTGCGCTGGACCAGGGCAGCATCGCGGCGGGCGTGGTGTCGACCCAGCCGGCGGGCAATCTGTATTACGGCACGACGCTGTACCAGGCGCCGGCGACCTACGGCGACAGTTCGAGCAACCGCCAGGTCACGGTCCAGTTCTCGTTCCTGCCGAGCCAGGGCAATTCGAACACGACGACGATATCCTCGACCCTCACCGTCGTCCGGCCGCCCGTCGTGCTGATCCATGGCCTGTGGTCCGACCCCGGCACCTGGGCCAACGCGGTCTGGGATCGAAACCCGAACTCGTCCTACTTCCTCGACCGGGCGGATTACAAGTCGACCAATGCGTCGCATTTCTCGGTCAACTACCCCCTGGTGCAGGGATTCGTCGCCGACGGCCTGCAATTGGCGCGCGACGCAGGCTATGCCGCGACCCAGGTCGATGTCGTCGGCCACAGCATGGGCGGCCTGCTGACGCGGCTCTATGCCGGATCGCCGGCCTTCCAGCAGCCGGAGAACTTCAACAAGGGCGATGTGCGCCGGCTGGTGACGCTGGACACGCCGCACGACGGCTCGAACCTGGCCAACCTGATCGTCTCGATGTCGGCCAACAGCGCCGTGTTCCGGGCCATCGGCTATCTCCTGCCCGGGGTCCGGAACGCCTTCGGCGGCACGCCGGTATTCAACCAGGGCGCGGTCTGCGACCTGGCCGAGAACAGCCCGGCCCTGACGGCGCTGGCCGGCGGCACGAATCTGCCGGCGCAGGTGATCTCGGCCACCGGAGGCGCACCCGGTGCACCGAGCGGCGGCGCGTACATGACGCCGCTCGAGGTCATGCTCGATGCGCCCTGCACATCGCTGTTCTGTTCCTATATCCCCTACCTGTTCCCGCAGGACGTCGCCAACGGCTACCGCTTCCGGCAGGCCAACGACCAGATCGTCTCGCTGAGCAGCGAGACGGGCGGCCTCGGCGGCATCAATTTCGCCAATTACGTGCACACGAGCGTGACCGGCGGCTCGGATGTCGCGGCCACCACCTATGCCCTGCTCGATGGACCGGCCGGCGGCTTCGCCTCGTCGCTGCCCGGGGTGACGTCGAATGGCCTGGGCAATCCGTTGACCGTGCCCGGCGTCGGCGTGGCCCGCGATCAATCCGATTACGCGGCCGAATGCGGATCCGCCGGGCCGTTGAATCCCGCGGCCGCGAGGGGCGCGCGCCGCTACGCCATGGCCGCGCGCCGGCCGGCCGCG
>JAGWVB010000246.1 GCA_018971105.1 Burkholderiales bacterium
CGGCGCGCACGCCGCCGCTCACGGCGGCGGAGCGGCGCCGCGTCGACCGCCTCACCATCATCGCCATCGACCCCGGCCATGGCGGCGAGGACCCGGGCGCGACCGGGCCGACCGGGCTGCGCGAGAAGGACGTCGTGCTCGCGCTCGGCCTGGCGCTGCGCGAGCGCCTCGATGCGCTGCCGGCCACGCGCGTGATGATGACGCGCGACGCCGATTTCTTCGTTCCGCTGGGCGAGCGCGTGCGCAAGGCGCGCCGCGTCGGGGCCGACCTCTTCGTGAGCCTGCATGCCGACGCCTTCCTGCGTCCGCAGGCGCGCGGCGCGAGCGTGTTCGCGCTCTCGACGCGGGGCGCGAGCAGCGCCGCGGCGCGCTGGATGGCCGAGCGCGAGAACGATGCCGACGCCGTCGGCGGCGTCAACGTGGCGCTGGACCGCGACGCGCAGCTGATGCGCACGATGGCCGACATGAGCACGGCGGCGCAGATCAAGGACAGCCTCAAGCTCGGCCGCGACGTGCTCGCGCGCATGGGCCGCATCGGCCCGCTGCACAAGGGCGAGGTCGAACAGGCCGCCTTCGCCGTGCTCAAGGCGCCCGACATCCCGAGCATCCTCGTCGAGTCGGCCTTCATCTCGAACCCGGACGAGGAAGCGCAGCTGCGCGACCCGGCCTATCGCGAGCGCATCGTCGAGGCGCTGACGCAGGCGATCGGGCACTACCTGCGCCGCCACCCGCCGCTGGCGCGCGAGCGCGCGGCCTGACCCCCCGTAGCGCCGGCTGCGCCGGCCCGGACTTCAGCGCGCGAGCAGGCGCGCGGCGTCGAGCGCGAAGTAGCTCAGCACGCCGTCGGCGCCGGCGCGCTTGAAGGCGAGCAGCGCCTCCATCATCACCGCGTCGTGGTCGAGCCAGCCGTTGGCGGCGGCCGCCTTGAGCATCGCGTACTCGCCGCTGACCTGGTAGGCGAAGGTCGGGACGCGGAACTCGTCCTTGACGCGGCGCACGATGTCCAGGTAGGGCATGCCGGGCTTGACCATCACCATGTCGGCGCCCTCGGCGAGGTCGAGCGCGACCTCGCGCAGCGCCTCGTCGCTGTTGCCCGGGTCCATCTGGTAGACCTTCTTGTCGCTCTTGCCGAGGTTGGCGGCCGAGCCGACGGCGTCGCGGAAGGGGCCGTAGAAGGCGCTCGCGTATTTCGCGCTGTACGCCATGATGCGGGTGTGTATCAGTCCGCCCGCCTCGAGCGCCCGGCGCACCGCGCCGATGCGGCCGTCCATCATGTCGCTGGGCGCGACGATGTCGACCCCGGCCTCGGCCTGCACCAGGGCCTGGCGCGTCAGCACCTCGACCGTGCTGTCGTTGACGATGTAGCCGGTCGCGTCGAGCAGCCCGTCCTGGCCATGGCTGGTGTAGGGATCGAGCGCGACGTCGGTGAGCAGGCCGAGCTCGGGGAAGCGCGACTTGAGCGCGCGCACGGCACGCGGCACGAGGCCGTCGGGATTCGTCGCCTCGACGCCGTCGGGCGTCTTCAGCGCCGCATCGACGACCGGGAACAGCGCCATCACCGGCACGCCCAGCCGCAGGCATTCCTCGGCCACGGCAAAGAGACCGTCGACGCTGCGCCGCTGCACGCCGGGCATGCTCGCGACGGCTTCGCTGCGGCCCGCGCCGTCGAGCACGAACACCGGCAGGATCAGGTCCTGCGGCGCCAGGCCATGCTCGCGCACGAGGGCGCGCGTGTAGACATCGCGGCGCAGGCGGCGCGGACGGCTGGCGGGAAAAGGCGGCGGAGTTCTCATCGGAGCGGGCGCGGGTGAGGAGCGCGGGTTAGGGCGCGAGCACCGCGCGCCCTGGCTGCTTTCGGCATTGGCGCTGCGATGTCGGTTCTGCTAAAGTGGATTTCGGATGATAGCCGCGAGGCCGTCATCCCCTGCTTTTCCTCCCTGAGCAGGTGCCTTAACGTGATGACAGCGATAAGGCTTGCCAGCCCCGGCCTGATGGCCGGGGCGCTTTTTCCGCGTCGCGCATCGCGCCGCCCGCGGGCGTGGCCATAATGGTCCGCAATGAGCTCGTACCTCTGGGTCAAGGCCCTGCACATCATCTTCATCGCGAGCTGGTTCGCGGGCCTGTTCTACCTGCCGCGGCTGTTCGTCAACCTCGCGCTGATCGCCCCCGACAGCCATGCCGAGCGCGAACGCCTGCTGCTGATGGCGCGCAAGCTCTATCGCTTCAGCGGCATCCTGATGGTGCCGGCGATCGCGTTCGGGCTCTGGCTCTGGCTCGGCCTGGGCATCGGCAAGGGCAGCGGCTGGATCCACGTCAAGCTGCTGCTGGTGCTGGGCGTGGTCGCCTACCACCTGCAATGCGGCCGCCTGCTCAAGCGCTTCGAGCGCATGTCGAACCGGCGCACCGACCGCTGGTACCGCATCTACAACGAGGTCTCGATCCTGTTGTTCGCGGCCATCGTCGTGCTCGTGGTCGTCAAGCCGTTCTGATTCCCGCCGTCATGGCCCCGCCGCCGCGCCATCGCAGCTCGGCCCTGCTGTTGGCCTGGGTCTACGGCGCGCTGATCCTGTACGCCAGCCTCTACCCCTTCAGCGGCTGGCGCTGGCCGCCCGGTCAGGGAGCGCTGACGCTGGCGCGCCTGCCCTGGACGAACTGGAATCTGCCGTTCGACATCTGGATCAACTTCATCGGCTACCTGCCCTTCGGCCTGCTGCTGATCATCGCGGCGCTGCGCGGCGGCCTGCGCGGGCCCGTCGCCTTCGCGATCGCGGCGCTGCTGCCCTGCGCGATCTCCTATTCGATGGAATGCCTGCAGCAGTTCCTGCCCACGCGCGTGCCGGCGATGGAGGACTGGACGATGAACAGCGTCGGCGCCCTCGTCGGCGCGCTGCTCGGCTGGGCCGGGCAATCGCTGGGGCTGATCGGGCAATGGCAGACGGTGCGCACGCGCTGGTTCGTCGCCGACAGCGCCGGCGCGCTCACGCTGCTGGCGCTGTGGCCGGTGGCGCAGCTGTTTCCGGCCCCGGTGCCGCTCGGGGTCGGCCAGGTCGGCGAGCGGCTGCGCGCCGTGCTGGCCGAGGCCGTCGCCGGCGTGCCCTGGGCGACGACGCTGCAGCGCATGCTCGACGTACCGGCGACACCGGCGCTGCCGCTGCGGCCGCTGTCCGAGGCGCTGGTCGTCGCCTGCGGCCTGCTCGCGCCCTGCCTGCTCGCATTCACCGTCATGCGGCCGGGCTGGCGCCGCGCCGCGATGGCCTTCGGCGCGCTCGCGCTCGGCTGCGGCACGATGACGCTGTCGACGCTGCTCAACTTCGGCCCCTTGCATGCGCTGGCCTGGATCACCGCGACCGACGCCGCCGGCCTGCTGCTGGGGCTGCTCGTCGCCCTGCTGCTGGTGCCGCTGGCGCCGCGCGTCGTCGTCGGCGTCGCGCTCGTGGCGCTGACGGCGCTTGCGGTCGGCGTCGCGCAGGCGCCCGCCGATCCGTATTTCGCGCAGAGCCTGCAGGGCTGGGAGCAGGGCCGCTTCATCCGCTTCCACGGCCTGGCGCAATGGGTGGGCTGGATCTGGCCCTACGCGACGATGCTGTGGCTGCTGGGCCGCCTGGGTCGGCGCGAGCCTTGAGCGCGGAACCGAAACGCGCGCCCCGAGTCTGCCGGGGCCCTGCCTACAATCCCGGGATGAGCTATTACGAGCATCACATCTTCTTCTGCCTCAATCAGCGCGAGAACGGCGAGGCCTGCTGCGCCGACCAGGGCGCCAAGGCCGCGTTCGACCACTGCAAGGGCGCCGTCAAGGCCGCGGGCATCGCCGGCCCCGGCGGCGTGCGCGTCAACAAGGCAGGCTGCCTCGACCGCTGCGCCGGCGGTCCGGTCGCAGTCGTCTACCCCGAGGGCGTCTGGTACACCTACGTCGACCACGACGACATCGACGAGATCGTCACCTCGCATCTGCAGGGCGGCCGCGTCGTCGAGCGGCTGCTGCTGGCACCCGACATCGGCCGATGAACTCGGCCACCCGGCGCAGCCTCGTCGCCGCACCGGCGGGAGCGCTCGAATGCGCGCTCGACCTGCCGCCGCAGGACGCCGCGCGCGGCATAGCGCTGCTGTGCCATCCGCATCCGCTGCATGGCGGGACGATGGACAACAAGGTCGTGCAGACGCTGGGGCGCGCCTGCGTGCAGCTCGGCTACCGCTGCCTGCGCTTCAATTTCCGCGGCATCGGGCGCTCCGAGGGCACCTGGGACGAGGGCCGGGGCGAGGTCGACGATGCGCTGGCCGCGCTCGCCGCGTTCCGCCAGCCCGGCGAGCCGCTGGTGCTCGGCGGCTTCTCGTTCGGCGGCTATGTCGCGTCGCAGGCGGCGCGGCGGCTGCCCGAGGCCGCGCGCGCCGAGCGGCTGATCCTGGTCGGACCCGCGGTGCGCAACTTCACCGTCGCCGCCGTGCCTGCCGACACGCTCGTGATCCAGGGCGAGCTCGACGATGTCGTGCCGCTGGCGGCCGTGCTCGAATGGGCGCGTCCGCAGGCGCTGCCGGTCACCGTGGTGCCCGGCGCCGGCCATTTCTTCCACGGGCAACTCGGTCTGCTCAAGCAGATCGTGCTGTCCGCCTGGGCCGCGCGTCCCGCGGCCGCCTGAAACCCCCACATCGAAGCCGGGCCGCGACGGCCCGGCGCAAGCCATGAAAAGACTGCTCTCGCTCATCCTCCTCCTTGCCTGTGCCACGCTGGCCCAGGCGCAGGCGCTGCAGCCGCCCGAGATCGCGGCGCGCCAGTACCTGCTGCTCGACGTCAACAGCGGCCAGGTGCTGGCCGAGCGCAACGCCGATGCGCGCGCCGAGCCCGCCTCGCTGACCAAGTTGATGACGGCGTACATCGTCTTCGCCGCGATCCGCGACAAGAAGATCGGCCTCGACCAGAAGCTGCCGGTGTCCAAGCTCGCCTGGGACGAGCGCAAGAAGGGCGGCTCGCTGATGTTCATCGACACGACGATGACGCCCACGGTCAGCGAGCTGCTGCGCGGGCTCATCGTGCAGAGCGGCAACGACGCCGCCGACGCGCTCGCCGAGGGCGTGGCGGGCTCGGTCGACGCCTTCGTCGCGATGATGAACCGCCAGGCCCAGGCCTGGGGCCTGAAGAACACCCAGTTCAAGAACCCGACCGGGCTCACCGAGGACGGGCATTACTCGAGCGCGCGCGATGTCGTGATCACGGCCCGCCACATCATCCAGGACTTCCCCGAGTTCTATCCGATCTATTCGATGCGGCAGTACACCTACAACCACATCAAGCAGGACAACCGCAACATGCTGCTCGGGCGCGACCCCACGGTCGACGGCATGAAGACCGGCTACACCGCGGCCGCCGGCTACTGCCTGCTGGCGAGCGCGCAGCGCGACACGCCGGCAGGCAAGCGGCGCCTGATCGCGGTGGTGTTCGGCACCGCGTCGAAGGAGGCGCGCGCCGACGAGGCGCAGAAGCTGCTGAACTGGGGCTGGCTGGCCTGGGACGACGTGCGCCTGTTCGACGCCGGCAAGCCGGTGGCGACGGTGCCGGTGTGGAAGGGCACGCAGCCCGAGGTCAAGCTCGGCGCCGTCGGCGCGCTCTACGTCACCGTGCCCAAGGGCGAGGGCGACAAGGTGCGCACGACGATCGAGCACACCGACCCGCTGCTCGCCCCGCTCACGCGCGGCCAGACGGTGGGCAGCATCAAGATCGCGACCGCGGCCGGCACGCCCATCGCGACGCTGCCGCTGGTGACCCAGGAAGCGGTGCCGCTGGCGGGCTTCTTCGGCCGCGCCTGGGACGCGATCCGGCTCTGGATCAAATGATGTCGGCTTTTCCGCCCGCCGCGGCGGGCCGCGTGACACACTTGCGTCGATCTGCGGAGACCCTCGTATGAGCGATCAACTGGTCTTTCTGAACGGCGTCTGGCTGCCGATCTCGCAGGCCAAGGTCGGCGTGCTCGATCGCGGCTTCATCTTCGGCGACGGCATCTACGAGGTGGTGCCGGTGTACGGCCGGCGCCTGTTCCGCTTCGACGAGCACATGGCGCGGCTCAACCGCTCGCTCGCCAAGCTGCGCATCCCGAACCCGGCCGCGCGCGACGACTGGCTGGCGCGCTGCCGCCGCCTGGTCGAGGACTGCGCCGGGCACGGCGGCGGCGATGACCAGGTCGTCTACCTGCAGATCACGCGCGGCGCCGCGCCGCGCGACCACGTCATGCCGGCCGGCCTCGAGCCCACCGTGTTCATGATGTGCAACCCGATGAAGCCGGCCAGCGCCGAGCAGCGCCACCAGGGCGTGGCGTGCACGACGGCGCGCGACTTCCGCTGGGAGCGCGGCGACATCAAGAGCACGAGCCTGCTGGGCAACGTGCTCGCGCGCCAGATGTCGGCCGACCATGGCGCGGTCGAGACGATCATGTTCCGCGACGGCTACCTCACCGAAGCCTCGGCGAGCAACGTCTGGATCGTGCACGAGGGCGCGCTGCTCGGACCGCCCAGGAGCGAGCATGTGCTCGAGGGCATCCGCGTCGAGCTGCTGCGCGAACTGTGCGAGGAATGCGGCATCGCCTACAACCTGCGCCCGATCACCGAGGCCGATGTGCGCGCCGCCGACGAGGTGCTGCTGAGCTCGGCCACCAAGGAGGTGCTG
>JAGWVB010000247.1 GCA_018971105.1 Burkholderiales bacterium
ATTCGAGCAGCTCGTCGAAGCGCACCGCGACGCGCGCCGCGACATCGCCGGCGTCGCTGCCGGCGATCTGCACCCCGAGCTCGGGGTACGGCGCCCAGCCCGGGTCGCAGCGCAGGTCGCGCGCGACGCCGCTGGCGCGCCCGGCCAGCCCCGTCAGGCCCAGGCGCTGCGCGAGCTCGGGCGCGACGCGCCCGGTCGTGAGGAAGCGGTCCTGCAGCCCCGAATGTTCGTCGTAGAGCTGGCGCAGGCGCAGCACCTCGCGCCCGACGGCGTCGCATTGCGCGGCGATGGCGCGCAGCGGCGCGCGCGCGACATCGACGGCGACGCCGCCGGGCACGACGGCGTCCATCATCAGGCGCTGGCCGAAGACCTCGGCCGACAGGCGCAGCCAGTCCTCGCGCAGGCGCGAGAACTGCGCCAGGCCGAAGCCGAGCGCGGCATCGTTGCCGAGCGCGCCGAGGTCGCCGAGATGGTTGGCGACGCGCTCGCGCTCCAGCATCAGCGCGCGCAGCCATTGCGCGCGCGGCGGCACGGCGCAGCCCCAGGCCGATTCGAGCGCCATCGCGTAGGCCCAGGCATAGGCCACCGTCGAGTCGCCGCAGATGCGGCCGGCGAGGCGGCCGGCGTCGAAGGGCGCGAGCTCGGTGAAGCGGCGCTCGATGCCCTTGTGCAGATAGCCCAGGTGCGCCTCGAGCCGCAGCACCTTCTCGCCCACGACCGAGAAGCGGAAATGGCCCGGCTCGATGATGCCGGCATGCACCGGTCCGACGGCGATCTCGTGCACGCCGTCGCCCTCGACGCGCACGTAGGGATAGTCGGCGGGCAGGGTCGCCAGGGGCGCTCCGGCCGGCGGGCCGTCGGCGGCCAGCGGCCGCGCGCCCGTGCCCCACAGGCCATGGTCGAGCCAGGGCCGGTGGTCGTCCTGGCCGATGGCGCGCGGCCCCGAGAGGTCGGCCAGCGCGCGCTGCATGCGCGCCGCGCAGGGGAAGCGCGCCGCGAGGTCGGGATAGAGCCCGGGCTGGCCGGCGCCGGCCTCGACCGCGAGCTCGACCCAGACCAGGCCCTGGGCGACGCCGTAGGCGGCGCAGACGGCGCTGGCGCTGCCGGCGTCGGCGGCCGCGCCGTCATCGAGCGCGCCCGCCTCGCTCGGGCGCTCCAGCGCCCAGACGGCGATCAGGCGCCCGCCGGCGTCGGCCACCGCGTCGGCGACGGCGCTCCAGCGCGCGGCGTCGACGCGGCCGTGCCAGATCGGCAGCGGCGCGCTGAGGCGGCGCAGGCCGGGCAGCAGGTCGGGGAACGGGGCGTGGCGGCGCTCGGGCATGGCTTCAGTTCCCGAGCATCGCCGCCGCCTGCCGGTACCAGGCGTCGAGGTAGGGCGGGACGTAGAGCCCGAGCATGAGCCCGAGCGCGAGGTGGACGAACACCGGCACCAGCGCCGGCGGGTGCTGCAGCGGCTTGACGTTGGTCTGGCCGAACACCATCGGCTGCACGCGCGCGAACACCGACGCGAAGGCCACGCCCAGCGCCAGCAGCAGCAGCGGCGTGGCCCAGGGCAGCGCGCGCATCGCCGTCGTCACGATCAGGAACTCGCTCGCGAAGACGCCGAACGGCGGCATGCCGAGGATGGCCAGCGAGCCCAGCAGCAGGCCCCAGGCGACCGTGGGAGAAACGCGCAGCAGGCCGCGGATGTCGTCCATGATCTGCGTGCCGGCCGTCTGCGTCGCATGGCCGACGGCGAAGAAGATGCCCGACTTGATGAGCGAATGCACCGTCATGTGCAGCAGCCCGGCGTAGTTCGCGACCGGCCCGCCGAGGCCGAAGGCGAAGGTCATCATCCCCATGTGCTCGATCGAGGAGTAGGCGAACATGCGCTTCACGTCGCGCTGGCGCATGAGGAAGAACACCGCCGCGACGACCGAGAGCAGGCCGAAGCCGATCATCAGGTGGCCCGAGAGACGGCTGTGCAGCGCGCCGTCGGTCAGCACCTTGCAGCGCAGGATGGCGTAGAGGGCGACGTTGAGCAGCAGCCCCGAGAGCACGGCCGAGACCGGCGTCGGGCCCTCGGCATGGGCGTCGGGCA
This sequence comes from Burkholderiales bacterium, assembly GCA_018971105.1. Lineage (GTDB taxonomy): Bacteria > Pseudomonadota > Gammaproteobacteria > Burkholderiales > Burkholderiaceae_C > Rubrivivax. The sequence continues at coordinate 2,081 of JAGWVB010000247.1, forward strand.
GCCAGTTGTGCAGCGGCACGAGGCCGACCTTGGTGCCGTAGCCGATGAACAGGAAGGCGAAGGCGAGCGTGATGATGGTCGGGTTGAGCTGCGACTTCACGGCGTCGAGATTGGTCCACAGCAGGGCCCCGCCCTCGGGGCCGATGACGCGCTCGGCCGCCATGTACAGCAGCACGGTGCCGAAGAGGGCCTGCGCGATGCCGACGCCGCAGAGGATGAAGTATTTCCAGGCCGCCTCGAGGCTGGCCGCCGTGCGGTAGACGCTGACGAGCAGCACCGTCGTCAGCGTCGCCGCCTCCATCGCGACCCAGACGATGCCCAGGTTGTTCGTCGTCAGCGCCAGCAGCATCGTGAAGTTGAACAGCTGGTACATGCTGTGATAGAGGCGCAGCCGCGGCGGCGTCATCTTGCCGTGGTCGCGCTCGACGCGCATGTAGGGGCGCGAGAAGATGGACGTCGTCAGGCCGACGAAGGCCGTCAGCGTGACGAGGAAGACGTTCAGCGGGTCGATGTAGAACTCGCTCTGCCAGGCCAGCAGCGGGCCGCCGGCGACGATCCGCGCCGTGAGCGCGCAGGCGGCGAGGAAGGTGCCGGCGCTGAAGGCGACGTTGATGTCGCGCGCGCGCTCGCGATGCCCGAAGAGGCCGAGCACGAGCCCGCCGACGAGCGGGATGCCGAGCAGGAAGGTCAAGGCGTGCAACTCAGTACCGCCCGGCCGTCGCGAAGGTGCTGAGCGCCCCAGGGGACCCGTAGGGGCCCCTCCGTGGCCCAGGGGACCCGTAGGGGCCCCTCCGTGGCCCTGGGGACCCGCAGGGGCCCCTCCGTGGCCCTGGAGGCAGCGAACGAAGTGCGCGCGGGGGCTCCATTCACTCCTCCTTGAGCTGTTCGAGGTGGCGGATGTCGAGGCTGTCGAACTGCTCGCGGATCTGGAACATGAACACGCCCAGGATGAGCACGCCGATCAGCACGTCGAGCGCGATGCCGAGCTCGACCACCATCGGCATGCCGTAGGTGGCCGAGGTGGCGGCGAAGAACAGGCCGTTCTCCATCGCCAGGAAGCCGATCACCTGCGGCAGCGCGTTGGCGCGCGTGATCATCATCAGGAACGACAGCAGCACGCTCGCCAGCGCGATGCCGAGCGTGCCGCCGGCCAGCACCGCCGAGAACTGCGAGATCGGCTTCGCGAGGTTGAAGGCGAAGATCACGATCAGGATGCCGATCAGCATCGTCGTCGGGATGTTGATCAGGGTCTCGACATCGCGCGCGATCCCCAGGCGCTCGATCACCCGGCGCAGCAGCCAGGGGATGAGCATGACCTTGAGCACGAGCGTGAGCGCGGCCGAGACGTACAGGTGCGGCTGCCCCGTGACATAGCCGACGACGGCCGTCGACAGCGCCAGCACCGCGCCCTGGAAGGTGAAGAGCAGGATCAGCGAGACGATGCGGCGCTGGCCGATCATCGCGAACACCAGCATCAGCAGCACCGCGCCGAGCAGGTTGACGAACTGCGTCAGGAGCTGGTTGACGGCCATCTCAATGAATCAGCAGAAGGTGGACGAGCAGGCCCAGCACCGCGAGCAGGAAGGCGGTGGCGAGGAACTCGGGCACGCGGAAGATGCGCATCTTGGCGTTGACGGTCTCGAGCAGCGCGAGCGAGCAGCCGCCGATGCCGAGCTTGAGCACCAGCACCGGCAGCGCCAGCAGCAGCTCGACGGGCGCCTGCGCCTCGGCCACGCCCCAGGGGAAGAAGAGGGCCAGGCCGATGCACGAATAGGCGAACAGCTTCAGGCTCGCCGCCCATTCGAGCAGCGCCAGGTGGCGGCCCGAGTACTCGAGGATCAGCGCCTCGTGGATCATCGTCAGCTCGAGGTGGGTGGCCGGGTTGTCGACCGGCACGCGCGCGTTCTCGGCCAGCGAGACCATCGTGAACGCCACCGCGGCCAGCGCGAGGCCGGGGTAGATCGTCAGTTGGCGATGCGCCAGCGTCGCGACGATGGTCGCGAGCGAGGTCGAATGCGAGATCAGCGAGGCCGAGAACAGCACCATCAGCAGCGCCGGCTCGGCGAGGAAGCCGATCAGCATCTCGCGCCGCGCGCCCAGGGTGCCGAAGGCGGTGCCGACATCCATCGCCGCGAGCGAGATGAACACGCGCGCGAGCGCGAACAGCCCGACGAGCGCGATCGCGTCGGCCGCCGGCGCCAGCGGCAGGTCGGTCGACACCGTCGGGATGATCGAGCAGGCCAGCGTCATGCAGCCGAAGACGATGTAGGGCGCGCTGCGGAACAGGCGCGACGCGTTGTCGGCGACCACCGATTCCTTGTTGAACAGCTTGTGCAGCATGCGGTAGGGCTGGAACAGGCTGGGCGCGCTGCGCCCCTGCATCCAGGCCCGGCATTGCCCGACCCAGCCCGAGAGCAGGGGCGCGAGCGCGACCGCGATCACGATCTCCAGCGCCTGCGAGAGGGCGGCGGCGGCGTTCATCGCATCACCGCCAGCAGCGTCGCCACCAGCGTGACGAAGCTGTACAGCAGGTAGACGGCGATGCGCCCCTGCTGCATGAGAGCGAACCAGCGCGCGACCGCCTGCGCCGCCTTCGTCACCGGCACGTAGATCCAGCCCCAGAAATGGTCGCCGATCGTGACCTGGTAGCGCGGCGCCGCGTCGAAGGGCGAGGGCAGCTCGCGCCGCATCACGAAGAAGGGCTCGAAGATCTGGCGGATCGGCTGGCCGAAGCCCTCGGCCGTGTCCTGCATGCGCGCCGTGCCCCAGGGGAAGCCGCAGGCCCAGGGCCGCGCGAGGCGGACGCGGCCGTGATAGAGGCGGCGCACGAGCAGCCAGGCCAGCGCGAAGCTGCCGACGATGCCGAGCAGGAACAGCACCGGCCCATAGCTCGCCTGCGCCGTGCCGTTGGGGGCCAGCAGCCAGGACCCCGAGGTCACCGCCAGCCCCGAGCCGACGAGGGCGCGCGTGACCGGGTCGACGAGGCGGATGAAGGCCGTCGGCGCGAGGCCGATGGCGACGCAGCCCAGCGCCAGCCAGACCATGCCGGCGCGCTCCCAGGGGCCGGCGTCCTCGGCATGCGCCAGCTTCTCCTCGCGCGGCTGGCCGAGGAAGATGACGCCGTAGAACTTCACCATCGTGTAGCCAGCGAGCGCGGCGACGAGGGCGATGATGGCGGCGACGACCGGGATCAGCATCGTCAGCACCGGCAGCGGCAGCCCGGGCGTGAACAGGAAGCTCTGCAGCAGCAGCCATTCGGAGACGAAGCCCGACAGCGGCGGCAGCCCGGCGCTGGCGAGCACGCCCAGCAGCGTGAGCCAGCCGACCCAGGGCATCGAGCGCAGCAGGCCGCCGAGCTTGCCCAGGCTGCGCTCGGACGTCGCGTGCAGCACGCTGCCGGTGCCCAGGAAGAGCAGGCTCTTGAAGCAGGCATGGCTGGCGACATGGACCAGCGTCGCGGTGAGCGAGAGCGCGGCCATCGGCTGCATGCCGAAGGCGGCGAAGATCAGCGTCAGGCCGATGCCGGCGAGGATCAGCCCCATGTTCTCGACCGACGAATAGGCCAGCAGCCGCTTCATGTCGCTCTGCACCGAGGCGAAGACGACGCCGAACAGCGCCGTCGCCAGCCCGACCGCGAGCAGGACCGCGCCCCACCACCACAGGCGCTGGCCGAGGAGGTCGAACGCGACGCGCAGCAGGCCGTAGACGGCGCAGTTGAGCATCACCCCGCTCATCAGCGCCGACACCGGCGAGGGCGCCGCCGGGTGCGCCTCGGGCAGCCAGACATGCAGCGGCAGCATGCCGGCCTTGGCGCCGAAGCCGAGCAGCGCGAGCACGAAGCCGATCGAGGCCCAGAACGGCGTCAGCTGCTGCGCGCGCATGTTGGCGAAGGTGTAGACGCCGGTGTTGGCCTGCAGCACGCCGAAGCACAGCAGCAGCGCGATGGCCCCGAGATGCGCCATCACGATGTAGAGGTAGCCGGCGCTGCGCACCTCCGGGATGCGGTGGTTGGCGGTGACGAGGAAGAACGACGACAGCGCCATCGTCTCCCACATCACCATGAATGCGTAGGCGTCGTCGGCGAGCAGCACGCCGGCCATGCTGGCCAGGAAGAGGTGGTACTCGAAGCACATCAGCCCCGGCGGCGTGCCCTCGCCCTGGCGGAAATAGCCGGCCGCGAAGACCGAGATGCCGGCGCCGGCGGCGCCGACGATCATCAGGAAATAGGCCGCCAGCGCGTCCAGCCGCAGGTGGAAGGGCAGGCCCGGCAGGCCGAGCGCGAGCAGCGCCGTCTCGGGCCGCGCCAGCACCGCGTGCAACGCGACGCCGAACAGCGCCAGCCCGAGCAGGCCGCCGGCCGGAAAGAGCCAGCGCGCGACGAGGGTGAGGCGGCGCAGCGCGAACAGGCCGGCGACGCCGACCGCGATCCAGCCGAGCGTGATCGCGAGCACCCAGTCGATGTCCAGCCACTGCCCGATGGGCGTCATCGATCAACCCTTCCTGCGCGCGGTCCGGGTCTTCGCGGCGCCGGCGGGGCGTGCCGGCGCGGCCGACGCG
>JAGWVB010000248.1 GCA_018971105.1 Burkholderiales bacterium
CCATGATCTGGCGCAGGAAGGTCAGGCCGTCCATGCCCGGCATCTCGATGTCGAGCAGCAGCACGTCGGCCGGGTTCTTGCGCAGCGCCGGGCCGGCGATGAGCGGGTTCGGCGCGCTGCCCAGCAGCTCGATCTCGGGGTCGCCCTGCAGCAGGTGCATCAGGGTCTGGCGCACGATCGCCGAATCGTCGACGACATAGACCTTGATCGTCATGACTCCGTCTCCGTGACTTCGACGGCGCGGATCGCCGGCGCTTCGGGCCCGACGGTCCAGCGCAGCCGGCGATAGCTGTTGCCGCCCAGGTCCTGGGCCAGCAGCGGCAGGCCCAGGCGCGCCACCGCGTCCAGCGCCCAGCGCGCGTTCTGGGCCCCGACATGGTCGGCGCGGAACAGGTCGGGGAACATGTTGCCGCCGCCGGCGAGATAGGCCTCGCAGCGCTGCGCGTCGATGCCGATCGCGCGCAGCTGCGTGCGCATCGCCGCCAGGGCGACCTCGCCATGCGTGGTGTCGCGCGCGCCCGATTGGGCGCCGGCGCTGCCGGTGTGCACGACATGGCACATCGCGGCGACGCTGCGGCGCGCGTCGGTGAGGATGAGCGCGACGCAGGAGCCGAGCAGCGTCTCCAGCGTCTCGCCGCGCGCGGCGACGACGACGTCGCCGGGGTGCAGCACGTGGGTGCGGGCGCGGTGCTGCGGCATCACTGCTTGCGGAAGGCGCCCGGCGCCAGCGCCTGCAGCGAGGTCACGCCGGGCACGCGGCCCTCGGCCGTGCCGATGAAGAACAGGCCGCCCGGGCGCAGCAGCGCGAGCGCGCGCTCGACCACCGCGCGCTTGGTCGCGGCGTCGAAATAGATCAGCACGTTGCGCAGGAAGACGACATCGAAGGGACCGATGCCCTCGTAGCCGGCGGCGCCCGGCTGGCACAGGTTGAGCTGGCCGAAGCGCACGCGCTCGCGCAGCGCGGGCCGGATCTGCACCAGCCCCGCGCTGTCGCCCTCGCCGCACAGGCAATGGCGGCGCAGCCGCTCGGCGCTGACCTCGCGCAGGCGCTCGGCCGGGTAGATCGCGGCGGTGGCGCTGCGCAGCACGCGGTCGCTAATGTCGGTGCCGGTGACCGACCAGTCGCTGCCGATGCGCCCCTGCTGCTGCAGGTCGGCCAGCAGCATCGCCGTGCTGTAGGCCTCGTCGCCGAACGACGAGGCCGCGCTCCATACGGCGAGCGACGACGGGCGCTGCTGCGCGAGCTCGCGCTCGAGCAGCTCGAAATGCGCCGGCTCGCGGAAGAAGTAGGTCTCGTTCGTCGTCAGCAGGTCGATCGCGACCTGGAACTCGCCGCCGTCGTCGTCGCCGGCGATCAGCGCCAGGTAGTCGTCGAAGTCGCCGATGCCCAGCCGCGCGATGCGCGGCGCCAGGCGCGAGGCGATGAGCGGCTTCTTGCTCTCGGCGAACGAGAGCCCGACCGATGCGTACATCAGGTCGCAGATGCCGCGGAAGGTGTCGTCACGCAACGAGGGCATCTTGGGCGCTGTCGCAGAGCTGGGCCATCTCGTCGACGTCGAAGGCGCGGTCGGGCTCGAGGATGATGACGAAGCGGTTCTTCACCTTGCCCATGCCGCGGATGAAGTCGCGGCGCACCGCGGCGCCGAAGTTCGGCGGCGGCTCGATCTGGTCGTCGGGGATCTCGATGACCTCGCTCACCGCGTCGACGAGCAGGCCGAGCTCGATGCGCTCGCCCTCGCGCAGGGCGTCGAAGATCACGATGCAGCTCTTCTTGCCCAGCGTCGCGCCGGCGCGGCCGAAGCGCGCGTGCAGGTCGATCACCGGCACCACCGCGCCGCGCAGGTTGATGACGCCGCGCACGAAGTCCGGCATCAGCGGCACCGTCGTCATCGGGCCGCATTGGATGATCTCGCGCACGGTGCGGATGTCCATCGCGAACACCTCCTTGCCGAGCCCGAAGGTGAGGAACTGCTGCACCACGCTGGCGACGGCCGTGGCCGCCGCTGCCGACGCTTCCTTGTCTTTTCTGGCCATGGCGGTCTCGGCTCAGTAGGGGCGGAAGCTGCCGCCGGCGGCCTTGGCGGCGGCCGGTGCGGCCACGCGCAGTGCCGGAGCGGCCTTGCGGCGCGGCGCCTCGGCCTCGGCGCGCTGCGGCTTGCGCGCCTTCGCGCCCGCGTCGCCGTGGCTGAAGAAGGCGACCGACTGCTGCAGCTGCTCGGCCTGGCCCGAGAGCTCCTCGGACGTCGCCGCCAGTTCCTCGGATGCCGAGGCGTTCTGCTGCGTCGCCTTGCTGAGCTGGCTCATCGCGCCGCCGATCTGCGACACCGACTGGCTCTGCTCGCTCGACGCGGCGGCGATCTCCTGCACGAGTTCGCTCGTGCGCTGGATCGAAGGCACGATCTCGTCGAGCAGCTTGCCCGCGCGCTCGGCCGTGCTGACACTGTCGCCGGCGAGGTCGCCGATCTCCTTGGCCGCCTCCTGGCTGCGTTCGGCGAGCTTGCGCACCTCGGCCGCGACGACGGCGAAGCCCTTGCCGTGCTCGCCGGCGCGCGCGGCCTCGATCGCGGCGTTCAGCGCCAGCAGGTTGGTCTGGTAGGCGATGTCGTCGACGATGCTGATCTTGGCCGCGATCTGCTTCATCGCGCTCACCGTCTGCGTCACCGCCGAGCCGCCCTCGCCGGCCTCGGTGCTGGCCTTGGTGGCCATGCCGTTGGTGACCTTGGCGTTGTCGCTGTTCTGCGAGATCGACGCCGACATGAGGTCGATCGACGCCGTCGTCTCCTCGACCGAGCTGGCCTGTTCGCTCGCCGATTGCGAGAGCGACTGCGCCGTCGCGCTGACCTGGTTGGCGGCGCCGGTGAGCGCGTCGGCGGCCGAGCGCACCTCGTCGATGATGGCGGCGAGCTTGTCGCAGGTGCTGTTGGCGTCGTTCTTGACCTGGTCGAAGGTGCCCTCGGCGTCGCGCGTGATGCGCTGGCCGAGGTCGCCGCTGGCCAGCGCGCCGAACACGCGCCCGACATCCTCGATGATGGCGGCGAGCTTCTCGGTCGTCGCGTTGGCGTCGTTCTTGACCTGCTCGAAGGTGCCGGCGTAGTCGCGGCTGATGCGCTGCGAGAGGTCGCCGGCGGAGAGCGCGCCGAAGACGCGGCCGACATCGGCGAAGATCACGCCGGTGGTCTCCATGAGCGAATTGACGCCCGAGCACAGCACGCCGATCGGGCCCGACTTGCCCTCCATCGGGATGCGCTGCGCGAGGTCGCCGTCCTTGGCCGCGCTCGTCACCTGCTGCGCCTCCTCGACCGCCTGCTTGAGCATGTTGGCGGCGTTGACCTGCTCGGTCACGTCGGTGGCGTACTTGACGACCTTGAACGGCTTGCCGTTCATGTCCATGATCGGGTTGTAGGAGGCCTGGATCCAGATCTCGCGGCCGCCCTTGCCGACGCGCTTGTACTGGCCGGCGTCGAATTCGCCGCGCCCGAGCTTGTCCCAGAACATGCGGTACTCGACGCTGGCGCGATAGGCCGGGTCGACGAACAGGCTGTGGTGCTGGCCCTGGATCTCGCCCAGGCTGTAGCCGAGCGCGCGCAGGAAGTTCTCGTTCGCGTTCAGCACCTTGCCGTCGAGGCCGAACTCGATCACCGCCTGCGCCTTGCCGATGGCCGCGAGCTGGCCCGCGTAGTCGGCCGCCTGCAGCTTGGCGGCGGTGATGTCGGTGGCGTACTTGACGACCTTGAACGGGCGTCCGGCGAGGTCGAGGATGGGGTTGTAGGAGGCCTGCAGCCAGACCTCGCGCCCGCCCTTGGCGATGCGCTTGAACTGGCCGGCCTCGTATTCGCCGCGGCCGAGCTTGTCCCAGAACTGGCGGTATTCGGGACTGGCGCGCTGTGCCGGGTCGACGAAGGTGCTGTGGTGCTGGCCCTGGATCTCGGCCAGCGTGTAGCCCATCGTGTCGAGGAAGTTGGCGTTCGCCGTCAGCACCTTGCCGTCGAGGCCGAACTCGATCACCGCCTGCGCCTTGCCGATGGCCGCGAGCTGGCCCGCGGCGTCGGCCGCCTGCAGCCGCGCGGCGGTGACGTCGGTGGCGATCTTGGCGACCTTGACGACGCGGCCCATCTCGTCGCCGATGGGCGAATAGACGGCCTGCAGCCAGACCTCCTGGCCCGTCTTCGTGACGCGCTTGAAGACATCGGACTGCGGCTTGCCGGCGGCGAGATTGCGCCAGAACTCGGCGTAGGCCGGCGTCGACGCGTAATGGGCGTCGACGAACATGCGGTGGTGGCGGCCGACGATCTCCTCGCTGCGGTAGCCCATGGTCTGGAGGAAATTCGGGTTCGCCTTCAGCACGTTGCCGCCGAGGTCGAACTCGATGTAGGCGTAGCTCTGGTCGATCGCCGCCAGCACGCCGCGCGCGTTCTGGCGCTCGAGCTCGGCGGCCGTGATCTCGAAGCGCACGCCGAGGTAGCGCTCGGGCTTGCCGTTGGCGCCGAGCACGGGCTGGACGATGGCGTCGACGTAGTACGGCGAGCCGTCCTTGGCGCGGTTCTTGATGATGCCGCGGAAGGTCTCGCCGCGGCCTATCGTCTGCCACATCTGCTTGAACGTCTCCTTGGGCATGTCGGGATGGCGCGTCTTGCTGTGCGGCGCCCCCAGCAGTTCCGCGCGGTCGTACTTGGAGACCTCGCAGAACTTGTCGTTGACGGTGACGATGTCGCCCTTCTTGTCGGCCTCGGAGACGATGCAGGCGACGTCGAGGATCTTGTTGCGCACCTCGAGGTCTTCCTCGAGCCGGGCGAGCCGCGCCTTCAGCGCGGCCAGTTCGGCGTCGGCGCCCTGGCGTGCCGCCTCGGCGGCGCCGCGCGCCTGCTCGGCGGCCTCGGCCTGCTGCTGGGCCTGCGCGATGTCGGCCGCCGCGAACGTGCGGGCGAACCAGGAAGTGGGGGCCTTGTTCATGATGCTTGTCCTTCGAGGGTGGGTTGGCCGCTGCGGCCGGTCGCGGCCGTGAGGGGGGTGGAACGGGTCTGGGCATTGGCCAGGTCGGCCAGGGAATTGACGTCGAAGATGAGCGCGACCTCGCCATTGCCGAGGATCGACGAGCCGGCCATGCCGCGCAGGCTGCGCAGCATCTTGCCCAGCGGCTTGATCACCGTCTGGTGCTGGCCCAGCAGCTGGTCGACGAGGATGCCGAAGGTGCCGCTGCGCGCGCGCACGACGACGACGCTGGTGCGCGGCGGCTCGGGCGTGTCGAGCATGTACAGGCGGCGCAGGCTGGCCACCGGCAGCACCTGGCCGCGCAGCTCGACGAGGCTGCGGCCGCGCGCGTCGACGGTGTTCGCGGTGGGACGGTTCTCGATCACCTCGACCACCGCGTCCAGCGGCAGGATGAAGCGCGAGTGGCCGACGCCGACGAGGAAGCCGTCGATGATGGCCAGCGTCAGCGGCAGCCGGATCTCGATCGTCGAGCCGGCGCCGGGATCGCTGTGGATCGCCACCGAGCCGCGCAGGGCCTCGATGTTGCGGCGCACGACGTCCATGCCGACGCCGCGCCCGCTCAGGTTGGTGACCTTGTCGGCGGTCGAGAAGCCGGGCTCGAAGATCAGGCGTTCGATGGCCTCGTCGCTCGGGCGCACGCCGCGCTCGACGAGGCCGCGCTCCCAGGCCCGCGCCAGCACCTTGTCGATGTCGATGCCGCGCCCGTCGTCGCTGATGCGGATGATGATGCTGCCCGATTCGTGGCAGGCGGCGAGCGTGAGCCGGCCCTGCGCCGGCTTGCCGGCGGCCTCGCGCTGCGCCGGCGTCTCCAGGCCATGGTCGAGCGCGTTGCGCACGAGGTGCATCAGCGGGTCGGCGATGCGGTCGACCATCGACTTGTCGAGCTCGGTGTCGCCGCCGACGATCTCGAACGCGACCTCCTTGCCGAGCTGGGCCGCCGTGTCGCGCACGACGCGGCGGAAGCGCGCGAAGGTCTCGCCGATCGGCACCATGCGCAGGTGCAGCGTGCCGTTGCGGATCTCCTCGATCAGGCGCGCGATCTGCGCGTTCGCCTCCATCAGCGGGCGCTGGCGCGACTGGCGCGCCAGCAGCGAGGCGCCGGCGCCGGCGATGACGAGCTCGCCGAGCAGGTTGATGACGCTGTCCAGGCGGTCGGCCTGGACGCGGATGTAGCGCTGCTCCTCGCCCGGCGCCGCCGGCCCCGCCTCGCGCACGCTCTGCTGCTTGTTCAGCGCCGCGGCGACGACCTGCGGATGCAGGCCGGGATCTTCCTGCAGGATCTCGCCCAGCCGCGCCGGCGCGCCGGTGGCGGCGGCCATGGCCTGCAGCTGCAGCGCGCGGTCGAGCTGCTCGCGCGAGATCGCGCCGCTGGCGACCAGGATCTCGCCCAGGCGCGGCGTCTGCGGCATCGATTCGATGAGGTCGATATAGGCCTGCGGTCCGGCGCCGGGTGCGATCAGCCGCAGCTGCAGGTCGTCGCGCACGAACGCGAACGCGGCCTCGATGCGCTCGCGCGGCTCGGCCGTCTCGAAGCCGAATTCGAAGCCCAAGTGGCAGGTCTCGGGGTCGATCGCGTCGAGCTCGGGAATCGCCTCGCTGTCGCAGACGAGCCCGCCGATGCGGCCTATCGTCGCCA
>JAGWVB010000249.1 GCA_018971105.1 Burkholderiales bacterium
GCGCCCGCGGCCGGCGCGGCCGTCGGCGACGGCGGCATGCCGGCGCGCTTGCGCGCCTCGTCGATCGCGGCCTGCAGCTGCTTGATGAAGTCGCCCTGCGGGTCGGCGCCGCGGGCCGCATGTTCCCAGGCCGCCACCGCGTCCTTGAACTGGTCGTGGTTGAAGGCGATTGTGCCGGCCAGCGCCAGCGCCTTGACGTTGTCGGGATCGATCTTCAGCGACTGCTCGACGAGCCGCGCCGGCTCGCCCTCGAGGTTGCGGTTGTTCGCGGTCGCCACGCCGTCGGCCAGATCGGCCAGCGCCTGCGCGTCGTTCGGCTTGAGCGCGACCACCTTGCGGTAGGCGACCAGCGCCTGCGGGTACTGGCCCAGGGCGGTGTACGAACGCGCGAGCATGGCCCAGCCCTCGGCGTCGTCGGGCTTGGACTTGAGCCGCTCGGCGAGCTTGCTCACCATGGCCTCGATCTGCGCCGTGTCGGTCGAGTGCGGCGCATCGGCGCTGCCGCCGCTGCCGCCGTCGGCCGTCTCGACGTCCTGGCCCGGGCCCACGTGCAGCCCGGCGCGATTGCCGCGCCAGGCATAGCCGAGCAGGCCGAAGACGACGACGAAGGCGATCACGCCCAGCACGAGGCCGCGCGAGGCCCGCACCGCGGGCGCGGCCGGCGCCGGCTCGGGCTCGCCGGTGACGAGGGCGAGGATGCGCGCCTCGAGCTCGCTGCGGCGCTGGCGCGCGGCTTCGCCCTTGAGCGTGCCCTCGGCGATCAGCGCGTCCAGTTGCGCGAGCTGGCCCTTGAGCTTATCGAGAGGCGCTGAGGTCGGTTCCATCGGTGGGGGGTTCGGTATCGGGGTCGAATTGATCGGGGCTGGCCCGCATGCGCCGGCGCAGCATCGTCACCAGCGTGGCCAGCGCCACCACCAGCAGCAGCGGCGGCCCGCCCCACAGCAGGGCGGTCTTGGCCTTGAACGGCGGCTTGTAGAGCACGAAGTCGCCGTAGCGGTCGGTCATGTACTTGCGGATCTGGTCCTCGGTCATGCCCTTGGCCAGCATCTCGCGGATCTCCTGGCGCAGGTCGGAGGCGAGGTCGGCCGGCGAATCGGCGATGGTCTCGTTCTGGCACACCAGGCAGCGCAGTTGCGAGGCCAGCGCCATCATGCGTGCCTCGATCTGCGGATTGGCGACCGCGGGCGCGGCCTCCTTGGCCATCGCCGTGCAGGCGGCCAGCGCCAGCAGCAGCGCAAGCACACGCTTAACCATTGAGCTTCCTCACCATCGGTTCGATCTCTGTGGTGATGACCTCGGGCGTGAGCGGGCCGATATGCTTGAGCCGGACGATGCCCTGGCGGTCGATGACATAGGTCTCGGGCACGCCGGTGAGGCCGAAATCGATGCCGATGCGGCCGCTCGGGTCGAACAGTGTCGCGACATAGGGGCTGCCGGCGCTCTGCAGCAGCGCGTTCGCGGCGGCGCGCGTGTCCTTGTAGTTCAGGCCCACGATGGGCACCACGCCGAGCTTGGCGAACTGCACCAGCAGCGGATGCTCCTCGCGGCAGGGCGCACACCACGACGCCCAGGCGTTCAGCACCCAGACCTTGCCCAGCATGTCCTGGTTGTCCATCGTCTTGCCGGGCTGCTCGACGAGCTCAGCCTTGAACGGCGGCGCCGGCTTGTTGATGAGCGGCGAGGGCACCTCGCGCGGGTCGAGCCTGAGCCCGAGGGCGAGGAAGACCGCCAGCACCAGGAACAGCAGCAGCGGCCAGACGTACCGGTTCATGCGATCCCTTCGATCGCGGCGCCGGCACCCTGGCGCGCGCCGCGCGGCACGCGGTAGCGGCGGTCGGCCATCGCGAGCATGCCGCCGACCATCATGATCAGGCAGCCGCCCCAGATCCAGGCGATGAAGGGCTTGTCCTGCACGCGCACGATCCAGGCCCCGGAGGGCAGCTGTTCGCCCATCGAGATGTAGAGGTCGCGCGTGAGGCCGCGGTCGACGGCGGCCTCGGTCATCGGCTGCTGCTGTACGCGGTAGATGCGCTTCTCGGGATGCAGGACCGAGATCCGTTGCGCGCCGCGGCTGACCTCGATCGTGGCCCGGGTGGCCTGGTAGTTCGGCCCCGTGACGTCGGCGAGCCCGGTCATCCTGAAGCTGTAGCCGCCGATCTCGGTGTGATCGCCGGTGCCCATCTTCACGTCCTTCTCGATCGCATAGGTCTTGACCATCGCGACGCCGAAGGCGAAGGCGGCGACGCCGAAATGCGCCACCATCATGCCGAGCATGGCGCGCGGCAGCTGGCCGGCGCGGAAGCCGATCTGGCCCAGCTTGCCGCCCGGGGGCAGCAGGCGCTCCCTGAGGTCGACGAGCAGGCTGGCGACGATCCAGAACGCCATCGTCAGCCCGCCCGTGGTCCACAGGTGGATGCCGCCGGCCAGCCACTCGACGAGCAGCGCCGCGAGCACGGCGGCAATGGCGGCGATCCAGAGCTTGCGCACCAGCGCGCCGCCCTCGTCCTGCTTCCAGCGCGTGATCGGGCCCACGCCCATCACCGCCACCAGCGGCGCCATCAGCAGCCCGAACACGGTGTCGAAATAGGGCGGGCCGACGGAGATCTTGTTCAGCCCCAGCGCGTCGAGGAAGAGCGGATACAGCGTGCCCAGCAGCACCGCGCTGCAGGAGACGGCAAGCATCATGTTGTTGACCAGCAGCAGCGATTCACGCGACAGCAGGCCGAAGCGCTGGCCCAGGCCGACCTTGGGCGCGCGCCAGGCGAACAGCGCCAGCGAGCTGCCGATGACGACGACGAGGAAGATGAGGATGAACAGGCCGCGCCGCGGGTCGGTCGCGAAGGCGTGCACCGAGCTCAGCACGCCCGAGCGCACGAGGAAGGTGCCGAGCAGCGAGAGCGAGAACGCGACGATGGCGAGCCAGACGGTCCAGACCTTGAAGCTGCCGCGCTTCTCGCTCACGGCGAGCGAATGGATCAGCGCCGTGCCGGCCAGCCAGGGCATGAACGAGGCGTTCTCGACCGGATCCCAGAACCACCAGCCGCCCCAGCCGAGCTCGTTGTAGGCCCACCAGCTGCCCAGCGCGATGCCGAAGGTGAGGAAGATCCAGGCCGCCGTCGTCCAGGGCCGCGTCCAGCGCGCCCAGGCGGCGTCGAGATTGCCGCCCAGCAGCGCCGCGATCGCGAACGCGAAGGCGACCGAGAAGCCGACGTAGCCCATGTAGAGCATCGGCGGGTGGATCACCATGCCCGGGTCCTGCAGCAGCGGGTTGAGGTCGCGCCCGTCGGCGGCCGCCGGCAGCAGGCGGTCGAAGGGGTTCGAGGTCAGCAGCATGAACAGCAGGAAGCCGACCGAGACGAGGGCGAGCACGCCGAGGATGCGCGCGACGAAGGGCAGCGGCAGGCGCTGGCTGAACTGCGCCACCGCGACGCTCCAGACGTTGAGCATCAGCATCCACAGCAGCAGCGAGCCCTCATGGCCGCCCCAGACGGCGGCGATGCGGTAATGCAGCGGCAGCGCCGAATTCGAATTCGACGCCACGTACAGCACCGAGAAGTCGTTGCGCACGAAGGAGGCCGCGAGGCAGACGAAGGCGGCGACGATGAACGCCCCCTGCAGCCGCGTCAGCGGCCGCGCCAGCGCCATCCAGTCGGCGCGGCCGGTCTGCGCGCCCGCCAGCGGCAGCACGGCCTGGCAGAGCGCGGCGCCGAGGGCGAGGAAGAGGCAGAGTTGACCGAGTTCGGGGATCACTGCGGAGCTCCCTGCGCGTCCGCCGTGATGCGGCCGGCCATGCGGTCGCGCACCTGGTTGGCCTTGGCGATCGCGTCGGCGGCCTCGGGCGGCATGTAGTTCTCGTCGTGCTTGGCCAGCACCTCGCTCGCGACGAAGACGCCGTCGGGCCCGAGCGTGCCCTGGGCGACGACGCCCTTGCCTTCCTTGAACAGGTCCGGCAGCACGCCCTTGAAGCGCACCGGCACCGTCTGCGCCGTGTCGGTGACGAGGAAGCGCACGGTGACGCCGTTGCGCACGACGGTGCCGGTCTGCACCAGGCCGCCGAGGCGGAAGGTGCGGCCCTGCGGCACCTGGTGCAGGGCGATCTGCGACGGCGTGTAAAAGAACACGAGGTTACTGTTGAAGGCGTTGAGCACCAGTGCGGCGGCGGCGCCGACCGAGGCGAGCAGGCCGACGACGAGGGCGACACGCTTGTGGCGCGGCTTCATGATTCATCTCCGTCCCGGGCCGCGGCCCAGGCATTGCGGCGGCGCTGCGCCGCCAGTTGCGGCTCGACCAGCATCAGCGCCAGCGTCATCGCGTAGGCCCCCCACACGTACAGCCCGTAGCCGCCCATGTGGATGAAATCGCCGAAAGACTTCCAGTACATCATCACCCCTTCGCGCCCGCCGTAACCTGCTGTGACACGAGCGCGTGCACCCACGCGGCGTCCGACTCCTGCTCGAGCACGATGGCCCGGGTGCGGGTGAACACCACCGCGAAACTGTAGGCCCAAAAGGCGAAGGTCATCACGAGCATCGCCAGCAGCATCGTCGCCGCCATCGAGGGCGCCTTCGTGAGGCTGATCGACGAGCCCTGGTGCAGCGTGTTCCACCAGACGACCGAGAAATAGATGATGGGCACGTTCACCGCGCCGACGATGGCCAGCAGCGCGCCGGCGTTGGCGGCGCGGCGCGGATCGTCGATGGCCTCGGTGAGCGCGATGTAGCCGACATAGAGCAGCAGGAGGATGAATTCCGAGGTCAGCCGCGCGTCCCAGACCCACCAGGTGCCCCAGGTCGGCTTGCCCCAGAAGGCGCCGGTCCACAGCGCGATGAAGGTGAACAGCGCGCCGGTGGGCGCGAGCGCGCGCGCCAGCATCGACGACAGCCGCACGTTCCAGGCCCAGCCGATCGCGGCCCAGAACGCCATCGCCAGGTACAGCACCATCGACATCCAGGCCGCCGGCACGTGGATGAAGATGATGCGGTAGGCGTCGCCCTGCTGGAAATCGGTCGGCGCGACGAGCATGCCGATGTAGAGCCCGACGAGCGTGAGCACGATGGCCGCGCCCCAGAGCCAGGGCACGAGCCGGCCCGCGAGCGCGTAGAAGCGCGACGGGGCGGCGAAGGTCGACCAGCGCAGGGGGACGGCGTTCATCGGCGCACCGGGACCATGTTCAATCGAGCGAGATGCGCAGCGCCGCCGCCGTCGCCAGCGGCGCGCCGATCGCGGTGAGGATGAGCAGGGCGCCCATGAGCGAGAAATGCGCCTGCGCCGAGAGCCCGCTGTCGACCGCGCCCACCGCCCCGGCGCCGAAGATCAGCGTCGGTATCGTCAGCGGCAGCACGAGCAGGAAGACGAGCGCGCCGCCGCTGCGCAGGCCCAGCGTCAGGGCCGCGCCCACGGCGCCCAGCAGGCTCAGCACCGGCGTGCCGATGAGCAGCCCCGTCGTCAGCGCGACGATGCCGGGCCCGCTCATGTCGAACAGCAGTCCGAGCAGCGGCGCCGCGATCACCAGCGGCAGCCCCGTCGTCAGCCAATGGCCGACGACCTTGCCGACCACGAGCAGCGTCAGCGGCTGCGGCGCCAGCAGCATCTGCTCGAGCGAGCCGTCGTGGTGGTCGCTGGCGAACATCTGCGTCACCGACAGCATCGCTGCGAGCAGCGCGCCGACCCAGACCACGCCCGGCGCCATCTGGCGCAGCATCTGCGGTTCGGGGCCGACGCCGAACGGGAACAGCCCGGCGGCGACGACGAAGAAGCCCAGCGGCAGCAGGGCCTCGACGCGCCGGCGGCGCGCCAGCAGCAGGTCGCGCTGCATCGTCGCGAGCAGCACCGAATTCATCTGCGGCGCCGTGCAGGGGCTGGCATCGGGTGTTCATTCATCAGCGAAAAAGCGGATTGTAGGGACGGACGCCGGAGGAGATGGTCCCGCTGCCGCGCCGCGGCCCGGCGGCGCCGGACGGCGCCGGGCGGCAGGGCATGGCGGCGAAGATAAGCGATCCGGCGCCGCGGCGCCCGGCTAGCTCTTGCTTGCTTGACCGCTGTCAAGAATCGGCGCGCCGCGCGGGCACCGCCGGCGCACGCAGCGCGTGCTCGCGCAGCCCGGCCAGCGCGACGGGCTGGTGGCTCGTCAGCAGCACGGCGCCGCCGCGCGCGGCCTGGGCCTCGATCAGCGCCGACAGCGCGGCGATGCTGTCGCTGTCGAGCGCGTCGTAGGGCTCGTCGAGGATCCAGGTGCGCGGCGCCTCGTCCAGCGCCAGCCGCGCGAGCGCGCCGCGCCGGCGCTGGCCCTGCGAGAGCAGGCGCACGGCGAGCTTGCGCTGCCCCGTCAGCCCGACGCGCTCGAGCGCGCGCAGCGCCAGCGCCTCGGCTTCGGGCAGCTCGGCCAGGCGCGCCAGGTAGGTGAGCGATTCCAGCAGCGTCAGGTCGTCCTTGAGCGCGTTCGCATGGCTGATGTAGACGACGCCGCGGCGCACGCCGGCGCCGGCCTCGCGCAGCGCGCGGCCGTTCCACAGCACCTCGCCCGCGGCCGGCGCCGAGAGCCCGGCGAGGATGCGCATCAGGCTCGTCTTGCCGCTGCCGTTGGTGCCGCGCAGCCAG
>JAGWVB010000250.1 GCA_018971105.1 Burkholderiales bacterium
CCGCTGCTGTATGCGCGGCTGCGCGTCGTCGTCGCGGCGCCGGCCGATTTCGCGCTCGCGCCGTACCGGCACGAGGCGCGCACGACGCTCGCCGCCACCGCCGCGCTGGTGCTGCTGACGCTGGCGGCCGCCGCCGCGATCCAGTGGCAGATGACGCGCCTGGCGCGCGCGCGCTCGGACAGCCATCGCGACAAGGCCACGCTGGACCGCGCGCTCGGCGCCATGGCCGACGGCTTCCTGCTGTGCGACGCCGAGGACCGCATCGTGGCCTGGAACGAGCGCTATCTCGAGATGTTCCCCTGGCTGCGCCCCGCGGTGGCGGCGGGCGTGCCGTTCGAGCGCCTGGTCGAGATCGCCGCGCAGGCGCTGTACCCGGTCGACCCGCTGGGGCGGCAGCGCGGCGCCTACGCCGAACAGCGGCTGCGCCAGCACCGCAGCGGCTATGCGACGCGCGAGCAGGAGCTGTCCGGCGGCATCGTGATCCACTCGATCGAGCGCCGCACGCCCGACGGCGGCATCGTCGGCGTGTTCCGCGACATCACGCGCTCGGAACGCGAACTCGCCGCCGCCAAGGAGGCGGCCGAGGCGGCGAATGCGGCCAAGTCGCAGTTCCTGGCGACGATGAGCCACGAGATGCGCACCCCGCTCAACGGCGTGCTGGGGATGAACGCGCTGCTGCGCCGCACGCCGCTGAACGAGGCGCAGCGCGAATACGCCGCCACCATCGAATCCTGCGGCCAGGCCCTGCTGGTGCTGATCGACGACATCCTCGACCTCTCGAAGATCGAGGCCGGCCGCATGGAGCTCGAATCGCTAGCCTTCGACCCGCTGCGCCTGGTGCAGGACAGCGTCGCGGCGCTGCGCGCGCGCTCGCTCGAGAAGGGCCTGACGCTCGAGCTGCAGGCGCCCGCCGCCGCGCCGTCTCTTCTGGCCGGCGATGTCAATCGATTGCGGCAGGTGATCTTCAACCTGCTCGGCAACGCGATCAAGTTCACCGAGCAAGGCTGCGTCACGGTCGCGCTCGCCTTCGGCGCCGGCGCCGACGGCCGGACCGAATTCAGGCTCGAGGTCGTCGACACCGGCATCGGCATCGCCCCCGAGGTGCTGCCGCGGCTGTTCGAGCGCTTCTCGCAGGCCGACGGCAGCACGGCGCGGCGCTTCGGCGGCAGCGGGCTCGGGCTGGCGATCAGCCGCAAGCTCGTCGAGCTGATGGGCGGGACGATCAGCGTCGCGAGCGAGCTCGGCGTCGGCAGCCGCTTCGGCCTGCGCGTGCCGCTGGACGTCGTCGACGCGGCGCAGCGGCCGCCCGACGCGGCGGCGCCCTGGGCGCCGACGGCCGACGCGGCGACGCCGCTGCGCATACTCGTGGCCGAGGACAACGAGGTGAACCAGCTCGTCATCGCGGCCATGCTCGACCATCTCGGCCACGAACATGTCGTCGTCGGCGACGGCGTGCGCGCACTCGAGCGCGCGCGCGACGAGGACTGGGACTGCATCCTGATGGACGCGCAGATGCCGCAGATGGACGGCGAGATGGCGGCGCGCGCGATCCGCGACCTGCCCGGGGCGCGCGGCCGCGTCGCCATCATCGCGCTGACGGCGAACGTGATGGCGCAGAACCTGCGCGCCTACGATGCGGCGGGCATGGACGACTGCGTCGCCAAGCCGGTCTCGCATGCGACGCTGGCAGCGGCGCTGGCGCGCTGCTGCCCGCGCGACGCACAGGACGCGAGGGGCGGCGCCGATGCGGTGCCGGCGCGGCGCGCCGGCGGCGAGCACCGGTCGAGCCGCTGAAGCCGCGTTGCACGCAGCCGCGCGCAGGCCAGGCCGGCAGCCGCGGCATGCAGGCGAGGCCGGCTCCAGGCGCATTCGAAGCCGGTGGCGAGGGGCGCGTCGAACGCCGCATCGGCATTCCGGAAACAGCCCTCCGATACCCGGCGCATGCTCGGGTCGATGCGCGTGCCTTGTGGCATTCGAGATCGGCCATCCTGACCGCGATCGATCTGCGCTCGAGGCCCGGATCGGGCCGGTCTGGCAAGGCCGGTTTTTTCGTGCCGGCGCAACCGGGCGCCGGATCCCGGTCGCGGGCCGCATGCAAAGGGCTCGAATCTCCGCACCGGATGGAGCCGGCGATGCATGAATGGAAACGCAGGAAGGCCGACCATGCGCAGGCATGCCGCCATGGCCACTTGAAGGCGCAGCCGGACGGCAAGACCTGCAGCGTCGGCGACGAGGGCAGCGCCCGCCGCCTGCCCGGGGAATGCCGGGACCCGGACGAGGCGTGAGGGCGCGGCGCGCCGCTCAGCGCCCCTGGAACTCGGGCTTGCGCTTGCCGAGGAAGGCGCGCAGCCCCTCGAGGTAGTCCTCGCTCTCGTAGACGAGGCGGCGCAGCCCCTGCACGCGCTCGAAGCCCTGCGGCGACATCGGGTGCGCGCCGGCGAGGATGCGCAGCTGCTCCTTCATCACGGCGATGCTCAGCGGCGCGTTGGCGGCGATCGTCGCCGCGATGGCGCGCGTGTAGGCCTCGATCTCGGCCGCCGGCACGAGGTAGTTGATGATCCCGAGCCGCTCGGCGCGCTCGGCCGGGATCGGCTGCGCCGTGAACAACATCTCCTTGACGATGCGGATGTCGGCGGCGTTGAGGAAGGTCAGCATGCCGCTGACGTTGTAGGGCACGCCGAGCTTGGCGGGCGTGGCCGCGAAGGTGGCGCCGGGCGCGGCGACGATGAGGTCGCAGGCCATCACCGTCTCGCAGGCGCCGCCCCAGACGCCGCCCTCGACCTGCGCGATCACCGGCGCCGGGAAGTTCTCGATCTCGCGGATCAGGTAGCGCAGCGGGTCGTCCCAGCCCAGCGGGTCGCGCCCGTCCCGCGGCAGCTCGGTCACGTCGTGGCCGGCCGACCAGACCTTGGCCCCCGGCGCCGCGCGCAGGATCGCGACGCGCGCGCCGCGCTCCTTCAGATCGGCCAGGCCGGCGATGAGCTGGTGCACGAGCGCCTCGGACAGCGCGTTGCGCCTGGCCGGGTGGTCGAGCGTGATGCAGCCGATGCGGTCGTCGATGTCGATGCGTACGAGCGCGTCCGTCATGGTGGTCGTTCTCAAGTGCCGAGGGCCCCATCTTGCGCTGAACGCAGGGTCTGCGGATGGCCGCCGGCGCAGGCATGAAGAAATCGACGGCCGGGCCGCCCGATGCAATACTCGGTTAGGTCATGCCCTCTCGGGGCGCCGCGTCCCAGCGCGGATCGCCGTCAGGGCAGCCCCGCATTCGAACCCATCGAAGCCATGCAACCATTGACCCCGTCGACGAGCGTTCGCGCAGCATCGCTTTCCGGCCTCGTCGCCTGCACCGCGGCCGAACTGGCGGATCAATACACCGATCTGCTGGCCTCGCGCTGGAGCCGACGCGCCGACCGGCTGGCTGGCCAGGAGCTGGATTTCGCCGATCTCTGCGCCTACGACGACCGCATCGAGGCCGCCTTGGACGCCCTGGTGGCGCTGGACGATGCCGCGCGCCGCCACATGCAGCGCCGGCTGGAGGTGCCACTGCGCAGGGCCGAACTGTTCGCCCTCGCCTGCTTCGGTCTGGGCACGCGGGACAGGGCGTTGCTGGAGGCGGCCGCGGCGCTCGCGACCACCGTGGCGGACCTGATGCCCGCCTGGACCGGCGCGCTCGCCTGGACGCCCGCAAGTCCGTTGCTGGAGTCCGCCATCGAGGCGTTGCCCGCGCCGCTGCGGCTCGACCTGGCGGGCCGCCGCGGTCGCGAGATGCCGGGCTTGGACGAGCGCACGAGGGACTGGCTGAGGACGCTGGACACCGCGCCGCCGAACGTCGTCGCGGCGCTGCAGTGGATCCGCGCCTGTGGCCGGAGCGAACTGGCGCCGGTGGCATCGGAGTACCTCGACCATGGCGAGGGCAGCGTGCGTCTGGCGGCCGCGCAGACCTTGCTCGCCGTGGGTCCGCCGCAAGCCCGGGAAGCGGCCGTCGAGGCCCTGCTGACACTGGCCGACGACGAAAGCGATGGCCTGCGCCGCGCGCTGTCGACGGCCGCGCTGCGCTCGCTCGCCTTGCATGCGCCGACGCTGGCCTCGAGAGTGCTGCCACGCCCGGATGCGCCCGATCATCGGCGCGGCACCTGCCTGCAGGCGCTGGGCTGGCTGGGCGCGGTCGATGCACTGCCGACATTGATCGAAGCGCTGCGCGATCCGCCTTGGGCTCGCACGGCCGCCGCGGCAATCTCGCTCATCACCGGCTCGGACCCGGGGCGCGACGGTTGGCTCGGTGTCCCGGCCGAGCCGGCCGAGCCTGCCGTCAGGGCCGCCGACGAAGACGATCGCCTGCCCGAAGCCGCTGCCGACGGCGAACTGCCGCTACCCGACGCGGGCGCGTTCGCCGCCTGGTGGCGACTCCACGCAGGCGACTTTCAGCGCGGCCGGCGCTACCTGGCCGGGCGCCCGATCGCGCCGGGCTGGCTCGCCACGGTACTGGGCACCGGCCTGCTGGCCTCGCGTCCCCTGGCTGCCGAACATCTGCAACACCTCACCCGCGGTCCGCTGTTTCCCACCGACCTGCCCGCCAGCGCCCAACGCGCCAGGCTCCACGAACTGAACTGAAGGGGTTTGCCAGCCATGAACGAGGAAATCGAGTGGTTCCTGTCGCTGCCGGCGGAAGCCGCCGAGGCCGCACCGGTGCGGCCGCTCAGCGCGCCCGCACCCATGGCAGAGGAACTGCTGTTCGAAGCCAGTCGACGCATCACCCTGCGATGCGGCAAGTCCAGCATCACGCTGTACCCGAACGGCAAGATCGCCCTGCGCGGGCAGTACATCCTCAGCGATGCCGAGGGCGTCAATCGCATCGTCGGCGGCCAGATCGATCTGAACTGAGCCATGTGGGCGCTGGACAACCGCACGCCGTTCGCCGCCGACAGCAGCTGGATACGCGACGGCGACGGTGCCGAGGTCTGGATCGTCGCCGTCAAGGCGACCTACGACATCGGGGCCGACGGCAGCACCCGCGTCGCCGCCGAGCAGGTGCCGGTCCACAGCGGCCCGCTGCCGCACGCGGGCCTGGCCAGCCTGCGCTACGACACCGACCTGGGGCCGCCCAAGCCAGCCACGGACATCCTGCTCGTCGGTCACGCCCATGCCCAGGGTGCGGCGCCCGTCACCGAATTGCGGGTCGGCTTTCGCGTCGGGTCGCTGACGCGCACGGCGCGGATTTCCGGCGATCGCCATTGGCAGCGCGGCCTGCTCTCCCAGGCGCCGAGCCCCGCCTTGCCCTTTCGCCGCATGCCGCTGGTGTGGGAGCGAGCCTTCGGCGGCGACGAGCTGGACGCCGCGAACGGCAGCGGCAATCCCCTGGGCCGCGGCATCCAGCCCGATGCCGAGGGGCGCATCTGGTTGCCCAATATCGAGCCCATCGAGCGGCCGATACGCCGCCCGCGCGACCGGCCCGCGCCCTTGGGTTTCGGTCCCGTGGCCAGCCATTGGCCGCCACGCCGCCGATATGCCGGCACCTACGACCAGGCCTGGTTCGACGATCGCCGTCCCCTGCCGCCGCTGGATCTCGATCCGCGCCACGCGCAGCTCGCACCGGCCGGGCAGCAGGTGGCCGGCCATCTGCGCGGCGGCGAGGAGATCGTGCTCTTCAACCTGACGCCACCCGGTTACGCCGCCAACGGCCGCCTGGCGTTCATCTTGCCCAGGCTCACGCTGGCGTTCCAGACCTTGTTCGACGACGGCACGTCGGTCGCCGGCCGCGCGCTGATCCACAGCCTCATCCTCGAACCCGACCATCCTCGGGTCAGCGTCGTGCACCACCTGGCCTTGCCCTGCCATGCCCGGGTCAACCGCCTCGACAGAACCCGGATACGCCTGAAGCAGCGCCCGCTCGACCGCCCGGCGGCGCCGGTGACGGACGACCTCGACTGGCCCGCGGCCGACCGCGACGCGGAGGCCGACGCGTGAACGCGGCGCCCTGCATCCTCGCTGCGGCCTGCACGTTCCCTTCGGGCACCGACATCCGATTGGCCGATGCGGCGGTGCGCACGCAACTCGCGCTGCTCGGTCGCCATCCCGTCTATCGCGACGCCGCCGGCGCCGCGCCGCGCATCAGCAGCTTCCCCGACGAACAGCGCTACGACGCGGCGCGCTGGGCCCTGCTGGCCCGCCACGCGCTGGCCCAGCTCACGCAGGCGCTGTTGCCGCAATGGGATGCGCTGCAGGCGGCGCCCCGCCTGCTCTGGCTGGTCGTGCCCGACGCCGAAAGGCCGGGCATGCCGGACGGCGTGGCCGCACGGATCGGCGAGGCCATGCAGCACCCGCTGTGGCCCTGGCAACGGATCACCATCGTCGCCGGTGGCCATGCGGCCGGCATCGACGCGCTGCTCGCGGCGCGCCAGGCACTGACCGAAGCACCCGGCGCCATGGCCGTCGTGCTGGCCGCCGAATCAGGCCTCGCCGCCGATGCCCTGCTGTGGCTCGACCTGCAAGGGCTGCTGCACGGTGCCGGCGCGCCGGGCAAGGCAGGGACGCGTGGCAACCCCTATGGCCGCGTGCCGGGCGAGGGCGCCGCC
>JAGWVB010000251.1 GCA_018971105.1 Burkholderiales bacterium
GGGGCGGATGCGCGCGTCGCCGACCCAGAGGTCGAACAGCACCGCGGCGGGGACGATGGGCACGCGGATCGTCGGCCCCACCGCGAGGCCGTGGCCGCGCTCGTCGAGCCAGCGCATGACGCCGCCGGCGGCATCGAGGCCGAAGGCGCTGCCGCCGGTGAGCAGCAGCGCGTGCACGCGCTCGACGCTGTTCTCGGGCCGCAGCAGGTCGGTCTCGCGCGTGCCCGGCGCGCCGCCGCGCACCGCGACGCCGCAGACCCGGCCCTCGGGGCAGAGCACGACCGTGCAGCCGGTCGGCCGCCCCGGCTCGGCGGCATGGCCGACGAGCAGGCCGGCGACGTCGGTGATGGATCCGGGCGCGAGTGCGGCGGACATCGCCTCAGACGAAGACCCCGGCGTGGTCCCGCATGGCGGCGGCGACCTGCCCCAGGTGGTGCAGCGTGTCGCCCAGGCTGAGCTCGAGCATCGTCAGGCGCTTGAAGTAATGGCTGGCGATGTACTCGTCGGTGCAGCCGATGCCGCCGTGCAGCTGGATGCATTGCTGGCCCACGAAGCGCATGCTCTGGCCGAGCTGCACGCGCGCCTGCGACACGGCATGCCGCCGCGCCGCCGGCTCGGCCTCGAGCCTGAGGCTGGCGTAATAGCTCATCGAGCGCGCCAGTTCGAGCTGCATCTTGACGTCGGCCATGCGGTGGCGCAGGGCCTGGAAGCTGGCCAGCGCGGCGCCGAACTGCTTGCGCTGGTTCAGGTATTCGACCGTGATCTCGACCAGCCGGTCCATCAGCCCCACCGCCTCGGCGCAGTTGGCCGCGACGCCGATGTCCAGCGCCGCCTCGAGTTCGGGGTGGCCGTCGCGGCAGACGAGCTGCGCCGGCGCGGCGACGCAGCTGAGGTCGGCGGCGCGCGCGCCGTCCTGCGTCGGGTAGCCGCGCACGCGCACGGCGCCGCGTTCGACGAGGAAGAGGCCGATGCCGCCGGCGTCGCGTTCGCCGCCGTCGATGCGTGCCGGCACGAGGTAGGCGTCGGCCTCGTCGCCGGCCGGGACGAGGCACTTGACGGCGTCGACCATCCATTGGTCGCCGCCGCCGCTGGCGCGCGCGCGCACTGCCTCGATGTGGTAGCGCGCGTGGCGCTCCTGCAGCGCCGGGACGACCAGCGCCGCGCCCGCCGCGATGCGCGGCAACCAGTCCGCGCGCAGCCGCCCGGGCGCGGCGGCGAGCAGGCGCGGGGCCATCAGCGCCGCATGGGCGTAGGGCACCTGCACGAGGCCGCGGCCGAGTTCCTCGGCGACGACCATCGCCTCGATGGCGCCCAGGCCCATGCCGCCCTGCGCTTCGGGCACGGCGAGTCCGGCCAGGCCGAGCCCGGCGAGTTCGCCCCAGACGGCGCGCGTCGCGCCGCCGGCGCGCGCCAGCGCGCGATGGCGTTCGATGCCCCAGCCCTTGTCGACCCAGCGTCGCACGGCGTCGCGCAGCGACTGCTGGTCGTCGGAGAAATCGAAATCCATGCCTCAGCTCCCCAGGACCGTCTGCGCGACGATGTTGCGCTGGACCTCGTTGGATCCGCCGTAGATCGTCGTCTTGCGCAGGTTGAAGTAGGTCGGCGCCAGCGTCAGCAGCGACGCCGGGAACGCCAGGTCGCCCTGCCAGCCGGCCTCCATCGCCTCGTCGATGCGCGCGCGCGCCAGCGGTCCGGCGGCCAGCATCATCAGCTCGGCGTAGCGCTGCTGGATCTCGCTGCCGCGGATCTTCAGCAGGCCGGCGATGTCCAGGCTCTGCTGGCCGCTCTTCTCGGCCGAGATCACGCGCAGCACCAGCATCTCGAGCGCGACGATGTCGACCTCGAGCAGCGCGATCTGGTCGCGCAAGCGCCCATGGTCGTAGACGCCCTCGGCCTTGGCGACGAGCTTCAGCCGCTCGAGCTCGCGCTTGGCGCGGTTGATGTCGGCGATGTTGGTGCGCTCGTGCGCGAGCAGGTGCTTGGCGTAGGTCCAGCCCTTGTTCTCCTCGCCGATCAGGTTCGCGGCCGGCACCTCGACGCCGTCGAAGAACACCTCGTTGACCTCGGGCTCGCCGTCCATCAGCACGATCGGCCGCACCGTCACGCCCGGGCTCTTCATGTCGATGAGCAGGAAGCTGATGCCGGTCTGCGGCTTGCCCTCGCTGCTCGTGCGCACGAGGCAGAAGATCCAGTCGCCGTGCTGCGCCAGCGTGGTCCAGGTCTTCTGGCCGTTGACGATGTAGACGTCGCCGCGGCGCTCGGCGCGGCACTTCAGGCTCGCCAGGTCGCTGCCCGAACCGGGCTCGCTGTAGCCCTGGCTCCACCAGACCTCGCCGCTGGCGATGCCGGGCAGGAAGCGGCGCTGCTGCTCGGGGCTGCCGAAGGCCATGATCACCGGCGCCACCATCACCGGCCCGAAGGGCACGATGCGCGGGGCTCCGGCGAGCGCGCATTCCTCGTCGAACAGGTGCTTCTGGATCGCGCTCCAGCCCGGGCCGCCGAATTCCCGCGGCCAGCCCGCCGCGAGCCAGCCCCGGGCGCCGAGGATGCGCGCCCAGCCCTGCAGGTCGTCGCGCGACAGGCGCAGGCCGTGGCGCACCTTGTGGCTGGTCGCCGCCGGCAGGTGGTCGGCCACCCATTGCCGGACCTCGAGCCGGAACGCCGTCTCCTCGGCGGTGAAGTTCAGATCCATGGGCGGCGGTCTCCTGCGCGGCGGGGGAGCCGCGTTTTTAGCACGATCGTTCGCGATCTTCGCTATCGCTGCTGCAGCCGCATGACGTCGTTGTCGCGCCGCATCTGCACGCGGGCGAGGAAGCTGTTGCCCAGCAGCACCATCGGCATGGGCTGCGGCACGATGGCGGCGCCGACGTTGCTCAACTCGAGTTCGCCCACGCGCACGCTGCTCAGCGTGACGATGCGGATCGGCACCGCGCCGTTGGCCGTCTGCGTCATGCCGCGGCGCGCCTGGCTCAGGTCGATGCCGAGCTGCTGCGCCAGGTCCTGGCTCAGCGAGACCAGCGTGGCGCCGGTATCGACGAGGAACTGCACCGGCTTGCCGTCGATGGCGCCGGCGGCGCTGAAATGGCCGCCCGGGCCGGCGCTGATGACGACCTCGCGCGTGGCGCCGGGCGGCGGCGTGCCGCCGATCTGCGCCGGCGCCGCGCCCAGCCGCAGCTGCAGCTCGCGGCCCGAGCTCTCGACCTCGGCCGCGTCGCCCGACCAGCGCAGCAGCTTCACGCCGAGCGCGGACTGGCCGACCGCCAGCGTGGCGGTGCGGCCGTCGATCACGAACAGCCCGCGCCCGCCCATGCGCCCGGCGAGCACGATGTTCTGCGCGCCGGCGCCGGCCGCCAGCAACGCCAGCGCGCCGGCGACTAGTCGCGGAAATTGTTGAAGCCGAGCGGCCATTCGGTCATTTCCTTGCGCAGCAGCGCGATCGCGGCCTGCAGGTCGTCGCGCTTGGCGCCGCTGACGCGCAGCGCATCGCCCTGGAAGGCGGCCTGGACCTTGAGCTTGGAGGCCTTGAGCGCGGCCTGCATCTTCTTGGCCGTCTCGGCGTCGATGCCGTTCTTCACCGGCACCACGAGCTTGAGGCGGTCGCCGCCCATCTTCTGCGGCTTGGCGCCGAGGTCGAGGAAGCGCACGTCGACGCCGCGCTTGGCCAGCCGCGACAGCAGCACCGCCTGCACCTGCTCGAGCTGGAAATCGCTGTCGCCCCAGAGCGTGAGTTCGCGCTGCTTGGGCGTGGCGGCGGCGAGTTCGACCGCCGCGCAGCTGCCCTTGAAGTCGAAACGGGTGGCGATTTCCTTCGTGGCCTGGTCGACGGCATTGCGCAGTTCGACCAGATCGGACTCGATGACGGCGTCAAAGCTGGGCATGGGCGGTGAGGTGGGGGAGGGGGGCCTCCCGAATATGCCCGAAAATCGGCCGATGCCATCCGTCCCGACGACCCTGAACGTGCAACAGCGTGCGAGCCTGCGCGAGCACAACAGCTTCGGCCTGCCGGCGCAGGCGCGCACGCTGGTGCGCATCGGCAGCGAAGCCGAGCTGCGCCGCGTCGTCGACCACCCCGAATACGGCGTCGCGCCCAAGCTCGTGCTGGGCGGCGGCAGCAATCTCGTGCTGACGCGCGATGTCGACGCCGTCGTGCTCAAGATCGAGATCCGCGGCCGCCGCCTGCTGCGCGAGGATCCCGAGGCCTGGATCGTCGAGGCCGGCGCGGGCGAGAACTGGCACGAGCTCGTGGCCTGGACGCTCGAGCAGGGCTGGCCCGGACTCGAGAACCTGGCGCTGATCCCGGGCTCGGTGGGCGCCACGCCGGTGCAGAACATCGGTGCCTACGGCGTCGAGCTCAAGGACCGCTTCGAATCGCTCGACGCGATCGACCTCGTCACCGGCCGCACGGTGCAGCTCGACGCCGCGGCCTGCCGCTTCGGCTACCGCGACAGCGTGTTCAAGCAGCATCTGGCGGGCAAGTCGGTGATCACGCGCGTGCGGCTGCGCCTGCCCAAGCCCTGGCAGCCGGTGCTGGGCTACCTCGACCTCGAGCGGCGCATGGCCGAGACCGGCGTGACGCAGCCCGATGCGCGCACCGTCTTCGACTGGATCTGCGCCATCCGGCGCGCCAAGCTGCCCGATCCGAAGCGGATCGGCAACGCCGGCAGCTTCTTCAAGAACCCGGTCGTCACGCCCGAGCAGTGCCGCGACATCATCGGCCGCGACCCCGAGATCGTGCATTACCCGATGCCCGACGGCAGCATCAAGCTCGCCGCCGGCTGGCTCATCGACGCCTGCGGCTGGAAGGGCAAGTCGATCGGCCGCGCCGGCGTCTACGAACGCCAGGCGCTGGTGCTGGTCAATCGCGGTGGCGCCAGCGGCGCCGAGGTCGTGACGCTGGCGCGCGCGATCCAGGAAAGCGTCTACGGCCGCTTCGGCATCCGGCTCGAGCCCGAGCCCATCATCGTCTGAGTGCGCCTGAACCGGCGCCGCGCGAGGCCGCCGCGCGCGCCGCGCCCGGTGTGGCCGCGGCGCAGCGCGCAGCGGCGGTGACATCGGTCACGGCGGCGCCGGCTCAAGTGGGGCTGCCGGCCGGTCGATAAGGCGTCAGGGCCCGTACCCGCGTTCGCGGGGAGGGCGCCAACGAGCCTTGCGATGGATCCAACCCCTTATGTACCCCTGTGCCTGGATTGCGGCGCGCCGCTGCGGCGCACGCGCCGGCACGCGGCCGACCTCACCCAGCCCGCGCTGCGGCGCTATGCCTGCACGGCGACCGGTTGCGGCTGGCAGGGCCTGATGCCGCACCGGCGCAACCCCGGTCGCGACGACGCCCTGCGCAGGCGCTGGTGGCGCCAGGCGGCGCTGCCGGTGGCGGCCGCGGCCACGCTGGGCGCGCTCGCCGCGGTCATCGTCGCGCTCGTTCCCGGCACGGCCGGCCATGGCGCTCTCGCGCTGGTGCCCGGCGCGAGCGATTACGGCCGGCCGCTGCCGCGCCGCCACCCGCTGCGCGCGGCAGCCGAGCGCGCGCTCGCGCTCGCCAACCGCGACCGGCCCGGGGCGCCGCTGAAGGCGCTGGCGCTGCGCCATTCCTGCGCCTGGGCGCGGCCGGGGTCGAATCCTTATCGCGGCACCGTCGAGCAGGCGCTCTACACGGCCGCGCTGCCGCCCGAGGTCGTGCAGACGATCGCGGCCGAGGTCCGGGCGGGCCAGATCGCCGACCGGCTCTATATCGACAACAGCGGCATCCGCGGCGAGCGCAGCGGCCGCCGCTTCGACCACCATCGGATCGCGATGACCTACGCGATGACGCTGTGCGTGGGCACGCGCGTGAATTTCGTCCCCGGCCATCACGAGCTGGCCTCGCTCTACGAGGCGCGCGACAAGGCCGGCAAGAAGGTCTCGGTGATGATCCCCGATGTCTGCGGCAACGTCTCGGTGCTCGGCGAACGCCTGCGCCGGCGTCCCGGCATGCCCGCCACCGCCGTCGCGCTGACGACGGCCGATGCCGGCAGCGACGTCGATACCGTCGATACCCTGCCGGCCGTGCTCGACTGGGACGCCACGGCGCGCGCTCTGGCCGTCGCGGGCCAGGCCCATGCCGCGCCCGAACCGGGAACGCTGGCTTGCGCGCTGGCGGCGCTGGCGCTGCTGGCGGCGTTCAGCGCAGCCCGAGGAAGGCGCGCACCGGCGCCAGCGATCGTGCCGGGTCCTCCTCCTGCGGCAGGTGACCGAGGTCGTCGATGACGATGCGCCTGCTGCCGGCCACCGCCTGCTGCAGCCGCAGGCCCTGAGCCGGCGGCAGCAGGCGGTCGCGCCCGCCCCAGAGGATGAGCGTCGGCAGCCTGAGCGCGGCGAGCTGGGCCGGCGTCGCGGGCTGCTGCTCGTGCAGTGCGCGGGCATAGGCGCTGCGGTTGCCGTCGCGCAGCGCGAGTTCGAAATAGCGGTCGACGAGATCGCCGCTGACGCGATCGCGATGGCCGTAGGCCGCCGCCAGCGCCTGCGCCACGAGCCCGCGCGGCAGCACCCAGGGCGCGAACCAGCGCCACAGCGGCAGGCGC
>JAGWVB010000252.1 GCA_018971105.1 Burkholderiales bacterium
GTCGCAGGGCGAGGCCGACGCGGCCGACCTGGGCCCGCGCAACGCCGCGGTGCAGGACCGGATCGCGCCCGCGCTGGCGGCCGCGCAGCGCCTGCGCACGGTGCTGCATGCGGCGGTCGAGGCGCGCGTGGGCCGCGTGCACAACCGGGTGCGCTGGGGCCTGATCGGCATGGCCGCGCTGCTGCTGGGCCTGGGGCTGGCCTTGATCGAGCCGACGGCACGCTCGCTGCGTCGGCATTCGGTGCGGCTCGACGCGCAGGCGGCCGAACTGCGGCGCCTGGCGATGGTGGCCGAACACACGGCGGCGCTGGTGCTGATCAGCGACGCCGCCGACCTCGTGCTCTGGGTCAACGAGGCCTTCGAGCAGCGCACCGGCTGGCCGCTGCACGAGGCCTGGGGCCGCCGACCGGGCGAGCTGCTGGCGCACCCGCATGCCGACGACACCGTGCTCGGGCGCGTGCAGCAGGCGCTGCGCCAGGGCCAGGGCACGCGCCAGGAATGGCTGCACCGCACACGCGGCGGCGCCGACCTCTGGCTCGACGTGGACCTGCGTCCGCTGCATGGCGAGCAGGGCCAGATCGAGGGCTTCGTGCGCGTGTGCACCGATGTCACGGCGCGCGCGATGCAGCAGGCCAAGCTGCAGGCGCTGTGGGCGGCGCTGCCGGCGGGCGTCGTCGTGCACGCGCCGGGCGGCGAGATCGTCGATTCCAACCGCACCGCCGAGCGCCTGCTCGGGCTGCGCCAGTCGCAGCTCGCCGGCATCGAGCCGGTCGACGCGCAGTGGCAGGCGCTGCGCTGCGACGGCAGCGCCTACCCGCTCGAGGAACAGCCGGCACAGCGCACGCTGGCCAGCGGCGTCGCGCTGCACAACGAGACCATGGGCGTGCGCAGCGCCGACGGCGAGCTGCGCTGGCTCATGGTCAACACCGAGCCGCAGCGCGACCCGCTGGGCCAGATCAGCGGCGTCGTCGCCTGCTTCCTCGACATCACCGAGAGCCGCGCGCTGCAGGACCGGCTCAGCGACAGCGCGCGCACCGATGAGCTGACCCGGCTGCCCAACCGCATCGTCGTGATGGAGCGCCTGGAGCATGCGATCGAGCATGCGGCGCGCCACCCCGGCTACGGCTTCGCCGTGCTGTTCATGGATTTCGACCGCTTCAAGGACGTCAACGACACGCTCGGCCATGGCGCCGGCGACGAGCTGCTGCGCCAGATCGCGGCGCGGCTGCAGCGCACGGTGCGCCCGGGCGACGCGGTCGCGCGCGTCGAGTCCGCGTCCGACGGGCCGGCGCCGATCGCCGCGCGCCTGGGCGGCGACGAGTTCGTGGTCGTGCTCGAGGGCGTGCACGACGCCGCCACCGTCGGCGTCATCGCCGAGCGGCTGCTGCGCGAGCTCTCCGAGCCCTATCTCGTCGGCTGCCAGCCGGTGCAGAGCAGCGCCAGCATCGGCGTCGTGCTGTGCAACGGCGGCACCGCGGCCGAGAGCGCCGGCGACGCCGCCGAGGCCGTGCTGCGCAACGCCGACACCGCGATGTACGAGGCCAAGCGCGCCGGGCGCGGGCGCTGGGTGCTGTTCGACGATTCGATGCACGAGCGCGTCGTGCGCACGCTGGCGCTGGAGGCCGACCTGCGGCGCGCGCTCAAGGAGGACGAGCTCTTCGTCGTCTACCAGCCCGTGATCGATCTCGAGACGCGCGCGCTCGTCGGCGTCGAGGCGCTGGTGCGCTGGCTGCACCCGGTGCGCGGGCTGGTCGGGCCGGTCGAGTTCATCGGCGTGGCCGAGGAATGCGGGCTCATCGACGCGCTCGGCGCCTTCGTGCTGGAGCGCGCCTGCCGCCAGTTCGTCGACTGGCGCCGGCGCCTGGGCGGCGCGGCGCCGCGCCTGCTCGCCGTCAACCTCTCGCGTGCCCAGCTCAACCGCGCCGGCCTCGCCGACGAGGTCGGGGCCCTGCTGCGGGACTGCGGCATGTCGCCGCCGCAACTCCAGCTCGAGGTCACCGAGAGCCTGGCGGCGCAGGAGGAGCGCGTGCAGGCGACGCTGCGCGAGCTCAAGTCGCTGGGCGTGCAGCTCGCGCTCGACGATTTCGGCACCGGCTATTCGAGCCTGGCCTGCCTGCACCAGATGCCGGTCGATACGGTGAAGATCGACCGCAGCTTCGTCCAGCATGCCGAGAACGTGGAATACCACCGCGTGCTGATCGAGGCGACGATCCGCGTCGCGCGCACGCTGGGCATGACGACCGTCGCCGAGGGCATCGAGACCGAGGGCCAGGCGCGCCTGATGTACCAGCTCGAATGCGATCGCGGCCAGGGCTACCTCTATGCCCGCCCGCTCGCTGCCGCCGACCTCGAACGCTGGGCGCTGGCCCAGCACCAGCGCGAGAGCGCCGACACGGTCTGAGCGGCGGCCGCGCCGCTGTGGTGCAATCGGCGCCGCGGCACCGGCCCGATCCGGCCCGGCGTCGCGGCCATGCGGCCGGTCCGGCTTGCGCTGCATTTCATCGCCGCAACCCGTCTCTTCGTCGCACGCCCCGGATCCTGATCGTCCGGATGGCCGAAACTCGCGCAGCGCGGTGCCACGAGCAGCCGCGGTCGAGAAGGGACCCGAGTGATGGATGCGAGAAAGTGGTTGATCGGCGGCGGCATCGGGTTCGTCCTGCTCGCGGGCGCCGGTGCGGCGCTGTACACCGGCGCGCTGAAGAGCCCGTTCACCCAGGCGCAGGCCAAGAGCGGCGACGCGGCGGCGCTCGAGTTCGCGCCGCGCGAGGTCGTGCAGCCGCGCCTGGCGGCGCTGCCGCGGGTGATCGAGTTCTCCGGCCCGCTGGTGGCGCCGCAGACGGCGGTCGTGCGCGCCAAGGCCGCGGGCACGTTGAGCGAGCTTGCCGTGCTCGAGGGCAGCCGGGTGCGCGCCGGCGAGGTCATCGGCCGCATCGAGATCGCCGACCTCGCGAGCCGCCTCGCCGAGCGCCGCGCCAACCTCGAATCGGCGCGCGCCGCGCTCGACCAGGCGCAGCGCACCTTCGACGGCAACGAGCGCCTGGTGGCGCAGCAGTTCATCTCCAAGATCGCGCTCGACAACTCGCGCACCGCGCTCGAGACGGCACGCGCCGGCCTCGACGCGGCGCAGGCCGCGCTCGACACGACGCGCGCCGGCCAGCGCGACGCGACGCTGGTGGCGCCGATCTCGGGCATCGTCGCCAAGCGCTATGCGCTGCCGGGCGAGAAGGTCAGCCCCGAGCAGCAGCTGGTCTCGATCGTCGACCTCGCGCAGCTCGAGCTCGCCGGCAACGTCGGCACGCACGAGGTCTCGCGGCTGGCGCCGGGCATGGCCGCGCAGGTGCGGGTCGAGGGCGTGGACGAGCCGGTCGCCGGCCGCATCGCGCGCATCGCGCCGGCGGCCGAGCCCGGCACGCGCAGCATCGGCGTCGCCGTCGCGCTGCCGAACCCGAAGGAGACGCTGCGCGCCGGCCAGTACGGGCTGGTGCGCGTGACGCTGGCCGACGACCGGCAGCGCCTGACGCTGCCGGCGAGCGCGATCGGCAACAACTCGGGGCAGGACCATGTCTGGGTCATCGAGGGCGGCGCGCTCGCGCGCCGTGCCGTCACGGTCGGCCGGCGCGATGCGGCCGGCGGCCGGGTCGAGATCCTGCACGGCGTGAACGCCGCCAGCCAGGTGCTGGCGGCGCGCTTCGAGAATCTGCGCGAGGGCGCCAAGGCCGTCGTCGTCGCGGCGCGCACGCCGGTGGCCTCGGCCGCGGCGCCGGCGCCGGCGCTGCGCTGAGCGCCGGAGCGGCAGCATGTGGATCACCCGCGTCTCGATCGCCAACCCCGTCTTCGCCTGCATGGTGATGGTGGCGCTGTGCGTGCTCGGCCTGTTCTCCTACGCCCGGCTCGGCGTCGAGCAGATGCCCGACATCACCTTCCCCGGCGCCTACCTCGAGGTGCTCTACCCCGGCGCCAGCCCCGAGGCCGTCGAGCGCGAGGTCATCAAGCCGATGGAGGAGTCGGTCAACAGCATCGCCGGCGTCAAGCGCATCGTCTCGCGCTCGCTCGAGGGCCAGGGCACGATGAGCATCGAGTTCGGCCTCGACACCGACATGGGCCGCGCGATGCAGGACGTGCGCGACCGCATCTCGGCGGTGCAGAGCAGCTTCCCGCGCGATGTGCGCCAGCCCACCATCGCGCGCTGGAACAACGACAACGCGCAACCCGTGGTCGAGGTGGCGCTGCTCGCGCGCTGCGCCGGCGCGGCCTCGGCCCCGGACGGCGGCTGCGCCTCGCTGCGCGGGACGCGCGAGCTCAGCGTCCTCGGCGACCAGGTCGTGGGCCGGCGCCTGCAGCGCGTGGCCGGCGTCGCGCGCGTCGAGATCAACGGCCTCACGCAGCGCGAGGTGCGCATCGACCTCGACCCGGCGCGGCTGCGCGCCTACCAGGTCACGCCGGCCGAGATCGCGAGCGCGCTGGCCGCCGCCAACACCGACCAGCCGGTGGGGCTGGTCAGCAACGCGACGCAGGACGCGCTGCTGCGCGTCGAGGGCAAGGTGCGCGACCCGCGCCGCTTCGCCGACCTCGTCGTCGCGCACCGCGGCGACCTCGCGCTCACGCTGGGCGACCTCGGCACCCTGGTCGAGCGCGAGCGCGAGCCCGATTCGCTGGCGCGCGTCGACGGCCGCCGCGCGATCAACTTCAACATCTTCCGCCAGCAGGACGCCAACATCGTCGCCACCGGCGACGCCATCAAGCAGGCGCTGGACGAGATCCGCAAGGACCTGCCGCCCGATGTCGAGTTGAAGCTCATCAATGCCGACAGCGACTACGTCAAGAGCTCGCTCGACGGCCTGCGCGGCACGCTGATCGAGGGCGCGCTGCTGACGGTGGCGATCGTCTTCCTGTTCCTGCACAGCTGGCGCAGCACGATCATCACCGGCCTCACGCTGCCGATCTCGGTCATCAGCAGCTTCATCGCCGTCTACGCCTTTGGCTTCACGCTGAACTTCATGACGATGATGGCGCTGAGCCTGTGCATCGGACTGCTCATCGACGACGCCATCGTCGTGCGCGAGAACATCGTGCGCCATGTCCACATGGGCAAGGACCATC
This sequence comes from Burkholderiales bacterium, assembly GCA_018971105.1. Taxonomy (GTDB): domain Bacteria; phylum Pseudomonadota; class Gammaproteobacteria; order Burkholderiales; family Burkholderiaceae_C; genus Rubrivivax. Next base: position 5,101 of record JAGWVB010000252.1, read on the forward strand.
ACCGCGCGGCGCTCGAGGGCACCGACGAGATCGGCCTGGCGGTGATGGCGACGACGTTCGCGATCTGCGCCGTGTTCGCCCCGGTGGCGTTCATGGGCGGCATCATCGGCAAGTTCTTCTACCCCTTCGGCATCACCGTCGTCGTCGCCGTGCTGGTGAGCCTGTTCGTCAGCTTCACGCTCGATCCGATGCTCTCGGCCGTCTGGGCCGACCCGCCGGCGCAGCACCTCAAGCGCTTCCCCGGCATCGCCCACGCGCTGCGCGCGACCGATGCCGCGCTCGAAGGGCTGCACGGCGTCTACGAGCGCACGCTGCACTGGATCTTCAGCGCGCGCCGCTGGTCGCTGCCGCTGCCGGCCTGGGGCCGCGGCTTCGACGCGCAGGCGCGGCGCGACAGGGCCAGCCCGCGGCGCTGGCGCCGGGCGACGATCACGCCGCGCGGCGTCGTCGTGGCGATCGGCATCGCGAGCTTCGTCGCCGCGCTCGCGCTCGCGCCGCTCGTCGGCACCGAGTTCGTGCCGCAGACCGACCAGGGCTACACCCAGCTCGCGCTGCGCATGCCGGTGGGCTCGAGCCTGGAGCGCACGAACGAGAAGACGCAGCAGATCGAACGCATCGTGCGCGCGCTGCCCGAGGTCGAGACGATCTCGACCTGGGTCGGCGGCCCGGGCCAGCGCAACCTGGCCTGGATCAACGTCAAGCTGACCGACCGCCACCTGCGCCGGCGCAGCCAGAAGCAGGTCGAGGACGCGATCCGCAAGGACATCGCGCGCATCCCCGGCACCGACGCGAGCCTGGGCTTCGACCGCCCGATCTATGTCGCCATCCTCGGCAACGATCCCGTCGGGCTGGCGCGCGTGACCGACGAGTTCGCGGCCCAGGTGCGCAAGATCCCCGGCGCCGTCGATGTCGAGTCCTCGGTCAAGCCGGGGCTGCCGGCCTATGCGCTGCGGCTCAAGGACGGCGCCGTGCGCGAGCTCGGCATCACCGCGCCGCAGCTCGCTGCCAGCCTGCGCGCCTACGTCAACGGCGAGACCGCGACCTGGTGGACCACGCCCGACGGCGAGCAGGTCCCCGTCGTGCTGCGGCTGCCGCAGCACGAGCGGCGCAGCGTCGACCAGCTGCGCGGGCTGCCGGTGGCGTTCGCCAAGGACGGCACGCCGATCGCGCTCGACTCGGTCGCCGACATCGTGCCGGTGTTCAACCCCGAGGTCATCCGGCGCCAGAACCTGCAGCGGCGCGAGGCCGTCTTCGCCGGCGTCCAGGGCCGCAGCCCGGGCGATGTCGGCGCCGACGTGCAGAAGCTGATCAAGGAGACCCACCTGCCGCCGGGATACAGCTTCGATGTCGGCGGCCAGATGCAGCAGCAGGCCGAGGCCTTCGGCGGCCTGCTCGCGGCGATGGCGCTGGCGGTGATCTTCATCTACATCGTGCT
>JAGWVB010000014.1 GCA_018971105.1 Burkholderiales bacterium
CTGCGCGCGTTCGCGCTACGCGCCGGCGCGCGCCAGCGTGGTCTGGATCGCGCTCGCGATGACCGCGGCCGCGATGCTGGCCGAATGGCTCGGCGCCTGGCGCTGGCGCGCCCTGCCCCTGCATGCCGACGACGCCGGCGGCTTCGTCGAGCTGTGCCTGTGGTTCACCTGGCCGGCCTGGCCGCTGGCGCTGTGGACGCTGTGGCGCTGGCGGCGCCAGCTCGCGCACCGGCATCTCGCGGTGCCGCTGGTCGTGGCCTGCAGCGGCTTCATCGCCAGCTTCGCGATGGCCGGGTCGGACCGCGCCCTGATGCTCGCGCTGCCCGGTCTGGCCGTGCTGGCGGCTTTCGCCCTGCCGACCTTCCGGCGCAGCGCGTCGGCGGCGATCGACTGGTTCTCGATGTGCTTCTTCAGCCTCTTCGCCCTCGCCGTCTGGTGGGTCTATTTCGCGCTCCAGACCGGCTGGCCGGCCTGGCAGGCGGCGATCGGGCCGCGCCTGATCCCGGGCTACGAGGCGCGCTTCTCGCTGCCGGCGCTGCTGCCGGCCCTGCTCGGCAGCGCGGCCTGGCTGTGGCTGCTGCGCTGGCGCACCGGGCGCCACCGCGAGGCGCTGTGGAAGAGCCTCGTGCTGCCGGCCGGCGGTGTCGCATTGGGCTGGCTGCTGGCGATGACGCTGCTGCTGTCGGCGCTGGACTATGCACGCAGCCCGCGCCCGCTGATGGCGCGCATCGCGCCCTGGCTGCCGCGCGGCGCCTGCGTCGCGGCCCCGGGCCTGGCCCCGGCCGAGGTCGCGGCGATGGAGTATTTCGGCGCCTGGCGCGTCGACGCCCGCGCCGGCGCCGCCCACGACGGCTGCCGCTACCTGCTGCTGGCCTCGCACGACCGCCCGACGGGGCCGGCGCCCGCCGGCTGGGTCCTGCTGGCCGAGGTGCAGCGGCCGACCGTGCGCGACGACTGGAACCTGATCTACCGGCGCCGCTGAGCGGCCGCGCCCGCCGACCGACGCTGCCGGCCGCAGCCCGCCGTCTCGCCGCTCCGCCGCGGCCGCTTCAGGCGGCCACCGGCTTGTCGGCGACCTCGCGCCGGCGCACGCGCCAGGCCGGGAACTGGAGCTTGAAGGTCGAGCCCTTGCCGGGTTCGCTCTGGATCACGATCTCGCCGCCATGGCGCTGCGCGACATGCTTGACGATGGCCAGGCCGAGCCCGGTGCCCCCGGTGTCGCGCGAGCGGCTGCCGTCGACGCGGTAGAAGCGCTCGGTCAGCCGCGGCAGGTGCTCGCGCGCGATGCCGATGCCGCTGTCGATCACCAGCAGTTCGGCGCCGCCCTCGGCGCGCCATTGCCAGCGCATCTGGATGCGGCCGCCCTCGGGCGTGTAGCGCACGGCGTTGTGCAGCAGGTTGGCCGCCGCGCTGTAGAGCTCGGGCTCGCTGCCGGCGAACTCGGCGTCCTCGCCGCCGCTGGCCTCGACCTGGTGCCGCCCGGCCGAGAGCGTGATCGCGTCGCCGCAGGCGCGCCGCATCAGCGCGGCCATCGGCAGCCAGGTGTCGGCGGGCGGATTCGGGCTGCCCTCGAGCTTGGCCAGCGTGAGCAGGTCGCCCACCAGGGCCTGCATGCGGTCGGTCTGCTGCGCCATCAGCACCAGCACGCGCTGGCGTTCGGGCTCGGACAGGCGCAGCGTCGAGAGCGTCTCGACGAAGCCGGCGAGCACGGTCAGCGGGGTGCGGATCTCGTGCGAGACGTTGGCGACGAAATCGCGCCGCATCGCCTCGGTGCGCTCGCGCTCGGTGATGTCCTGCGTCAGCACGAGCTTCATGCCCTCGCCGTAGGGCCGCACCAGCACTGACAGCGTGGTGCGGCCGAGCGGGCCCGCAAACGTCACCGGTTCGTCGAAATTCGCGGCCTGCAGATGGGCCACGAAGGCCGGCGTGCGCACGAGGTTGGTGACGCGCTGGCGCTTGTCGCGCTGCGGGTCGAGCCCGAAATGCTGGGCCGCGACCGAATTGCACCAATCGATCTGATCGTCGGCGTCGAGCATCAGCACGCCGTTGGGCGAGGCTTCGATCGCCGAGAGGAAATGCGCCAGGCGGTCGCGCTCCTGCCCGGCCTGCGCCTCGCGCGTGCGCATCGCCTTCTCGGTGCGGTAGGCGAGCTCACCCCAGAATCCGGTGTCGCGCGGCGCCGGCTCGTCCTGCGGGCCGCGCAGCCAGCCCATCAGGCTCTGGCCGCGCCACGAGTCGCGGATCACCAGCACCGCGACGACGCAGATGCCGCCGGCGAGGATGCCGGTCACGGCCTGCCCTGCGATGGCGCCGACCAGCAGCCCGACAAGCGAGCCGATGACGACCAGCATCAGCGCCGCCAGCGTGCGTGCGAACCACCATCCCATCGCGGCGCTGGATCTAGGCCGCGAGCGTGCTCAACTGTTGCGCCAGCCGGTAGCCGGCCCCGCGCACGGTCTCGATCAGCGCCGCGCACTGCACCGGCGCGAGCGCCTCGCGCAGCCGCTTGACATGGACATCGACGGTGCGCTCCTCGATGAAGACATGATCGCCCCAGACGCGGTCGAGCAGCTGCGCGCGGCTGTGCACGCGCTCGGGGTGCGTCATGAGGAAATGCAGGAGGCGGAACTCGGTCGGGCCGATCTTGACCTCGAGCGTCGCGTCGCCGACGCGGCGGTGCACGCGCCGCGTCGCCGGATCCAGGCGCAGACCCGCGACCTCGACCGCCGCGTCGAGCGCCTCGGGCGCCTTGCGGCGCAGCACCGCGCGGATGCGCGCCAGCAGTTCCTTGGGCGAGAACGGCTTGGTCAGGTAGTCGTCGGCGCCCGCGTCGAGGCCGTTGATCTTGTCGGCCTCGTCGGCGCGCGCCGTCAGCATGATCAGCGGCAGCTCGCGCGTGCGCGCCTCGGTGCGCCAGCGCCGCGCCAGCTGCAGCCCGGACTGGCCCGGCAGCATCCAGTCCAGCAGCACGAGGTCGGGCAGCACGCGGTCGACCTCGCGCTGCGCCGCCTCGGCATCGGCCGCGACGGTGACGTCGTAGCCCGCATGACGCAGGTTGATCGCGATCAGCTCGGCGATCGCCGATTCGTCTTCGACGACGAGCACGGTACTCATGGGCTGGAGCTCCTCATCGCACGATGTTCTCGACCGCCTCGACGGTCGTGTGGCGCACATCCGTGCCCTTGACGATGTAGATGATGACCTCGGCGAGGTTCTTGGCGTGGTCGCCGACACGCTCGATCGCCTTGGCGACGAAGACGAGGTCGATGCTCGACGAGATCGTGCGCGGGTCCTCCATCATGTAGGTGATGAGCTTGCGCAGCAGGCCGTCGAATTCCTGGTCGATCTGGTCATCCTGCTTGAGCACTTCGAGCGCCTTGGCCGTGTCCAGGCGCGCGAAGGCGTCGAGCGACATGCGCAGCTGGGCGATCGCGAGATCGGCCTCGAAGGCGAGGTCGGCCACCGGCAGGCGCAGCCGGCTCGAGACGCCGGTGTTGATCAGGCGCTGCACCGTGCGCGCGATGCGCGCCGCCTCGTCGCCGACGCGCTCGAGGTTGGCGATCGCCTTGCTCACCGCGATCAGCAGCCGCAGGTCGCGCGCGGTGGGCTGGCGGCGCGCGATGATGGCCGAGAGGTCGCGGTCGATCTCGACCTCGAGCTGGTTGACGCGCTCCTCCTGCTGCAGCACCTGGCTCGCGGTGTCGCCGCTGAACTGGGTCAGCGCATAGATCGCCTGCGCGACCTGGGATTCGACGAGGCCGCCCATTTCGAGCACCCGGTTGGAGATGCCGCTCAGTTCGGCATCGAACTGCGTCGAGAGATGCTTGTCGCTCATGGTGCCTTCGCCCTTGCTCAGCCGAAGCGGCCGGTGATGTAGTCCTCAGTGTCCTTCTTTCTGGGCTTCATGAAGAGTTCCGAGGTGGCACCGAATTCGACCAGATCGCCCAGATACATGTAGGCGGTGTAGTCGGAGCAGCGTGCGGCCTGCTGCATGTTGTGGGTCACGATCATCACCGTGTAGTCGGCCTTGAGCTCGTCGATGAGCTCCTCGATCTTGCCGGTCGAGATCGGGTCCAGCGCCGAGCAGGGCTCGTCGAGCAGCAGCACCTCGGGCTTGATGGCGATGCCGCGCGCGATGCACAGCCGCTGCTGCTGGCCGCCGGAGAGGCCGGCGCCGTTCTGGCCCAGCTTGTCCTTGACCTCGCCCCACAGCGCCGCCTTGCGCAGCGCCCATTCCACGCGCTCGTCCATCTCGGCGCGCGGCAGGGTCTCGAACAGGCGCACGCCGAAGGCGATGTTGTCGTAGATCGACATCGGGAACGGCGTCGGCTTCTGGAACACCATGCCGACCTTGGCGCGGATGAGCGAGACATCGGTCTTGGTGGCGAGGATGTTCTCGCCGTCGATCTCGATCGAGCCCTCGGCGCGCTGCTCCGGGTAGAGCTCGAACATGCGGTTGAAGGTGCGCAGCAGCGTCGACTTGCCGCAGCCCGAGGGGCCGATGAAGGCCGTCACCTTGCGCTCGGGGATGTCGAGGTGGATGTGCTTGAGCGCGTGGAAGCTGCCGTAATAGAAATTCAGGTCGCGCACCGCGATCTTGATCTTCTCGGTGGCGGAGATGTCGACGGATCGGTCCATGGCGGGGCTCAGTTCTTGTTGCGGAACAGCACGCGCGCAATGATGTTCAGCGCGAGCACGCCCAGCGTGATGAGGAAGACGCCGGCCCAGGCGAGCTTCTGCCAGTTCTCGTAGGGGCTCATCGCGAACTTGAAGATGGTCACCGGCAGGCTCGCCATCGGTTCGCCCAGGTTGAGCGTGAAGAACTGGTTCGACAGCGCGGTGAACAGCAGCGGCGCGGTCTCGCCGGCGATGCGCGCCAGCGCCAGCAGCACGCCGGTGATGACGCCGGCCGTCGAGGCCTTGAGCGTCACCGACAGGATCACCTTCCATTTCGGCGTGCCGAGCGCGTAGGCGGCCTCGCGCAGCGAATTGGGGACGAGCGAGAGCATCGTCACGGTCGTGCGCACGACGACCGGCATCACGATGAGGGCCAGCGCGAGGGCGCCCGAGAAGGCCGAGAAGCTCTTCATCGGCGCGACAACGATGGCGTAGATGAACAGGCCGATGACGATCGAGGGTGCCGAGAGCAGGATGTCGTTGATGAACTGCGTGATGTGGCCGAGCCAGCTGCGCTGGCCGTACTCGGCCAGGTAGATGCCGGCGAGGATGCCGATCGGCGTGCCGATCAGCGTCGCCAGCGTGACCATGATGCCGGAGCCGACGATCGCATTCGCGAGCCCGCCGACGGGCTCCATCGGCGCCGGCGTCGAGACCGTGAACAGCTGCAGCGAGAGGCCGCCGAAGCCGAGCCAGACCGTCTCGGCCAGGATCCAGATGAGCCAGAACACGCCGAAGGACATCGCCAGCAGCGCGAGCGTGAGCGCGCTCGCGTTGACGCGCTTGCGGCGGCGGTGCATGGCGAGCCGTTGCGCATCGCCTGCCGACCGGCTCATGAGCGGCGTCCCTCGCCGCGCTTGAGCCGCATCAGCAGCAGGCGCGACAAGCCGAGCACGATGAAGGTGATCAGGAACAGGATCAGCCCGAGGTACATCAGCGCCGCCTTGTGCAGGCCCTCGCCGGCCTCGGCGAATTCGTTCGCGAGCACCGAGGCGATGCTGTTGGCGGCGTCGAACAGCGAGAGCGAGTCGAGCTGGTTGGCATTGCCTATCATGAAGGTCACGGCCATCGTCTCGCCCAGCGCGCGCCCGAGGCCGAGCATGATGCCGCCGATGACGCCGGTCTTGGTGTACGGCAGGACGACCTTCCAGACCACTTCCCAGGTCGTCGAGCCGAGGCCGTAGGCCGATTCCTTGAGCATCGGCGGCGTGACGTCGAAGACGTCGCGCATCGTCGCCGCGATGAAGGGGATGATCATGATCGCCAGGATGATGCCGGCCGAGAGCAGGCCGATGCCGACCGGCGGCCCGCTGAACAGCGTGCCCAGGAAGGGCACGTTGGCGAACATCGTCTGCAGCGGCTGCTGCACGTAGGTGACCAGCAGCGGGCTGAACACGAGCAGCCCCCACATGCCGTAGACGATCGAGGGCACGGCGGCGAGCAGCTCGATCGCGATGCCCAGCGGGCGCTTGAGCCACTTGGGCGACATCTCGGTGAGAAAGAGCGCGATGCCGAAGCTCACCGGCACCGCGATCGCGAGGGCGATGAACGACGACATCAGCGTGCCGTAGATCATCACCAGACCCCCGTACTTGTCCTGCACGGGGTCCCAGTCCTTCGACCACAGGAAGCCGATGCCGAACTGGTGCATCGCCGGCGCCGCGCCGATGATCAGCGAGCCGATGATGCCGGCCAGCAGCGCCAGCGTGAGCCAGGCCGCTGCGTGGACGACGAGGGAGAACAGCGCGTCCCCCCAGGGCATGATGCGCCGACGCTGCGCAGGCTCGCCTGACGGCGTCACTCGCTCCATCTCGTTTTTCTTGTCGTATGAGGTGGCGGGGAGTGTAGCGGCCAAGTCTGCCTCCACGGGTGCGGCGCCGGCGGGCCCTGCGAGCCGCTTACTTGAACGCGACCGGCTTGCCGGCCTTGTCCTTGATCTTGCTGCTCCACTCCTGGCGGATCATGTTCTTCACCGACTCGGGCAGCGTCACGTAGTCGAGCTGCGCGGCGGCGCCGTCACCGTTCGCATAGGACCAGTTGAAGAACTTGAGCGTGTTGGTCGCGTCGACCGGCTTGTCCTGCACCATGTGCATCATCACGAAGGTCGCGCCGCTGATCGGCCAGGCTTCCTTGCCGGGCTGGTTCGTCAGCATCTGGAAGAAGCTCTTGGACCACTGCGCATCGGCGGCCGCGGCCTTGACGTTGTCGGCACCCGGCTGGACGTAGTTGCCGGCGGCGTTCTTCATCAGCACGAACGCCATCTTGTTCTGCTTGGCGTAGGCGTACTCGACGTAGCCGATCGAATTCGGCAGGCGCTGCACGAACGAGGACACGCCCTCGTTGCCCTTGCCGCCGACGCCGTTGGGCCAGTTGACCGAGGTATTGACGCCGACCTTGGCCTTCCAATCCGGGTTCACCTTCGAGAGGTAGTCGGTGAAGATGTAGGTCGTGCCCGAACCGTCGGCACGGTGCACGGTCGAGATCGCCGCGTCGGGCAGCGCGAGGCCGGGATTCAGCGCCTTCAGCGCCGGGTCGTCCCACTTCGTGATCTTGCCGTCATAGATCTCGGCCAGCAGGGCGCCGGTGAGCTTCATCTGGCCCGGGCCGATGCCCTTGATGTTGACCACCGGCACGACGGCGCCGATGACGGTGGGGAACTGGATCATGCCGTCCTTGGCCAGCTCGGCGTCGGTGAGCGGCATGTCGGAGGCGCCGAAGTCGACCGTCTTCGAACGGATCTGCTTCAGGCCGGCACCGGAGCCGATCGACTGGTAGTTCAGGCGCACGCCGCTGGCCTTGTTGTAGGCCTCGGCCCACTTCGAGTAGATCGGAGCCGCGAAGCTCGATCCGGCGCCGGTCACGTCTTGCGCGAACGAGGCCGAGGTGACGGCCGCGAGGCCGAATCCGATGACTGCAAATCGGCGGATGGAAGAGATCATGCGGTGCCTTTCCAGGTAGCTATGGAGGGAGCCTGCACTGTAAGAAACCACTGTGACGCTCGAATGACAACGCGAGTCGGGCGCCGCGAATATGACAACGTCACGCCATTGTCATGCAATCGTCACTTGCCCACCCCTCCCCCGACCGCTGACGGCATTCAAGCCGAGGCCGCGGCCTCGGCCATGCGCTGGGCGCAGCGGCGGCCGAGCTCGGCGTCGCGCGCCTCGACCATCACGCGCAGCACCGGTTCGGTGCCGGAGGCGCGGATCAGCACCCGGCCCGCGCTGCCGAGCTCGCGCTCGACGCTCCGGCGCGCGTCGGACAGCGCGGCATTGCGCGTCCAGTCGCTGCCGTCGCGCAGGCGCACGTTGATCATCGTCTGCGGATACAGGGCGACGCCGTCGAGCAGCGCCGCCAGCGTGGCGCCGCTGCGCCGCACCGCCTGCAGGATCTGCAGCGCGCTGACGATGCCGTCGCCCGTGGTGTGGCGGTCCAGCGCCAGCAGGTGGCCCGAACTCTCGCCGCCGAGTTGCCAGCCGCGCGCCGTCATCTCCTCGAGCACGTAGCGGTCGCCGACCTTGGCCCGCACCAGCTCGATGCCGCGCCCGGCCAGCGCCTGCTCGATGGCGATGTTCGTCATCAGCGTGCCGACGACGCCGGCCACCGGCCGCTGCTGGGCGATGCGGTCGATCGCCATCACGTAGAGCAGTTCGTCGCCGTTGTACAGCCGCCCCTGGGCGTCGACGATCTGCAGCCGGTCGGCGTCGCCGTCGAGCGCGATGCCGTAGTCGGCCCGGTGTTCGGCCACCGCCCGCAGCAGCGCCTGCGGCGCGGTCGCGCCGAAGCCGGCGTTGATGTTCAGTCCGTCGGGGCTGCAGCCGATCTTCACGACTGCGGCGCCGAGCTCGTGGAACACGTCGGGCGCCACATGGTAGGCGGCGCCGTGCGCCGCATCGACGACGATCTTCATGCCCTTGAGCGAGAGCTGGTGCGGCACCGTGCTCTTGCAGAACTCGATATAGCGACCGCCGGCGTCGTCGAGCCGGCGCGCCTTGCCCAGCGAGGCCGAATCGGCCCAGCGCGGCGTCTTCGTCAATTCGGCCTCGACATCCAGCTCCCAGTCGTCGGGCAGCTTCTCGCCGCGCGCCGAGAAGAACTTGACGCCGTTGTCGGCGTACGGGTTGTGCGAGGCGCTGATGACGACACCCAGGTCCAGCCGCAGCGCCCGTGTCAGGTAGGCCACCCCGGGTGTCGGCAGCGGGCCGCTGAGCAGGACATCGACGCCGGCCGATGCGAAGCCGGCCTCGAGCGACGATTCGATCATGTAGCCCGAGATCCGCGTGTCCTTGCCGATGAGCACGGTCGGGCGCTCGGCGCCGCGGCGCAGCACCTGGCCCACGGCGTGGCCGAGCCGGAGCATGAAGTCGGGCGTGATCGGCGCCTGCCCGACCGTGCCGCGGATGCCATCGGTACCGAAATATTGTCTGGTCATGGGTTGCTTCCTGCGCGCGATTCTGGAACTCCGCCGCGCCGCGCCGCTACCGGCCTGCGCACGGCGCGGGAACTGATGGGAACCGTGCCCGCCTCAAGCCGGGCCGCCGCGTGCCGCGGCGCGCCACACCGCGAGCGCATCGACGGTGGCCGCGACATCGTGCACGCGCAGCACCTGGGCGCCGCGCAGCACGGCGGCGAGTGCCGCGGCCACGCTCGCGGCCTGGCGCTCGCCGACCGGACGCCCCGTGATCTGGCCCAGCGTGCGCTTGCGCGACCAGCCGACCAGCAGCGGATAGCCCAGGGCCAGCAGCTCGGATTGCCGCGCCAGCAGCGCCAGGTTGTGGGCATCGGTCTTGGCGAAGCCGATGCCGGGGTCGATCGCGATGCGCTCGCGGCCGATGCCGGCGTCGATCAGGGCCTGGGCGCGACCGCCCAGGTAATCGCGCACCTCGGCGACGACATCGCCGTACTGCACGAGCCGGCTCATCGTGTCCGGCTCGCCGCGCATGTGCATCAGGCACACGCCCGCGTTCGGGTGCCGCGCCAGGCAGTCGACGGCGCCCGGCGCCTCGAGCGCATGGATGTCGTTGACGATGTCGACCCCGACGTCCAGCGCCGCCTGCATCACGAGCGGCGCGCAGGTGTCGATGGACAGCGGCACGCCCAGCGCCACGGCCTCGCGCAACACCGGCAGCACGCGGCGCAGCTCCTCGGCCGCATCGGGCTGGGTCGCACCGGGGCGGCTCGAACTGCCGCCGATGTCGAGGATGTCGGCGCCCTCGGCCAGCAGGCGCTCGCATTGCGCGAGCGCGCTGCCCTGGTCGGCGTAGCGCCCTCCGTCGGAGAACGAATCCGGAGTCACGTTGACGATGCCCATCACGCGCGGAGCGGACAGGTCGATGCGGAAACGTCGGGTCTGCCAGTGCATGCGATCCAGGGTCGGATGACGATGCGGGCCCGCAGGCCCGCGCGCGACTCGGGCGACGGCCTCAGGCCGCCGCGGGCGCCCCGTCGGTGCCCACCGGCGCAGGCGGGCCGCCGGGCGGCTTCGTCGAGGCCGGCACCCAGTCCTTGGGCGGCCGCGGCGGCTTGCCGGCCATGATGTCGTCGATCTGCTCGGCGTCGATGGTCTCCCATTCGAGCAGCGCCGTCGCCATCGCGTGCATCTTGTCCTTGTGGTCCTCGATGAGCTTGCGCGCCTGGCTGTACTGCTCGTCGATGATGCGGCGGATGACGCTGTCGACCTTGCGCATCGTCTCCTCGGACATCGTCGTCGTCTTCGTCACCGAGCGGCCGAGGAAGACCTCGCCCTCGTTCTCGGCGTAGACCATGGGCCCGAGCTCGTCGGTCATGCCGTAGCGCGTGACCATGTCGCGTGCGATGGCCGTCGCGCGTTCGAAGTCATTGCTGGCGCCGGTGGTCATCTGGTTCATGAACACCTCCTCGGCGATGCGGCCGCCGAACAGCACGCTGATGGTCGAGAGCATGCGCTCCTTGTCCATGCTGTAGCGGTCGCCCTCGGGCAGCTGCATCGTCACGCCGAGCGCGCGGCCGCGCGGGATCACGGTGACCTTGTGCACCGGGTCGGTCTTGGGCATCAGCTTGGCGACGAGCGCGTGGCCGGCCTCGTGGTAGGCGGTGTTGCGGCGCTCCTCCTCGGGCATGACCATCGACTTGCGCTCGGGGCCCATCATGATCTTGTCCTTGGCCTTCTCGAAGTCGACCATCTCGACCACGCGACCGTTGCGGCGCGCCGCGAACAGCGCCGCCTCGTTGACGAGGTTGGCGAGATCGGCGCCCGAGAAGCCGGGCGTGCCGCGCGCCAGGATGTCGGCGCGGATGTCCTGGCCCACCGGCACCTTGCGCATGTGGACGTTGAGAATCTGCTCGCGGCCGCGCACGTCGGGCAGCGTGACATAGACCTGGCGGTCGAAGCGGCCCGGGCGCAGCAGCGCCGGGTCGAGGATGTCGGGGCGGTTCGTCGCCGCCATCACGATGACGCCGAGGTTGGTCTCGAAGCCGTCCATCTCGACCAGCATCTGGTTCAGCGTCTGCTCGCGCTCGTCGTTGCCGCCGCCCAGGCCGGCGCCGCGGTGGCGGCCGACGGCGTCGATCTCGTCGATGAAGATGATGCAGGGCGCGCTCTTCTTGGCCTGCTCGAACATGTCGCGCACGCGCGCCGCGCCGACGCCGACGAACATTTCGACGAAATCGGAACCGCTGATGCTGAAGAAGGGCACCTTGGCCTCGCCGGCGATGGCCTTGGCCAGCAGCGTCTTGCCGGTGCCCGGGGGGCCGACGAGCAGCACGCCGCGCGGGATGCGGCCGCCGAGCTTCTGGAACTTCTGCGGGTCCTTGAGGAAATCGACCAGCTCCTTGACCTCCTCCTTGGCCTCGTCGCAGCCGGCGACGTCGGCGAAGGTGGTGCTGTTGTTGGCCTCGTCGAGCATGCGCGCCTTGCTCTTGCCGAAGCTGAAGGCGCCGCCCTTGCCGCCGCCCTGCATCTGCCGCATGAAGTAGATCCAGACCCCGATCAGCAGCAGCATCGGGCCCCAGCTGACGAGGATGCTCATCAGCAGCGACGGCTCCTCGCGCTGCTTGACGTCGAACTTGACGCCGTAGTTGATGAGGTCGCCGACGAGGCCGCGGTCGAGGTAGGTGCCGGTCGTGCGCAGGCGCTTGTCGTCGGTCGTCGTGGCGATGATCTCGGTGCCGCCGCTGGCGCCTTCCTGGATCACCGCCGACTTGATGTGGCGCGCATGGACCTCGTCGAGGAAGTCCGAATAGCTGATCTGGTTGCCCGGCGCGGTCCCGTGGTCGAACTGCTTGAACACGGTGAAGAGCACGAGGGCGATCACCAGCCAGACAGCGACCTTCGAAAACCATTGATTGTTCACCGCGGCTCCTTTTCCAGTTCGGCGGTACGCTGCGACGACCTCGTCGCGCCGGATTCCACGGCAATTGGGGACGATTCTAGGTCAGACAAGGGTTCATCCGGGTTGCCTGGCCGGCTTCAGACCCAGCCCGACCAGGAAGGTTTCCGCGGATTTGTCGCGCGAGGCCTTGGGCTTGATCGGCTTGACGACGCGGAAGCTGTCCTTGAACAGCTTGACGAGCTGGCTGTAGCCGCTGCCGTGGAAGGTCTTGCACACGAGCGCGCCGTCGGGCTTGAGGTGCTGTTGCGCGAAGGCGACCGCGAGCTCGACCAGATGCGCGACGCGCGCCGAGTCCGACGACGCGATGCCCGAGAGGTTGGGCGCCATGTCCGAGAGCACGACATCGACCGGCCGCCCGGCCAGCTCCGCCGTCAGCGCCGCGGCGACGGCTTCCTCGTGGAAATCGCCCTGCAGGAAGGTCACGCCCTCGATCGGCTCCATCGGCAGCAGGTCGAGCGCGATCAGCGTGCCGTCGAGCGCGCCGACGGCGGCGCCCCGGGGCGCGAACTTGCGGCGCAGGTACTGGCTCCAGGCGCCCGGCGCGGCGCCGAGGTCGACGACGACCTGGCCCGGACGCAGCAGCTTCAGCGTCTCGTCGATCTCCTGCAGCTTGTACGCGGCGCGCGCGCGATAGCCCTCGCGCTGCGCCAGCTTGACGTAGGGATCGTTGACATGGTCGTTGAGCCAGGCCTTGTTGATCTTCTTGCTCTTGCTGTCGATCTTCATGGGCAAACGATAATGGGGTCATGACCGCGATCCAGCTCACCCCCGCCCAACGCAAGGAGCACCGCTCCGCAGCCCATCACCTCGACCCGGTGGTGATGATCGGCGGCGACGGGCTCACGCCCGCCGTCACGAAAGAGATCGATCATGCGCTCAACGCCCATGGCCTGATCAAGGTGCGCGCCTTCTGCGACGACCGCGCCGAGCGCGAGACCATGCTCGCCACGCTCGCCGACGGCCTCGGCGCGGCGCCGATCCAGCATATCGGCAAGCTGCTCGTGCTCTGGCGCCCGATTCCGCCGAAGGAGAAGATCGAGCGCGACGACCGCCAGCCCGGGCCGCGCATCGTCAAGATCGTCAGCTTCAGCAAGAGCGGCAACCACCGCGCGACGGTGAAGAAGGTCAAGGTGTACGGCAACGAGCGCGTCACCGCCGGCGGCCAGATCAAGCGCAACCGCAAGCGTCCCGCCGTCAGTCCGAAGCGCAAGGCGCAGGACTGAGCGGCGGCGGCGGCGTCGCCGCACGCCAGGCCAGCGCCAGCACGATCAGGCCCTTGATGCCGAAGAAGGTGGCGCTGATCGCATGCAGCGCCCCGAACGACAGCGGGCCATGGCCGGCGCGGGCGTCGGCCATCATCGGCTCGATCACGAACCAGCCGGCGATCGTGCACAGCAGCGTCGCCAGCGCGAGCACGATGCCGGCGCTGAACTGGCTCCCCTGCCCGGCTTCGGCGGCGCGCCGCGCCGCCAGGCGCTCGAGGACGAGCAGGATGACGCCCAGCGCCAGGCTCGTATAGGCCTCCTGGGCCAGCATGCGGCCGGCGATGCGCCCGGCATCGTGCACCGGCAGCAGCGCGAACAGCGGCGGCGTGGCGAGCAGCGCCACGCACAGCTGCCAGCCGGCCCACAGCCCGGGCAGCATGCGGCGTGCACGTTCGGCGTAGGGATGCATCGCAGGCGGCGGCCGGTTCAGGAATAGCGGACTTCGACGATTTCCCAATGCCGCAGGCCACCCGGGGCCTGGACCTCGGCGGTATCGCCGGCCTCCTTGCCGATGAGGGCGCGCGCGATCGGGCTGCTGATCGAGATCAGGCCCAGCTTCAGGTCGGCCTCGTCGTCGCCGACGATCTGGTAGGTGACCTTGGCGCCGCTGGCCTCGTCCTCGAGGTCGACGGTCGAGCCGAACACGATCTTGCCGCCGGCGTCGAGCGCGGCCGGGTCGATGATCTGCGCCGCCGCGAGCTTGGATTCGAGCTCCTTGATGCGGCCCTCGATGAAGCCCTGCTTGTCCTTGGCGGCGTCGTATTCGGCGTTCTCGGACAGGTCGCCCTGCGCACGCGCTTCGGCGATGGCTTGGATCACGGCATGGCGTTCGACCGACTTGAGCCGCTGCAGCTCGTTCTTGAGCAGCTCGGCGCCGCGCTGGGTGAGGGGAATCGTGACCATGGGCAAATCCAGGTGGGCAAAGTGAAACCGCCGCAGGGGCCCATGCGGGGCGGCCTGCGGCGGAAGACGGCGCGCAGTTTAAAGCAGTTCGGCGTGGAGTTGCTGGAGCGAGGTGACTTCGAGGTCGTCCTGGTGCTTGAGCGCCTCGGTCGCGGCCTCGGCGCCGGCCATCGTCGTGTAGTAGGTGACGCGGTTGGCGAGCGCCGCGGTGCGGATATAGCGCGAATCGGCGATCGCCGTGCGCGTCTCGTCGACCGTCGTGTAGACGAGCTGGATCTCGCCCGCCTTCACCATGTCGGCGATGTGCGGGCGCCCGTCCTTGACCTTGTTGACGAGCCGGACCGGGATGCCGGCCTCGGCGATCGCCGCCGCCGTGCCCTTGGTCGCGACGACCTGGTAGCCCAGCGCGACGAGGTCGCGCGCGACCGCCACCGCCCTCGCCTTGTCGCCGTTCTTGACCGTGATCACGACCGTGCCCTGGGTCGGCAGCTTCGAGCCGGCGCCGAGCTGGCTCTTGAGCATCGCCTCGCCGAAGGTGCGCCCCGATCCCATGACCTCGCCGGTGGAGCGCATCTCGGGCCCGAGGATGGGGTCGACGCCGGGGAACTTGTTGAACGGGAACACCGCCTCCTTGATGCTGAAGTAAGGCGGCACGACCTCGGCCGGCACGCGCCCGGCGGCGTCGCGCTGCGACTCCAGCGTGCGCCCGGCCATGCAGCGCGCGGCGATCTTGGCCAGCGACTGACCGGTGGCCTTCGAGACATAGGGCACGGTGCGCGAGGCGCGCGGATTGACCTCGAGCACGTAGACGACGGCGGCATCGCCCTCGCCCTGGATCGCGAACTGGGTGTTCATCAGCCCGACGACCTTGAGCGCCCTGGCCATCAGCGTGGCCTGGCGCCGCATCTCGTCCTGCAGCGCCTTGGACAGCGTGTACGGCGGCAGCGAGCAGGCCGAATCGCCGCTGTGGATGCCGGCGGCCTCGACGTGTTCCATGATGCCGCCGATCATGACCTGGGTGCCGTCGCTGATGCAGTCGACGTCGACCTCGATCGCATCGTCGAGGAAGCGGTCGAGCAGCACGGGCGACTTCTCGCTCACCTTGACCGCCTCGCGCATGTAGCGCTCGAGGTCCTTGTCGCCGTGCACGATCTCCATCGCGCGGCCGCCCAGCACATAGCTCGGGCGCACGACGAGCGGGTAGCCGATCTCCTGCGCCAGCACCAGCGCCTGCTCCTCGGTGCGCGCCGTGCGGTTCGGCGGCTGGCGCAGGCCGAGCTGCTGCAGCAGCTGCTGGAAGCGCTCGCGGTCCTCGGCGATGTCGATGCTGTCGGGGCTGGTGCCGATGATGGGCACGCCGGCGCGCTCGAGGTCGAGCGCGAGCTTCAGCGGCGTCTGGCCGCCGTACTGGACGATGACGCCGGTGGGCCGCTCCTTGTCGACGATCTCGAGCACGTCCTCGAGCGTCACCGGCTCGAAATACAGGCGGTCGCTGGTGTCGTAGTCGGTCGAGACCGTCTCCGGGTTGCAGTTCACCATGATCGTCTCGTAGCCGTCCTCGCGCATCGCCAGCGCGGCGTGGACGCAGCAGTAGTCGAACTCGATGCCCTGGCCGATGCGGTTGGGTCCGCCGCCGAGCACCATGATCTTCTTGCGCGCGGTCGGCTCGGCCTCGCATTCCTCGTCGTAGGTCGAATAGAGGTAGGCGGTCTGGGTCGCGAACTCGGCGGCGCAGGTGTCGACGCGCTTGTAGACCGGCCGCACGGCCAGCGCATGACGGCGCTCGCGCACCGCGTGCTGGTGGGTGCCCATGAGCTTGGCCAGGCGGCGGTCGCTGAAGCCCTTCTGCTTGAGGTAGCGCAGCTCGGCCGCGCTCAGGCTCGCCAGCTCGCGGCGCGCGACCTCGGTCTCGACCTGCACGAGATCCTGGATCTGCGCCAGGAACCAGGGGTCGACCGCCGTCTCCTCGAAGACCTCGTCCAGCGTCATGCCGATGCGGAAGGCGTCGGCGAGATAGAGGATGCGCTCGGGGCCGGCGTTGCCGATCTCGTCGACGATCTCGTCGCGGTCGCGGCTGCGCTCGGACAGGCCGTCGATGCCGGTCTCGAGGCCGCGCAGCGCCTTCTGGAAGCTCTCCTGGAAGGTGCGGCCGATCGCCATCACCTCGCCCACGCTCTTCATCTGCGTCGTCAGGTGCGGATCGGCGGCGGGGAACTTCTCGAACGCGAAGCGCGGGATCTTGGTGACGACGTAATCGATGCTGGGCTCGAAGCTCGCGGGCGTGGCGCCGCCGGTGATCTCGTTGCGCAGCTCGTCGAGCGTGTAGCCGACGGCGAGCTTGGCCGCGACCTTGGCGATCGGGAAGCCGGTCGCCTTCGACGCCAGCGCCGAACTGCGGCTGACGCGCGGGTTCATCTCGATGACGATGAGCCGGCCGTTCTTCGGATTGACGGCGAACTGCACGTTCGAGCCGCCGGTGTCGACGCCGATCTCGCGCAGGATGGCGATGCTGGCGTTGCGCATCACCTGGTATTCCTTGTCGGTGAGCGTCTGCGCCGGCGCGACGGTGATGCTGTCGCCGGTATGGATGCCCATCGGGTCGAGGTTCTCGATGCTGCAGACGATGATGCAGTTGTCGGCGCGGTCGCGCACGACCTCCATCTCGAACTCTTTCCAGCCGATCAGGCTTTCCTCGATCAGCAGCTCGCTCGTCGGCGAGAGGTCGATGCCGCGCTTGCAGATCTCCTCGAATTCCTCGGGGTTGTAGGCGATGCCGCCGCCGGTGCCGCCCATCGTGAAACTGGGGCGGATCACCATCGGGAAGCCGGTGCCGCCGATCTCGGACTGGATGCGCTTCTGTACCGCCAGCGCCTCGTCCATCGTGTGGGCGATGCCGCTCTTGGCCGAGTCGAGACCGATGGACGTCATCGCGTCCTTGAACTTCATGCGGTCCTCGGCCTTCTCGATCGCCTGCTCGTTGGCGCCGATCATCTCGACGCCGTATTTGGCGAGCACGCCGTGGCGGTGCAGGTCGAGCGCGCAGTTCAGCGCCGTCTGGCCGCCCATCGTCGGCAGCAGCGCGTCGGGGCGCTCCTTGGCGATGATCTTCTCGAGCACGGGCCAGGTGATGGGCTCGATGTAGGTCGCATCGGCCATTTCCGGGTCGGTCATGATCGTCGCCGGATTGCTGTTGACGAGGATGACGCGGTAGCCCTCCTCGCGCAGCGCCTTGCAGGCCTGGGCGCCGGAGTAGTCGAACTCGCAGGCCTGGCCGATGACGATCGGGCCGGCGCCGATGATGAGGATGCTGCGGAGGTCGGTGCGCTTGGCCATTTCAGTTTTTCTCCATCAGCGCCACGAAACGATCGAAAAGGGTGCCGATGTCGTGCGGGCCGGGACTGGCCTCGGGGTGGCCCTGGAAGCAGAAGGCCGGCCGGTCGGTGTAGGCCAGGCCCTGCAGCGTGCCGTCGAACAGGCTGACATGGGTGGCGCGCAGGTTCGCCGGCAGCGAGTCGGCGTCGACCGCGAAGCCGTGGTTCTGGCTCGTGATGCTGACGCGGCCGCTGTCGAGGTCCTGCACCGGGTGATTCGCGCCATGGTGGCCGGCCTTCATCTTGAAGGTCCGCGCCCCCGCCGCCAGCGCCATGATCTGGTGCCCGAGGCAGATGCCGAAGGTCGGGATGCCGGTGGCGACGAGTTCGCGCACGGCGGTGATGGCGTAATCGCAGGGCTCGGGATCGCCGGGGCCGTTGCTGAGGAAGATGCCGTCGGGCGCGAGCGCCAGCGCCGCCGCAGCGCTCGTGCGCGCCGGCACCACCGTGACCTTGCAGCCGCGGCTGGCGAGCATGCGCAGGATGTTGCGCTTGACGCCGAAGTCGTAGGCCACGACATGGTGCCGCGGCGCCTCCTGGGTCGCGCAGCCGCGGCCAAGGCGCCACTCGGTCTCGGTCCAGTCGTAGGCCGCCGGCGCCGAGACGACCTGGGCGAGGTCGAGCCCGGCCATCGACGGCGCGCCGCGCGCGAGTTCGACCGCGGCGCGCTCGTCGTCAGCGCCGAGCTCGACGCCCTCGACGAAGGTCGCGATGCAGCCGTTCTGCGCCCCGGTGCGGCGCAGCACGCGCGTCAGGCGCCGCGTGTCGATGCCGGCGATGGCGACCACGCCCTCGCGCTGCAGGTACTGCGGCAGCGACATCGTGGCGCGGAAGTTCGAGACCCGCATCGAGACGTCCTTGACGATCAGGCCGGCGGCATGGACGCGGTCGGCCTCGACATCCTCGTCGTTGACGCCGACGTTGCCGATGTGCGGATAGGTCAGCGTGACGATCTGCCGGCAGTAGCTGGGGTCGGTCAGGATCTCCTGGTAGCCGGTCATGGCGGTGTTGAACACCACCTCGCCCACCGTGCGGCCGGGCGCGCCGACCGAATGGCCGCGGAAGATCGTGCCGTCTGCAAGGGCGAGCAAGGCGGGGGGCAGGACGGGCAGCAAAATGGAAAGCTCCGGGGTTTGCACGCTCCCAGCGCCGCTTGCCGCCGCTCGAGGCGTCGAGGGCTGCAAAGGGGGTCCGAGGGGAAACCGACGTCGGAGTTTCGCTAGGGCTGCGGTGTTGGCAGGTAAACCGCCGGATTGTAGCCGCTGCGGCGCGATGCCGCAGCCGGCTCAGGCGCCGAGGGCCGCGATGCCGGCGCGCGCGATCTGCGCATCCTCGGGCGACTTGACGCCGCTGACGCCGACGGCGCCGAGGCACTGGCCCTCGACGACGATGGGCACGCCGCCCTCGAGCATGCCGTCGACGGGCGCGCTCAGGAACGCATAGCGGCCCTGGTTGATCACGTCCTCGAAGCCCTTCGTCTCACGCCGAGCGATCGCCGCGGTGCGCGCCTTGGCCGCGGCGACCTGGGCGGAGAACGGCGTCGCGCCGTCCAGGCGCTGCAGCCACAGCAGGTGGCCGCCGTCGTCGGTGATCGCGATCGTCACGGCCCAGCCATGGTGGTGGGCCTCGGCCTCGGCGGCGGCGGCGATGGCACGGACATCCGCCGCTTGGAGCATCGGTTTGGTGTTCATGGGGCAACGATACCGCGTTCGGGACACGGTTTGTCGTCCACCAAGCCCGATGGATGGAACCTAGAATGCCGTGCAAGCGTCCAATGACGCGTCTTTCAACTCGTGGAGGCTAAATGAACGACAACATCCAGAGCTATGCCGGCTCCGCCGCCGGCGGCACCCTGGTTGCGGAACGCAACCGCGTCCTGCGCAACACCTACTGGCTGCTCGCGCTCTCGATGGTGCCCACCGTGCTCGGCGCCTGGATCGGGGTCGAGACCGGCATCATGGCCCGGCTGGGCCATGGCATGAGCTTCCTGGTCTTCATGATCGGGGCCTACGGGCTCATCTTCGCGATCGAGAAGAACAAGAACTCGGCCGCCGGCGTGCCGCTGCTGCTGGGCTTCACCTTCTTCATGGGACTGATGCTGGCGCGGCTGCTGGCGATGGTGCTCGGTTTCCGCAACGGCGGCTCGCTCATCATGCTCGCCTTCGGCGGCACCGGCGCCGTGTTCTTCGGCATGGCGACGCTGTCGACGGTGGTCAAGCGCGACCTGAGCGGCATGGCCAAGTTCATGTTCATCGGCGTCATCCTGGCGCTGGTGGCGATGGTGGCCAACATCTTCATCCAGAGCAGTTCGCTGATGATCACGATCTCGGTGCTGGTGATCGGCATCTTCTCGTTCTTCATCCTGCACGACCTCAAGCGGGTCCAGGACGGCGAGGAGACGAACTACATCAGCGCCACGCTGGGCGTCTACATCAGCCTGTACAACGTGTTCTCGAACCTGCTGGCGCTGCTCGGCATCTTCGGCGGCCAGCGCGACTGAGCGTTGCCCCTGCCTGACGACGGGGCCCGCGGGCCCCGTTTCTCATTCAGGCGCGGTCGAAGACCGCGATCGACTCGACATGCGCCGTGTGCGGGAACATGTTGACGACGCCGGCCAGCGCGCAGCGGTAGCCGCCCTGGTGCACCAGCAGGCCGGCGTCGCGCGCCAGCGTGGCCGGGTTGCAGCTGACGTAGACGATGCGCGCCGGGCCCTGCCAGCCGCCCGCCTGCTGCAGGTCGGCCACGGCCTTGGCGAGCGCGAAGGCGCCCTCGCGCGGCGGGTCGACGAGCCAGCGCTGCGCGTCGCCGAGCGCGCGCAGTCCCGCGGCGTCGATTTCGAACAGGTTGCGCGCGGCAAAGCTCGTCTTGGCAGCGAGGCCGTTGGCGCGCGCGTTCGCGCGCGCGCGCTCGACCAGCCCCTCGCTGCCCTCGATGCCGAGCACCGAGCGCGCGCGCGTCGCCAGCGGCAGCGTGAAGTTGCCCAGGCCGCAGAACCAGTCGATCACGCGCTCATCGGGCTGCGGCTCGAGCAGCCCGAGCGCGCGCGCGACCAGCACGCGGTTGATATGCGGGTTGACCTGGGTGAAATCGGTCGGCTTGAACGGCATCGTGACGCCGAACTCGGGCAACCGGTAGGCCAGCACCGGCCCGGCCTCGTCGAGCCGATGCACCGACTCCGGCCCCTGGGGCTGCAGCCACCACTGCACCGCGTGCGCGGCGCCGAACTCGCGCAGCCGGCCCAGGTCGGCCGCGCTCAGCGGCTCGAGATGGCGCAGCACGAGCGCGGTGACGCCGTCGCCGGCCGCGAGCTCGATCTGCGGCAGGCGGTCGCGCTGGTCCATGGACCCGACGAGCGCGCGCAGCGGCAGCAGCATCGCGCTCACGCGCGGCGGCAGCACCGGGCAGACCGTCATGTCGGCGACATAGCGCGACTTGCGCTCATGGAAACCGATCAGCACCTGGCCCTTCTTGGCCACATGGCGCATCGACAGCCGGGCGCGGTCGCGGTAGCCCCAGGCCGGGCCCTCGATCGGGCGCAGCATGCGCCCGGGTTTCACCTTGGCCAGATGCCAGAGGTTGTCCTCGAGCACGCGCTGCTTGACCGCCACCTGCGCGGCCGGGTGCAGATGCTGCATCTTGCAGCCGCCGCAGGCGCCGGCATGGAGGCCGAAATGCGGACAACCGGGCCTCACGCGCTGCGAGCTCTCGCGCTCGATCGCGCTGACCTGGCCCTGCTCCCACTGGTTCTTCTTGCGCGCGACCTGGACCTGCACGCGCTCGCCGGGCAGGGCACCCTCGATGAAGACCACCTTGCCGTCGGCGCGGTGCGCGACGCCCTGGGCCTCGAGGTCGAGCGACTCGACCTCCAGCCATTCGTAGCCGCTGCTCACGGGAGGTGCCGTCTAGCGCGGCGGCAACAGCTTGAGCGGGTCGATCGGCTTGCCCTGGCGCCGGATCTCGAAATGCAGTTCGACGCGGTCGGCCTCGGTATCGCCCATCTCGGCGATCTTCTGCCCGCGATGGACGATCTGGTCCTCCTTCACCAGCAGGGTCTGGTTGTGGGCGTAGGCCGAGAGGTAGGTCGCGTTGTGCTTGACGATCACGAGATTGCCGAGCCCGCGCAGACCGGCGCCGGCGTAGACGACGCGGCCGTCGGCCGCGGCCAGCACCGGATCGCCGGCCTTGCCGAGGATGTCGATGCCCTTGTTCTTCGCCTCGTCGAACGCGGTACCGATGGCGCCGGTCGCCGGCCACATCCAGTTGATGTCTTCGTCGCCCTCGTGCGCGACGGCTGCGCCGGTCGTGCCATTGGCGCCCGCGGCCGCCGATGCCGGCGCCGCGCCGGCCACGGGCCGGCCGTCGAGCGTGCGCGTCTCGACCCTTCCGACCGGCGCGACCGGCTTCACGCTGACGCCGTTGGCGCCCGGCTCGGCCCCCGGCGGCACGACGCGCAGCACCTGCCCGACCTCGATCCGGTCCGGGTTGACGAGCGCGTTCCAGCGCACGATGTCGCGCCAGTTCTGGCCGTTCTCCAGCGCCACCCGGATCAGCGTGTCGCCCGGCCTGACGGTGTAGTAGCCCGGCTTGCCGGCGTTCTCGGCACCGGGCGGCGCCTTCGCGGGCTCGGCCGCGCTGGCGGCGGGCGCGGGCGCATGGGCGATGCGCGCCGGGCTGCGGTCCTCGACCGGCGCGCGCGTCGGCGTCGCGGCGCAGCCCAGCAGGATGAACGCGGCGCAGCCGGCGGCGGCGAGCGCACGCAGGCGGCGGCTACGGTTGGATATCGATAGGATGTTCATGCGGCGCCGGATTTTAGAGGGACGAAATGGACCGCATCGTGACGCTGGCGCTGCAGACCCGCCGCGCCGCGATCGATCACCACCAGCACCTGGCCGCCGCTGGCGGCGTCGAAGGTCGGCGCGACGAGGCGGCCGCCGACCGCGAGCTGGTCGATCCAGGGCTGCGGCAGGGCGTCGCCGCCCGCCGCGGCGATGATGCTGTGGTACGGCGCGCGCGGCGCGTGGCCGAGGCGGCCGTCGCCGTAGACGAGCTGCAGGCCGGCCCTGCGCACGCCGGCCAGATGGCCGCGCGCCTTGTCGTGCAGCGCCTGCAACCGTTCGATCGAGACCACGCTGCGCCCGAGTTCGGCCAGCAGCGCAGCCTGGTAGCCGCAGCCGGTGCCGATCTCGAGCACCGAGCCCAGATGGCCCTGGGCGCGTGCCGCGGCCCCCTCGCACAGCAGCGCCAGCATGCGCGCGACGACCGAGGGCTTGGAGATCGTCTGCCCGAGCCCGATCGGCAGGCTCGTGTCCTCGTAGGCCTGGTTGGCGAGCGCGGTATCGACGAAACGGTGGCGCTCGACCCGCGCCAGGGCCTCGAGCACCGGCTCGCAGGCCAGGCCCTCGGCGCGCAGGCGCTGCACCATGCGCGCGCGCATCGCCGCGCTGTCCAGGCCCAGGCCGGCCGGCGTCGCGCGCCCCGCCGCCTCGTGCAGGGCCTGCTGCTGCGCATGCTGCGCCGCATGCTGGAGCGGGCGCTGCGGCCGCAGCAGTTCGGTGGCCGGCCTGGTGCGCGGCGCGGCGCCGACGCGGTCGAGCGCGAGCGGGAAGCGCGGCGCGCGCGTCATGCGGCGGGGCTCGCGAGCCGCTCGGCCCAGCGCGCGCGCAGCGCGTGATCGGTGAGGTCGACCTGCAGCGGCGTGATCGAGATGCAGCCCTCGGCCACGGCGTGGAAGTCGGTGCCGTCGCCGCACACGCGCGCGTCGCCCGCCGGGCCGATCCAGTAGATCGTCTCGCCACGCGGATTGACCTGGCGCACGACGGCCTCGCTGGCATGGCGGCGGCCGAGCCGGGTGACGCGCCGCGGCAGCGTCGCTGCATCGGCACGGTTCGGGATGTTGACGTTGAGCAGCCAGGGATCGGAGCCCAGCGCATGGGTGGCCAGCACCTGGTCGATCACGGCGCGTGCCGCGGCCGCGGCCGCGTCCAGATGCAACCAGCCCTTCTCGGCCTGCGAGAAGGCGATCGCCGGGATGCCGAACAGATACCCTTCCATCGCCGCCGCGACGGTGCCCGAGTAGAGCGTGTCGTCGCCCATGTTGGCGCCGTTGTTGATGCCCGAGACGACGAGGTCGGGCCGCTGCTCGAGCACCCCGGTGAGCGCCAGGTGGACGCAGTCCGACGGCGTGCCGTTGACGACGCGGAAGCCCTGCACCGACTCGCCGCGGGCCTCGAAGATCGACAGCGGTCGGTTCAGCGTGAGCGCGTTCGACGTGCCGCTGGCGTTCTGCTCGGGCGCGATGACGTCGATCGTGCCGAGGCCGCGGCAGGCCTGGACCAGGGCGGCCAGGCCCGGTGCGAGATAGCCGTCGTCGTTGGCGATGAGGATGCGCATCCCTCGATTGTAGGGAGGCCGCGGCGGCATTCCGGCATGCCAGAATGAGGCGTCGACCCACCCGGACCGCAGCATGAGCGACGCGCTGAATTACCTCCTCAAGGCCCGACCCGACGCCGTCGGCCATTACTTCGCCTTCCTCAAGGAATGCGGCACCCATCTCGACCCGAAGACGCGCGACCTGATCTCGGTCATCACCAAGGTCGACGCGCAGACCGAGCGCGGCTTCAAGCAGTACCTCACGCGCGCGCTGCGCGACGGCTGCACGCCGGCCGAGATCCTCGACGCGCTGCTGATGGCGTTCCCGACGCTGGGGCTGACGAAGATCGTCTGGGCCGTCGACATCATCCTCGCGCTCGACCTGCCCGAGTTCCAGCCCGGCGCGCTCGGCGCCGGCGCCGCGCCCGAGTGGCACGACGTGATGGCCGCCGACGCCATCGCCGTCGGCGCGAGCGGGCGCGTCGACTGCGACGGCCGCGGCCTGTTCGTGCATCGCTCGGCCAGCGAGTGGCGCGTCTACGACAGCCGCTGCCCGCACCAGACGACCAACATCCCGCACCTGGCGCTGCAGGGCGACCGTCTCACCTGCCCCAAGCACGCATGGGAATTCGACCTCGCCAGCGGCGACTGCACGAAGATCGGCGACCGCGGCCTCAAGCAGTGGCCGAGTCGGGTCGTCGAGGGTCGGCTGCAGGCTCAATGGTGAGTCGCTGCAGCGCGCGGCGCAGCGCATCCGGTATCGGCACCGAGCGGCCGCTGGCGACATCGACGAACACATGCACCATCGCGCCGCGCGCACAGGGCGCGTCCTCGCCGGGGCGCAGCAGCGCGACCGCGTAGCGCACCGAGCTGCGGCCCAGCGCGGCCACCGCGACGCCGACCTCGACCTCGCCCGGGTAGTGCACCGGACTCAGGAAATCGCATTCGCTGCGCACGATGAAGCCGACGATGCCGCCGCGGATGTCGAGCCCGCCCTCCTCGATCAGGTAGCGGTTGATGACGCTGTCGAAGTACTGGTAGTAGACGGCGTTGTTGACGTGGCCGTAGATGTCGTTGTCGGC
This sequence comes from Burkholderiales bacterium, assembly GCA_018971105.1. Lineage (GTDB taxonomy): Bacteria > Pseudomonadota > Gammaproteobacteria > Burkholderiales > Burkholderiaceae_C > Rubrivivax. The sequence continues at coordinate 25,038 of JAGWVB010000014.1, forward strand.
CCAGCGCGTCGTCACGGCGCGGCAGTAGCGGTAGTCGGGGCGCAGCAGTTCGCGGGCAGCGGTCATCGGGTCGATCGTCGGGGCGGCGGGCGGCGATGCGCCAGCCCATCGGCCGCTCATTGCACCATAATCCCGGCCGGCCAACGGTGGGGGTCCCGGCGATGAACGAACGCAAGACGATGACGCTGCACCGCCTGCGCGCGATGCACCGTGCGGGCGAGAGGATCGCCATGCTCACGAGCTACGACGCGAGCTTCGCGCGCCTGGCCGACGAGGCCGGCGTCGACGTGCTGCTGGTCGGCGATTCGCTGGGCATGGCGCTGCAGGGCCGCGCGACGACGCTGCCGGTGACGCTCGACGAGATGGCCTACCACACGGCCTGCGTGGCGCGCGGCAACCGCCATGCCTGGCTCGTCGCCGACCTGCCCTTCGGCAGCTACCAGGCCGGCACCGAGCAGGCGATCGCGAGTTCGGTGCGCCTGATGCAGAGCGGCGCCCAGATGGTCAAGCTCGAGGGCGGCGGCTGGACCGCGCCCGTCGTGCGCGCGCTCGTCGAGCGCGGCATCCCGGTCTGCGCCCATCTCGGGCTGACGCCGCAATCGGTGCACGCGCTCGGCGGCTACCGCGTCCAGGGCCGCGACGACGAGGCGGCCGAGACGCTGCGCCGCCACGCGCATGAACTGGCCGACGCCGGCGCGGCGATGGTGGTCTTCGAATTGATGCCCAGCGAGCTCGCGCGCCGGCTCACCGTGGAGCTGCCGATGCCGGTGATCGGCATCGGCGCCGGCGCCGGCTGCAGCGGCCAGGTGCTGGTGCTGCACGACATGCTCGGCGTCACGCGCGGCCGCCTGCCGCGCTTCGTGCGCAACTTCATGGACGGCGCCCCGAGCATCGCCGCGGCCCTCGAGCGCTACGTCGCCGCCGTACGCGACGGCAGCTTCCCCGACGAATCCGTGCACGGCTACTAGGTCCGGCCGGCGAATCCCGATGCGCATCGTCCACACCATCGCCGAGTTGCGGCAGGCCCTGGCCGGCACCACGGGCTGCACCTTCGTGCCGACGATGGGCAATCTGCACGAGGGCCATCTGGCGCTCGTGCGCCAGGCCAAGGAGCGCGGCGGGCCGGTCGTCGCCAGCATCTTCGTGAACCGGCTGCAGTTCGCGCCGCACGAGGATTTCGAGCGCTACCCGCGCACGCTCGAACGCGACTGCGAACTGCTGCGCGGCGTCGGCTGCAACCTCGTGTTCGCGCCGGACGAGGCCGAGCTCTATCCGCGCGCGCAGACCTACAGGGTCGAGCCCGACCCCGCGCTGGCCGACCTGCTCGAAGGCCATTTCCGCCCCGGCTTCTTCACCGGCGTCTGCACCGTCGTGCTCAAGCTCTTCAGCTGCGTGCAGCCGCGCGCGGCCGTGTTCGGCAAGAAGGACTACCAGCAATGGCTGGTCGTGCGCGAGATGGTGCGCCAGTTCGCGCTGCCGATCGAGATCATCGGCGCCGAGACGACCCGCGCCGGCGACGGCCTGGCGCTGTCGTCGCGCAACGGCTATCTGGGCGCGACCGAGCGCGCCGAGGCGGTGGCGCTGGCGCAGGAGCTGCGCGGCATCGCGACGGCGATCGCCGCCGGCGCGCGCGACTGGGAGGCGCTCGAGGCCGGCGCGATGCGCACGCTGCAGCAGCGCGGCTGGCAGCCCGACTATGTCGCGATCCGGCGCCAGGGCGATCTCGGCGCGCCCCGTGCCGGCGCCCCGCTGGTGGCACTCGCCGCGGCGCGCCTGGGCGCGACGCGGCTCATCGACAACCTCGAGATCGGCGCCGTCTGAGGGCAGCCGGCGGCGCGCGGGGCTGCGGCCTCAGGCCGGCGCCGCGGCCCGCGCGCGACGGCGGCTGGCGTAGCCGGCACCGCCCAGGCCCAGCAGCACCAGCGCCCACGACGCCGGCTCCGGCACCCCGGGCGGCGCCGAGCCGCCACCACACAGGCCGGTGTTGCCGATGTCGATGCAGGCGCCGGTGTAAGTCACGTTGCCGATCGTCGACGTGTTGTTGCCCGGCGAGTTGCCGTCCAGGATCGGCGAGACGCCGGGGTTGCTGGTCCAGCCGATGTGGGTCGCGACGTTGCCGTCGCCGGCGCCGACACCGAACGTCAGCGTGAACAGGTCGTAGCCATCGAGGCCGGCCTGCAGGCCGGCCAGGGTGGCGTCGGTCTCCAGGCTCAAGGCATTCACGCTCACGTCGCCGCCGCTGGCGCTGGCCGCGAAGTAGCAATCCAGGCTGTAGTCGCAGGGATCGCCCGCCACGGCGCTGAACTTGCCGACGCCGACGAAGCTGGCGCTCTGGAAGGTGAGCAGCGCGGTGTCGAAAGTCAGGTCCAGCTGGAAGGCCGACAGCACCTGCTGGACACCCGTGGGGTCCAGCACGCCCTGCATGCCGGCGATGGCCACCGTGACGCTCACGGCGCCGCCGGCGCTGGCTCCCTGGCTGGCGGGGTTGACCGACACCACCGGGGCGGCGCAGGCGAGGAACGGCAGGGCCAGGGCCGTCGCGGCGGCGAGTCGATTCAGCTTCATTTCGAGACTCCTTGTTGATTCAGCTCGCAGCGGCCGTCAATGCACGCACAGCGGATGCGTGCAGACCACCGCACATTGGCGTGCGTCGGTGATGCTGACGATGCCGCTGCGGGTGGGATTGCGCACATCGGTCGGTCCGACATGGGTGCCGATGGACTTGGTGATCAGGGCGAGGTCGAGCTTGTCGATCTCGCCGTCGCCGTTGACATCGCAGACCTGGGTCACGACGCCGGTGGCGCGCTGCAGCACGAGCAGCGAATAGGCGTTGTGCGAGGTGTTGAAGGCATCACCCCAGCTGCCGGGGTAGGTGCCGCAGGTGAACGAGCCGTTCGCGCATTGCATCGTCAGGATCTGGTGCGCGTAATCAAAATACTGCCCGGCCGTCTCGGCCGCGTAATACCCGACACCGCCATTGCCGAACAGCGGCACCTGCGGATAGGCGGCCGGATTCTTGTTGACTTCGCGGTACTGGCAGGCCGGGGCGCTGGCCGCCGGCAGGGTGCCGAAATCGTTCGGACCGATGTTGCCGGCGTTCACCGGGACGGCCGCCTGGCGGATCAGCTCCATCGCCTTGAACGAGCTCCAGAGGTAGTAGCCGTAGGTGTTGTTGCCCCAGGGGCTGAACGCGCTCAGGTTGTCCCAGCGGTAATGGTCCTTGACCCATTCCATGTAGCTCTGGACCATCGGCGTGTTGACGGTCGCGCCGCCGAACAGCTGGACGTAGATGCCCGATGCGGTCTGCGGCAGCGACGGATAGTAGAAGCTGTCGACCTCGTGGTAGCCATGGCCGTGCTCGGTCGCGCTCAGCGTGCCTTGCGGATAGTTCGCCGACGGGTTCGATCCCGGGATCAGCGTCCCGCCCAGCACGTTGCAACCGCTCGGACTGTCGGAGCCCTGGGTCGCGTTGGTGGCGTAGGCATTGCGCGCGTTCTGCAGCGCCGTGTTGACCTTGGCGAGCTGCGCCGGGTCGGCGAACGGGACACCGCCGTCACCGCTCTTGTTCGACTGGTAGAAGATCGACGCCGCGTACAGGCCCGCCGATGCGAATTGCGTCGTCGACGAGTCGTCGCAGTTGCCGGCGGTGTAGCACCAGTAGCCGTTGACGTTCTGGTTCGCGACGATGCGGTTCACCATGCCGTCGATCGCGGCCTTGATCGTCGTCGTCGCCGCGCCGCCCAGGCCGCTCTGGTCCGGGCCGCCCGACAGCGCATAGCTCGACAGCGCGAACAGCCAGGAACCGTCCGTGTAGGCATAGAAGCCCCGTCCGCCGCCCGTGACGCCGTTGTTGATGATGTAGGTCGCGGCCGTCCGCAGGTAGCCCTGCTCGGCCGCGGTGGCGCCGGCATAGCCCTGCGGCGGATCCGACGGGTTGCCGCTGGCGCGCTTCTCAAGCAGCGCTTCCATCGCCAGTCCCGAGGCGCCCTCCCAGCCCAGCGAGGAGGGATTGCTGTAGGCGCCCGTGGATTCCATATAGGCCAGGCCATTGTTGATCGCCGTGGCCACGTCGATCTGGAACGGCGTCAAGGCCCATGCGATGCCCGCTGTCGCGCTCAATGCCGACCCGATCAGGGCACCTATGAGAATTCGCCGCTGGGCGCGAAACACATTCAACATAACGGTTCCTCCGGTTGCTGAACCTGGACTCCGCAATTCCCGACCGGAAATCACTGAACGATGAGTCCCACGCTGCAATACATCTCAATGAGCCGCGGCGTCCAAATGCGATCCGACCGGCCCGGCAAGACGACATGCGTTTGTCCGGCCCGCCCCATTCGATCCACGTTCGAATGCCTCGGCGAAAATCGAGCAAATCGCGTGCCTCGGCGCGATTCCACTTTTGAAACAAGCCCTTAGCTTTGGGCCGTCGATCCAAGTCCGAAGGCTTGTAAAGCTTTTCGACACAAAGCGACACACCCTGCCCAAATCGTCAACGGTCTTAGGGATTGTTTTTGGCCGACCGAAGCCTTAATATTCCAAGGAATATTGCCATCAATTCAGACGTTAGTCTGCGTTTTTCAGACGTTAGTCTGTGTTTTTCAACTGTACTTGCCGTTCCGGCTTCAGCTCGCCGTCCAGCCCTGGATGGCGGAGACGGGCACGATGACGGTCTCGGTATAGGGCTCGAAAGGGGCCTGGATGCTCCGCACGGTGGCGCTGTCCGGCGCCTCGAGCAGCGTGTAGTTGTGCGATCCGTCGACCGCCGCCCATTCGCCGCGGATCGTCACCTCAGTCGGAATCGATCCATAGAACGACTGCGCCAGCGCCGCCAGTTCGCTGAATTGCGCAGGGGTCAGTCCGGGCCGCATCCGATTCGTGAGCAGGAACAGCATGCCATCCTCCCAAGCAAAGTCCGAGCATAAGCGCCGGGCCGGCGTGGCGCGCGGCCGGCAAATGAGCGGGCGCCGAAAGCAGCCACCGCCCGAATGCAGGATGTAATGCCGGGCGAAACGCATGGCATCATCGAAACCGAATCCGCCGCTCATGTTGCGAAAGGGAAAGCCGAGATGAACACGCTGACCGGCTCGCCGGCGCTCAAGCTGCAGGTGATGTGCGAGGGCATCCGCTACACCCCGGCGCTGGGCGCGGCCGCCGCGCATTCGATGCCCAACTACTACCCCTACCGCTTCAAGCCGGGCGAGCCCGACCCGGGCGGCCGCGGCATCGCCACCATCCCCTACCTGATCAACACCGCCGACGGCACCGAGATCCGCATCCTCGGCGACGGCGACTCGCCCTGGCATGTCGAGGGCGACGCCGAGCACGGCTACACCCTGATCGACGACCGCAACGGCCAGCGCGAGGCGATCGGGTTCGAGCCGCTGCGCCCCTGGCTGACGCAGAAGACCGACGATGGCCTGCCCTACGCGCAGGCCGGGGTGACGACGCATGGCGACATGCTCGTCATCAACGTGGCGCCGGGCTGCGAGTATTTCCTGCACAAGCACGACGGCGTCTCGATGCGCTGCACCTTCTGCGCCTACGGCGCGCCCGACGAGCGCACGCTGCACCTGGGGCAGAAGACGGGCCAGGTCGGGATCCCGCAGGCGACGCTGGACCGCATGGCGCAGGCCTGCGAGGCCGTGTGCGCGCAGACCGAGATCCGCCACATCTATCTCGTCGGCGGCTCGCTCACCGACGCGCGCAAGGAGGGCGAGCGCTTCCTGCAGCTGGCGCGCTATGTGCAGCGGATCAACCACCGCCGCATCCCGGTCGCGCTGGGCTCGGGGGCGATCCCCGACGACCTGCTCGAGCGCTTCCACGCCGAGCAGCTCGTGCAGCATGTCTGCTTCAACCTCGAGCAAGGCGACGCCGAGCTGTTCGCGAAGATCTGCCCGGGCAAGAACCGCTATGTCGGCTACGCGCGCTGGATCGAGTCGCTCGAGACGGCGGTGCGGCTCTGGGGCCGCGGCCATGTCTACACGGCGATGGTCGCCGGCATCGAGCTCGAACCCGAGCATGGCCTCGAATGGGAGGACGCCGCGCGGCGCGCGCTGGCCGGCGCCGAGGACCTGTGCCGGCGCGGCATCGTCCCGGTCTACTCGCTCGTCTGGCCGGTGGGCGGGCGCCAGCGCCCCGACTTCCACGCCCGCATCCGGAACTACTTCGAGACCCTGGTCTTCGGCTGCCGCGACATCCGCCGGCGCCACGCGCTGACGATCTCCGAGGGATTCATGTGCCACCGCTGCGCCTACATGCAGCTCGAATGCGACCTCGAACGGGTCGGGGAGCTGGTCGCATGACGGCGCCCGATGCGGCGTCCATCGTGCGCCTGAGCACCGCCTACTGGGAAAGCCAGACCCTGCTCACCGCGAACCGGCTGCGCCTCTTCGACACCCTGGCCGACGGCGCGCTCGGCGCCGCCGAGGTCGCCGCGGCGCAGGGGCTGGACGCGCGCAGCACCGAACTGCTGCTGCGCGGCTGCGCCGCGCTGGGCTTCATCGAAGCCGGCGCCGACGGCCGCTACGCGAACACGCCGACGGCGGCAACCTTCCTCGTCTCGCGCAGCCCGGCCTACATGGGCCACGCGATCGGCTACAGCGACCAGCTCTACGCCACCTGGGGCCGGCTCGAGGACGCGCTGCGCAGCGGCCGGCCCGCCCTGCCCGCCCAGGCCTACCTCGGCGACGATGCCGTGCGCACGCGCACCTTCGTGATGGCGATGCACGAGCGCGCGCTGGGCGTGGCGCGGGCGCTCGTCGGCTGCATCGACCTCGCGGGGCGGCGCTCGATGCTCGACGTCGGCGGCGGTCCGGGAACCTATTCGGTGCTGCTGACGGCGCGCTTCCCCGGCCTGCGCTCCGAGGTGCTCGAGCTCCCCGGCGTGGCCGCGGTGGCGCGCGAGCTCGTGGCGCAGGCCGGCGCGAGCGAGCGCGTCGCGCTGCGCGACGGCGACTACCACGGCGCCGACTTCGGCAGCGGCAAGGACGTGGTGCTGATGTCGGGCATGTTCCATCGCGAGACGCCGGCCGCCTGCCGCTCGCTCATCGCCCGCGCCGCGGCCTGCCTGGACCGCGGCGGCCTGCTCGTCGTCGCCGACGTCTTCACCGATGCGGGCGGCACGAGCCCGGCCTTTGCGGCGATGTTCGGCCTCAACATGATGCTCACCGCGCCCGACGGCGGCGTCCATGCCGATGCCGATGTCCAGCGCTGGATGGCCGAGGCCGGGTTCGTCGAGCTGCGCACGACGGCGCTGCCGCCGCCGATGCCGCACCGCGTCGTGACCGGGATCAAGCGATGAGCCGCGGTCGAGGCCGGGCCGCCGCCGCGGCGCTCGGCTGCCTGTGCGCGCTCGCGGCACCGGCGCAGGTGCCGCCGCCTGTACCGACGCCGTTGCCGGTGCCGACGCCATTGCCGGCGCCGTCGCCGGCCCAGGGCGCGGCGGCGGCGCCGGCCCTGGGCCGGGATCCTGGCGCGCCGCCGATCGGCCCGCTGAAGTCGCTCGGCCACCACCGCTACGGCATCGACCGCATCGTCGTCGACCGGGCCGCGCGCACGATCACCGTGCCGGGCCGCGTCCATGTGCTGGGCCGGCCGATCGAATACCTGGCGACGAGCCACGACGGCATGAAGCAGTACGAATCGCTGCTCGAGCTCGACGCCAGCGGCAGCGAGCTCAACCTCGCCTGCATCCTGCTCGGTCTCGAGCGCGACCCGGCGCAGCCGGCCCTGCATCAGTTCGACCGCCGCACGGTGACGGGGCCGCATCTGGCGATCTCGATCGCCTGGACCGAGAACGGACACCGGCGCGAAGTGCCGGCGGCGCAGGCCTTGCTGAACCCGGATGCGGGCGTCAACCCCGACAGCGTCGAGTGGGTCTACACCGGCTCGTTCTTTTCCGACGCCGGCGGCGCCTATGCCGCCGACCTCTCGGGCACCTTGATCGGCGTCGTGCACGACGGCAACACGGTGATCGAATCGGCCCAGGGCGTGGGCATCGGCGCCTACGGCTCGGTGCGGGGCAACGCGATGCTGCCCCCGGTGGGGTCGCCCGTCGAGTTGATCATCCACACGGCGCGCGGCGGGCCGTGATCGGCGCGCGCTGGGCGATGCTGCTGGCGGCGCTGGCCCTCGCGGCCGGCGTGCTCGGCGTCGCGGCGGCGGCGCCCG
>JAGWVB010000253.1 GCA_018971105.1 Burkholderiales bacterium
CCCGCGCTGCGCGTCGCCGCCGCGCGGGCCGCGCAGGCCGCGGCCTCCGCATCCACCGCATTGGCCCCGCGGCACGCCGCCGACGGCGCCGTGGCCATCGCGCGATGAATACCGTCTTCGAGCGCGCATCGCCCTGGCTGATCCTGCGCCGCATCTTCGGCGGCTTCGACATCGCGCTGCTGCTCGCGGTGCTGATGCTGGCCTCGATCGGCCTCGTCGCGATGTACTCTGCCGGCTACGACCAGGGCACGCGCTTCCCCGACCATGTGCGCAACCTGCTGCTCGCCTTCGGCGTGCTGTTCCTGGCCTCGCAGGTGCCGCCGCAGCGGCTGCAGCAGCTCGCCGTGCCGCTCTATGTCGCCGGCCTGCTGCTGGTGCTGATGACGGCCGTGCCCGGCCTGGGCGTGACGAAGAAGGGCGCGACGCGCTGGATCCGCGTCGGCATGGACATCCAGCCGAGCGAGATCCTGAAGATCGCGATGCCGCTCATGCTCGCCTGGTGGTTCCAGAAGCGCGAGGGCATGCTGCGCGTGGCCGACTTCTTCGTCGCCGCGCTGCTGCTGCTGGCGCCGGTGGCGATCGTGATCAAGCAGCCCGACCTCGGCACCGCGCTGCTGATCCTGGCCAGCGGCATCTATGTCTTCTTCTTCGCCGGCCTGTCGTGGAAGATCGTCGTGCCGGCGCTGCTGCTGGCCACGGCTGCGGTGACGGCGCTGATCGTCAGCGAGCATCGCATCTGCGCCCCCGGCGTCGTCTGGCCGCTGCTGCGCGCCTACCAGCAGCACCGCGTGTGCACGCTGCTCGACCCGACGACCGACCCGCTGGGCAAGGGCTTCCACATCATCCAGGGCATGATCGCCATCGGCTCGGGCGGCATCAGCGGCAAGGGCTTCATGCAGGGCACGCAGACGCACCTCGAATTCATCCCCGAGCGCACGACCGACTTCATCTTCGCCGCCTTCTGCGAGGAATTCGGCCTCGCCGGCGTCGTCGTGCTGCTGCTGGCCTTCATCTTCCTGATCTTCCGCGGCCTGATGATCGCGGCCGAGGCGCCGACGGTCTTCACGCGGCTGCTCGGCGGCGCCGTGACGATGAGCTTCTTCACCTACGCCTTCGTCAACATGGGCATGGTCAGCGGCATCCTGCCGGTGGTCGGCGTGCCGCTGCCCTTCGTCAGCTACGGCGGCACGGCGATGGTCACGCTCGGGCTCGGACTCGGCATCCTGATGTCGATCGCGCGCAGCCGGCGCCTGATGCCGTCGTAGCTCAGGCCGCGGCCGGCGGCGGCGCCGGCGCGGCGATCGGGAAGCGCACCGTGAACAGCGCGCCCGGCGAGTTCAGCGTCGCGCCGCTGCGCACGCGCGCATCCTCGACCGTGACCTCGGCGCCGTGGCGCTGCGCGACCTCGGCGACGATCGCCAGCCCGAGGCCGCTGCCGTCGACCTGGGTGTCGAGGGCGCGGTAGAAGGGCCTGAACACCGCCTCGCGCTCGGCCGGCGCGATGCCCGGTCCGGTGTCCTCGACCTGCAGCACGACGACCTGGCCGAAGGGGTCGGGCAGCACCCGCGCCGTCACCGCGCCGCCCTCGGGCGTGTAGCGCAGCGCGTTGTCGACGAGGTTGCGCACCATCTCGCTGAGCAGCACCGGTTCGGCCGACAGGCGCGTGCTCTGCGGCGCGTCCGGGCCCTCGTAGCCGAGGTCGATGCGGCGTTCGAAGGCGCGCGGCACGAAGTCGCGCACGACGGCGCGCGTCACCGCCGCGAGGTCGACGGTCTGGTGCCGCGCCGCCTGGCCGGTGTCCTCGGCGCGCGCCATCGCCAGCAGCTGGTTGACCATGTGCGCGGCGCGCTGCGTTGAATGCGCGATCTGGCGCAGCGCATGCTTGAGCGAGGCCGGGTCGCTGCGCCCGCTGTCGATCTCGCGCGCCGCCAGCTCGGCCTGCATGCGCAACCCCGCCAGCGGCGTCTTCAGCTGGTGCGCGGCGTCGGCGAGGAAATGGCGCTGGGTCGCGATCGTGCGGTCCAGGCGCTGCAGCAGGTCGTTGATCGCGCGCACCAGCGGCGCGACCTCGTCGGGCACGTCGCCCTCGGGGATCGCGCTCAGGTCGGTGCTCTCGCGCCGGCGGATGCGCTGCTGCAGCTCGGCCAGCGGGCGGATGCCGCGCGCGAGCGCGAACCACACCAGCACCACCGCCAGCGGCAGGATCACGAACTGCGGCAGGATCACGCCCTTGATGATCTCGGTCGCCAGCTGCGCGCGCTTGCCCAGCGTCTCGGCCACCTGGACCAGGGCATTGCCATGCTGCGCGCCGGCGGCGTCGAGCCAGATGTAGGCCACGCGCACCGGTTCGTCGCCGACCGTGTCGTCGCGGAAACGCACCGTGGTTTCGCTAGTCGCCGGCGGGGTGTCGTCGGTCGGCACCGCCAGACCCGATTCGCCCGCCAGCAGTTCGCCGCGCCGGCCCAGCACCTGGTAGTAGGTGCGGTCGTCGTCGTCGTCGCGCCGGAACATGGCCGCGGCGCGGTCGAGTTCACGGCGCGAGCGTGCCGCCGGCAGCGCGGTGTCGGCGATCTGCACCGTCGCCTGGCGCGCGAGCAGGCGCGCCATGTCGGCGAGCTCGCGGTCATAGGGCCGGTTCGCGATCGCCTGTGCGACGACCCAGGTCAGCCCCAGGCTCATCGGCCAGACGAGCAGCAGCGGGGCGAGCATCCAGTCGAGGATCTCGCCGAACAGCGAGCGGTGCTCGATCGGCGTCTCCGGCGACGGGTCCAGGCGCGTGGCGGGAATCTGGATCTCAGCCTGCGGAGTAGCCAAACGCCACCTCCGACGCATCGTCCGGCCGTATCCCAGCGGACGCCGCGGAACCGGCTTTGCCGGGCCGCTGGCGTCGCCATCCGGCGAGCACGCCGGATGTCCCTCGCGGGCGAGGCACAGTCCGCAGGGACTGAGCCTCGTCGCCGCTCGGCCCCCCTGGGGCACTCAGCTCATGCAGCGATCTTCTCCAGGCAGTAGCCCAGGCCGCGCACGGTCGCGATGCGCACCGGGCCCTGCTCGATCTTCTTGCGCAGGCGGTGGATGTAGACCTCGATCGCGTTGTTGCTGACCTCCTCGCCCCATTCGCACAGGCGCTCGACGAGCTGGTCCTTGCTGACGAGGCGGCCGGCGCGCTGCAGCAGCACCTCGAGCAGGCTGAGCTCGCGCGCCGAGAGCTCGACCATCTGGTCGTTGAGGTAGGCGACGCGGCCGGTGGCGTCGAAGGTCAGCGGGCCATGCTTGAGCAGGTTCGACGCCGTGCCCAGGCCGCGCCGCGTGAGTGCGCGCACGCGTGCCTCGAGCTCCTGGAGCGAGAACGGCTTGGCCATGTAATCGTCGGCGCCGAGGTCCAGGCCCTTGACGCGCTGCTCGACGCTGTCGGCCGCGGTCAGGATCAGCACCGGCACGCTGCTGCCGCGCGCGCGCATCTTGCGCAGCACCTCGAAACCATGCATCTTGGGCAGGCCGAGGTCGAGGATCAGCAGGTCGAACTCATGCGCGGCCACCGCGGCGTCGGCTTCGCTGCCACTGCCCACCTGATCGACGGCGTAGCCCTGGGCGCGCAGCGAACGCAGCAGACCGTCGGCCAGGACCTGGTCGTCTTCGGCGATGAGGATGCGCATCACGGGTCTCCTGCGGGCTCAGGCTGAGCGCCAACCCTTGTATTGGGAAGGATTCTAGGCAAGCGCGACAGCGGGCATCCCCCAGTTTCAGGCCCCCCGAGGAATTACCCCGAAAGGACTGTACGCATATCCAGCTTGTACGCCATAATCGCGCCAACCAAGGAGATGACCATGGACGCACCCGTCAAAGCGCTCAACACCGAAAAAGCGAAGGCCCTGCAGGCCGCGCTGGCGCAGATCGAAAAGCAGTTCGGCAAGGGCTCGATCATGCGCCTGGGCGAAGGCGAGGTCATCGAGGACATCCAGGTCGTCTCCACCGGTTCGCTCGGCCTGGACATCGCGCTCGGCGTCGGCGGCCTGCCGCGCGGCCGCGTGGTCGAGATCTACGGCCCGGAATCCTCGGGCAAGACGACGCTCACGCTGCAGGTCATCGCCGAGATGCAGAAGCTGGCCGGCACCTGCGCCTTCATCGACGCCGAACATGCGCTGGACATCCAGTATGCGCAGAAGCTCGGCGTCAACCTGCAGGAACTGCTGATCAGCCAGCCCGACACCGGCGAGCAGGCGCTCGAGATCGTCGATGCGCTGGTGCGCTCGGGCTCGATCGACCTCATCGTCATCGACTCGGTGGCCGCGCTCACGCCCAAGGCCGAGCTCGAAGGCGAGATGGGCGACAGCCTGCCGGGCCTGCAGGCCCGGCTGATGAGCCAGGCGCTGCGCAAGCTCACGGCGACGATCAAGAAGACCAACACGATGGTCATCTTCATCAACCAGATCCGGATGAAGATCGGCGTCATGTTCGGCAACCCCGAGACCACGACCGGCGGCAACGCGCTCAAGTTCTACGCCTCGGTGCGGCTCGACATCCGCCGCACCGGCAACATCAAGAAGGCCGAGGAAGTCATCGGCAGCGAAACCAAGGTGAAGGTCGTCAAGAACAAGGTCGCGCCGCCGTTCAAGACGGCCGAGTTCGACATCCTCTACGGCGAGGGCATCAGCCGCGAAGGCGAGATCATCGACATGGGCGTCAACGCCCGCGTGCTCGACAAGAGCGGTGCCTGGTACGCCTACAACGGCGAGAAGATCGGCCAGGGCAAGGACAACGCGCGCGAGTTCCTGCGCGAGAACCCCGAGGTCGCGCGCGAGATCGAGAACAAGGTGCGCGAGTCGATGGGCATCCCGCTGCAGAGCGCCGCGGCCACGCCTGCCGCCGACGAGTAAGGCCGCGGGCCGGCGATGGCGTTCGGCGCGCCCTCGGTCAAGGGACGGGCGCTGCGCTACCTCTCCCAGCGCGAGCACACGCGCGCCGAGCTCGAGCGCAAGCTCGCGCGCAGCGTCGGCGACCTGCCCGATGCCGGCGCGCAGATTGCCGCCGCGCTCGACGAACTTGCGGCCAGCGGGTTGCTCAGCGAGGTGCGGGCGGCAGCCTCGGTGCTGCACAGCCAGGGCGCGCGCTACGGCCTGCGCCGGCTCAAGCAGACCCTGCAAGCCAAGGGCGTCGCGCCCGAATTGCTCGCGCGGACCCTGCAGCAGGCGCGCGCGACCGAATTCGAGCGTGCGCAGGCGGTCTGGCGGCGGCGCTTCGGCGCGCCACCCGTCGACGCCGCCGAACGCGCGCGCCAGATGCGCTTCCTGGCCGCGCGCGGTTTCGAGGGCGACATCATCCGTCGCATCCTGCGCGACGAGGAAGGCGAATAGCGCGCAGCACCCCTGCGGGCGGCGACGCAACCTCGCGGCCGGCCCGCCCTGTCCCGCGCGGGCGCCCCGCGGCCGCGAAGACGTCGCGCCAGGCGCGTGCGCGGCGCCCGGCGACCGGCCGGCCATCGAGCGTGCGGCCGGACCTGTAAGGTTGTGCTGCGCAGCAGCATGCTAAATTCGCCGCCGCGCTGCGCCCGCAGCCATCGCCCCACCCCAAGCCATGCCACCCACGCCCGCGGCGGCCGTCCGCCAGCCCCAGCACCGCCCTGCGGACGCCGTGCCGATCGGTGCCGGCGCGGCGCCGACGCGGGGCGGCGCCGCGCCGCTCCCAGATACCGCGATGCGCCGGGCCCGCCCGGCGGCGACGTTTCCCGATTGAGACCCCAGAGCGAGGAACCCCGATGAAGATCCACGAATACCAGGCCAAGGAGCTGTTGCGCGCCCATGGCGTCCCGGTGCCGCGCGGCTACCCGGCCTTCACCGTGCGCGAGGCGCAGGAAGCGGCGCAGAAGCTCGGCGGCAGCGTCTGGGTCGTCAAGGCCCAGATCCACGCCGGCGGCCGCGGCAAGGGCGGCGGCGTCAAGCTCGCGCGCACCCTGCCCGAGGTCGAGACGCTGGCCACGCAGATCCTGGGCATGCAGCTGAAGACGCACCAGACCGGCCCCGAGGGCCAGAAGGTGCGTCGCCTGCTCGTCGAGGAAGGCGCCGACATCAAGAAGGAGTACTACGTCGCCGCGCTCACCGACCGCGCGACGCAGAAGGTGGCGATGATGGCCAGCTCCGAGGGCGGCATGGACATCGAGGAAGTGGCGCACAGCACGCCCGAGAAGATCCTCAAGGTCTTCGTCGACCCGCTCGTCGGCCTCACCGACGCGCAGGCGCTCGAACTGGCGGCCGGCATCGGCGTCCCGGCGGCGAGCCAGCCGCAGGCCGTCGACGTGCTCAAGAAGCTCTACACCTGCTACATGGACACCGACGCCAGCCTGGCCGAGATCAACCCGCTGATCCTCGAAGGCAACGGCCACATCAAGGCGCTCGACGCGAAGTTCAACTTCGACGCCAACGCGCTGTTCCGCCACCCCGAGATCGTCGCCTACCGCGACCTCGACGAGGAGGACCCGGCCGAGGTCGAGGCGAGCAAGTTCGACCTCAG
>JAGWVB010000015.1 GCA_018971105.1 Burkholderiales bacterium
GGCTGGATCGTGCTCGGCCTGCTCGACGACGACCCGGCCAAGCGCGGCGCGCGCATCGGCGGCGTGCCGGTGCTGGGGCCGCTGGCGCTGCTGGCCGAGCCGGTGGCGCCGGCGGCGGCCTATGCGGCCGCGACCCACCTCGTCGTCGCGATGCCCTCGGCGACGCCGGCGCAGCGCCGGCGCGCCTTCGAGCTTGCGGCCGGCACCGGGCTGCCGGTGCTCACCGTGCCCAGCGCCGACGAGCTGCGCACCGGCAAGACGCGCGTCGAGCGGCTGCGCGACATCGAGGCCGAGGACCTGCTCGGGCGCGCGCCCGTGGTGCTCGACGAGGCCGGCATCGCGCAGACGCTGAACGGCAAGGTCGTGCTCGTCACCGGTGCCGGCGGCAGCATCGGCAGCGAGCTGTGCCGGCAGCTGGCGCGCTTCGGGCCGGCGCGGCTCGTGCTGTACGAGCTGAGCGAATTCAATCTCTACACGATCGAGCAGGAGCTCGGCGAGGCCTTCCCGGCGCTGCCGCTGGTGCGGCTGATCGGCGATGTCAGGGACCTGGCGCACCTGCGCCGCACGCTGGCGCGCTGGCGGCCGCAGGTCGTCTTCCACGCCGCGGCCTACAAGCATGTGCCGCTGATGGAGGACGACAACGCGGCGGCCGCGCTGCGCAACAACACGCTGGGCACCTACCACGCGGCGCTCGCGGCGGCCGAGGCCGGCGCCGAGCGCTTCGTGCTCATCAGCACCGACAAGGCGGTCAATCCGACCAACGTGATGGGCGCGACCAAGCGCGCGGCCGAGATGGTCGTGAGCCAGCTCGCGGCCGAGCACCGGGCGACGCGCTTCATGGCGGTGCGCTTCGGCAACGTGCTGGGCAGCAGCGGCAGCGTGATCCCGAAGTTCAAGGAACAGATCGCGCGCGGCGGCCCGGTGACGGTGACCCACCCCGAGATCATTCGCTACTTCATGACCATCCCCGAGGCGGCGCGGCTGGTGCTGCAGGCGGCGGCGATCGGCGAGAGCGGCCAGGTGCTGGTGCTGGACATGGGCGAGCCGGTGAAGATCGTCGACCTGGCGCGCGACCTGATCCGCCTGGCGGGGCACACGGCGGCCGAGATCCCGATCGTCTACACCGGGCTGCGGCCGGGCGAGAAGCTGTACGAGGAACTGCTGGCCGACGCCGACGACACGTTGCCGACGGCGGTGGCGAGCCTGCGCGTGGCGCGGCTCAAGGAATGGGCGTTCGGTCCGATGATCGAACTGCTCGAGAAGGCGCGCACCGAGCATGCGCTGGACGACGGTCCGGTGCGCGAGCTGTTGACCCAGGTGGTCACCGAGTACCGGCCCGCTGCCGTGCGGCGTTCAGACCGGGCTGTCGGCGACCATCTCGGCGGTGGGTAGGCTCAGCACTTCGGGAAGACTGGTTTCGCCGCGCCAGAACTTGAGCAGCGCATCGTGTTGCAGGGAGCGGAAGCCCTCGGGTTCGCAGGCGCGAAGGTCATGCGGTGAAAAGTCACCGCGCGACAGTTTCTGCCGCAGAGCATCGGTCGTCGGCAGGAATTCATGCACCCCGACACGCCCGCGGTAACCCGATCCGGTGCATTGCGCGCAACCGGTCGCCGCCCGCCCCAGATAGTTCGACCGGGTGAGACCGGTGCGCGTGGCGGCGTCGGACAACAGCGGCGGGATCTCTTCCAGAGCCAGAGGCACTGCGCAGTGACGGCACAGGCGCCGGATCAATCGTTGCGCGACGACGCCGCGCACGCTGGCAGCCAGCAGGAACGGCTCCACCCCCATGTCGGCCAGACGGACGAACGCGGACGCTGCATCGTTGGTATGCAGCGTCGACAGCACCTTGTGGCCGGTCAGCGAGGCCTGGATCGCGATCCGTGCCGTTTCGGTGTCGCGTATTTCACCGATCATGATCGTGTCGGGATCATGCCGAAGAATGGCCCTTAATGCGGCCGGAAAACTGAATCCGATATCCGATTGAACCTGAAACTGGGTGATACCCGGTAATTGATATTCCACCGGATCTTCGACCGTCAGCACCCGCGTATGTTCGATGTCAGTGGCCGCCAGCGCGGCATACAAGGTCGTGCTCTTGCCCGAGCCCGTCGGTCCGGTGACGAGAATAATGCCGTCGGGCTGTTCGAGCCATCGATTCAGCAGCAGCAGGTGGTCGTCCTCGAGGCCCAGTGCGTCGAGGCGAAAACGCCGCTGGGCGGTCTTGGGCAACAGGCGCAGCACGGCTGATTCTCCATGCACGCCTGGGATGACCGATACGCGGACTTCGGTCTCGATGCCCGCGGCGCGGGTCGAGAATCGCCCATCCTGCGGCAATCGCCGTTCGGCGATGTCGAGCCCGGCAATGAGCTTGATGCGGCTCGAAACGGCGTCGAATTTCTGGCGCGGGTGGAGTTCGGTCTGGCGCAAGCCACCGTCGACCCGGTAGCGGACGGCGAATTCACCCTCGCCGGGTTCGATATGGATGTCCGAGGCGCCGAGATCGGTGCCCCGGGCCAGCATCGATGCGACGAACTCGACGATCGGCGCATCCTGCGCCAGCTGTCGCAGGTCGCGGTGGCCGCCGAGTGCCGCGTCGGTACGGGAAGCGTCGCTGTACAGGCTGGACAGGGCAGCGGCCAGGTCCTGCCCGGTGGCGAGCATCGACTCCAGCCGGCGTCCACCGGATCGATGCTGGAGATATTCGGCCAGTTCGGTCAGCAGCGGATCGCGCGCGACCAGGAGCAGGCCGTCATTCGCGGACGGACTGACGAAGGCTTCCCACCGGCGGGCGAGGGATTCGGGAAGCGCGTAGCTCTCGTTGAGCGAATTCAGCGCGCGCTCGAGTATTTCGGATTGGTTTGTACGATTCCAAACCGGAAGTTCGAGTTGCGCGGCCAGGCATTCGTAAAGAGTCGCTTCCGATATCAATCCGTGGCGAATCAATATCGCACCGATCCGGAGCCGGGTCGATCCGTTGTCTTCCTGTTCTTGCAGCGCCAACTGGAGGTCGGCATCGACCACATGGCCACGGCTGATCAACAGTTGTCCTAACAGCATCGTGCGTAATGTCGTTCCGAAAATGAAAAAGGCGGGGGCCGAAACCCCCGCCTGAACTGGCCTGAAATCCTTGTAAGTCGAGCTTACTTGGCGTTCTGGGTGTTCTGCTGGTTGCCCGACGGGCCTTCGGCGCTCTGCGCACCCGAGGCTTCGAAGAACTGGCCCGTGCTGTTCATCACGTAGTTCTGGACGCGGATCGACGAGGTCGGCGCGAAGATGCGCAGGCGGGCATTGCCGTTCACGTCGTTCGGCGCCGTGTAGGTCACGCCACCACCGGCAGCCGAGGCCGCGTTGAGCGCGGCATCGATCGTCGGCGACAG
The DNA here is from genome assembly GCA_018971105.1 of Burkholderiales bacterium. Lineage (GTDB taxonomy): Bacteria > Pseudomonadota > Gammaproteobacteria > Burkholderiales > Burkholderiaceae_C > Rubrivivax. The sequence goes on from JAGWVB010000015.1 coordinate 3,378, forward strand.
GTAGTAACGCACTTCCAGCGGGGCGAACGGACCGGTCTTGCCACCGACGGCCGCAACCATCGCCAGGTTCACCGAGGCACCCAGAGCGCCACCGGCGGTCAGGACCTGCGCGGTCGGCGAGGCCGACTGCGACGGGTCGGTGTTGATCACGCGGATCACGCTTTCCCAGCCGTTGGCGGCGGTCACGATGCCCGGGACATAGTTCCGGACGTCGATCTGCACGCCGTTGGCGGTCAGGTTGTACAGGTTGCCCGGGCACATCGGGGTCGCCAGTTCACCGGAGTTCGTGGTGCGCAGCAGCGTACCGGAAGCGAGCGAGAACATCGCCGGCGGCACCACGTTCGTGCCGTTCGTCGTGTAGCAGACGTAGGCCGTGCGCGAACCACCGACCGCGGGCAGACCGGCATTGTTCATGCTCGCCGCCGGGACCGTGATCGTCGCCGAGGTGCTGTTGGCGTTCAGGAGCTGGGTGACGCCAGCCAGCGGCGTGTTGCAATCGGGGGTCGACGACACGCTGAACAGGCCGCCCGTGACGATGGTGCCGCCCGTGGCATTGACGGTGATGGTCGCGCCGTTCTCGGAAACGCCACCGTCGCCGGCTGCGTCGACGCCCCAGTTCGCGTTCGCGACCGTGTACAGCGTGGCGCCATCGGTGTCATACAGCGACTGATGCGGACCGAAGGTCACCGAGCCCAGGTTGATCCGGGTGGTGCCGAGGACGCCGTCCGTGATGTCGGCGGGAACGTTCGTCGTGAAGAACTTGCCCAGCGAAGGCTGCTGGACGTTGATCTGCGACTCTTCGTTGAGCGCCGGAACGGTCGAGCTGAACGCCGAGCTCGAGGCCACGGTGACCGTCGTGGCGGTATTCGACTGCAGGATCGGCGTCGAATTGATCGCGCTCGCCAGGTTCGAATCGAACGGCGAGCCGGCGGCGTTCGTCAGGGCGATGGTGACGCCGATCGAGGCGGGCGTCGGGTTGCAATAGTTGGCCGCCAGGGCCGGCGTCTGCAGCGTCGTATAGACGTTGCTGATGGTGCCGTTGGCGCCCAGGTTGGCGCCGTAGGTGCCGAGAACGATGGTCGAATTCGACGGGAACGTGATACCGCTGTTGAGCGTGAAGGCGTAGCTGACCTGGCTGGGATTCGACGCGCTGATGACACCGGGGGCGCCCGCGAGGATGTCGGTGCCGTTGACGCCGATCAGGGTCGCCGTCGGCAGCGCCGCGGCATTCCAGGTCGCACCGTTGGTCAGCGTGTAGGTGACCGTGAACGAGTTCGGGTTGCCCGCCGTGCCGGTCAAGGGCAGGGCCAGCGAATAACCGATCGTCGGCGCGGTCAGCGAGACGTTGCTACCGAAGACTTCGGCGGCGAAATTCTTGTACGACGCTTGGATCACACCGGCACTGGCGTTGGTGGCGATACCGACGAAAGCGCTGGCCAACAGGGCAGAGAGTACTTTACGCTTCATGAAATTCCTCATTTGTTTCAAGATATGACATCTCAACAAGCACGCCGATTCCCGATTGTTCTCGTCAGCGGCCGCTGCACCTGTTCGATGTGACAGCTCGGGCGAGTATACATACAGCAAGGGGTCGCGCAACGGTGGAAGTCTTGGGTTTCTGGGTGGGATGTTGCTATGGAACCACTGGCCGCGGGCCAGTGAAGGAAGGAGCAGCGGCGACGGCGTACAGAACCCTGGGGGTCTGCGCTGGTCCGGGGGTGCGGTCACGGGCGTCTTATCGCGTCTTGCAGCTCCTTCAAAATTTTCGGGTCCGTCACCGGCGTGCCTGCCGCGGCGCGCGGCGCATCCGGTCCCGTTGCGCCTGTCTTCGGTAATGGGGAGGTGGTCTTCGTCGTAGTATTACCGAAATCAGGGCGTGTTCCAAGGCCGGACGGAGAAGATTTCGGGGTCGTGGTGGAGGGTGCCGAGGCGGCCTCTCCCGAAGTCGGTGCCGATGGGGGGGGCGGCGGCAGGATGTACGGTTTCGGTGCGGGGATGGCGTCTTCGAGTCCGTTGCGCGGCGCGGTGGGCGCCGGCTCGACCTGGGGCGGGCGCAGGTGTTGTTCGGTCGTGTCCGAGTCCCAGGTGAACTGGTTGCGGAAGGCGGCTGTGATCGAGTGGGCTTCGAACTCGTCGTTGATGACGTAGGGCGTGATCAAAACGATCAGCTCGGTGCGATCGCGCGTCTTGTGGTGGCTCTTGAACAGGTTGCCAGCCCAGGGGATGTCCTTGAGCCAGGGCACGCCGGTGTCGGTGTTCGAAGCCGTCTCCTGCATCAGGCCACCGAGCAGCACGGTCGCGCCATCGGTCACCGACAGCTTGGTCGTGAGATGTCGCGTCGCAATCGTCGGCGACGAGGTGACACCGGACTGCGTGGCGCTGGCTGAACTGACTTCCTGGTCGACGTCGAGGTCGATGCGGCCTCCGGCATGGATCACCGGCTTGACCTTGAGGATGACCCCGGTCGAGCGATATTGAATCGTCTGCAGCAGGCCGTTCTGCAGCGTCGTGCCGCCGTTGGAACTCGTGCTGGCCGCGGTCCCCGTGGTCTGCTGCGAACTGATGACGGGCACTTCGGAGCCGACCTGGATCGATGCCATCTCGCCGTTGCGGGCCATGATGCTCGGATTGGCCAGCACACGCACCCGGGACGTCGATGCGAGCGCGTTGAACAGCGCCCGCGGCGTGGTGCCGTTGCCGGCGGTGACCACCGCGGCGAGCCCGCCGATGGCTGAAGTTCCGAACGAGCCCAGCGTGCTGACGTTGACGTTGTTGCCTGCGCTCTGGAACTGGTTGAGCATCCACTCGAAGCCGAGCTGCTCGCTGGCGTTCAGCGTGACCTCGGCGATCGTGACCGAAATCAGCGCGCTGCGCGGCGGGCGGTCGAGTTCCTGAAGCAGCCCGAACCACTGCTGGTACTCGGTCGGATTGCCCTGGATGATGAGCGTGTTGCTGGCCGCATTGACGACCACGCGCGAGCGCGTCGCGCCGGCGCCGGCGCCGCTGGTCCCTGCCGGATTCATGACGTCCTGCAGCGTCTTGGCGAGCTCGGATGCGTCCAGATTCCGCACCGCATAGGTGAAATAGCCGGCGCTGCCGCGACCGCTGGCCGGTTGATCCAGATCGGTCGCCCAGCGCAGCACGTAATTCAAGATCGCTTCACTGCGCGCGAAGACGAGCACGGAATTCAGGGGTGGGATCGGCAATAGGATGATCGGAGCCTGGGCATTGGCCATGGTGCCCACCGAGTAACCCTGGGCTTGCAGGACTTCGGCCAGCCGCTTGGCCATTTCGTCCGCGGACCAGAACAGCGGTGCGATGCGCGCGCTGGCGCGCCCTCGCATCAAGGGCCGGTCCAGCGACTTGATCGCATCGACGGCCGCGGCCACGTCGTCGCTCTGGCCGCTGAGCAGGATGGCCTGGCCGCCGAGGTCTTCCTGGACCTGCAGGCGCTGGCCGAAAAGCGTACGCAGCCAGCCCGCGACGGTGGCCGGATTGACGGCCTCGAGGTCGACGATCTGGAAGATCGGGCGCAGCGCAGACGGTACCTCGGGCAGCGAGCGGCCCATTCTCAACTCGGGCACGAATCCGGTCGGTCCGGTGCCCGGCGTGATGCGCAGCAGTCCGTTATATTCGGTAACGGCGATATTGAAGGATTTCAAGACGGATACCGCTGCCTCGTAAAGGCCCTGGGCAGTTTGCGGTTTGCCGCTTTTCAGGCTCACCAGTTCCTTGCGTTGGGCAATCGATGGATCGACCGAAATGTTGCGCTTCAATATCGTCGCGAACACGGTGTCGATGAATGCCGGCAGGGGCAACTGCTCGATCGAGACGGCGGTTTCGAGCGTCGGGTCCGCCGGCGGCATGGTGCCCGCGGACGAGGGCAGGGGCTCGACCTTGCCGGGGGCCGGCGGCGTCGGCACCTGGAACAGCCGGTTCTTGGCCGCCACGGGCTGCCCGGTGGCCGCCTCGGCGCCGCCGGCCGACGCCGCGGCTTCGGGCTCCATCGCGGTCGATCCACGGCGGACCATCTCCATCGCACTGATGTCGCGTGGCGGCAGGATCGGGGGCGGCATCGTGGCGCAACCGCCCAGGCCGAGCGCAAACGCGGCGGACAGGCGCGCGCGCAGGCGGGCGCGGGTCGGGGCGTACGGGGATTTGGATGTCATGGCTCTAACAGGTAAAGGGTGCGTTTGCGGCCGCGCCGGTTCACGACGTCCGCATGGTCGACCTCGATCGACGTGATCTTGTCGCCGTCGGGCAGGCGTTCGCCGACGCCCAGGGTCAGCGGCACCTGTCCCGGGCTGGCAAGCACCGCGTACCGGGCCTTGCCGCGCACCACCAGCGCGGCGAATTGCCAGGGCTGGGCCTCGGCAGCGGAGGCCGCAGTCTGCGGCGCGGCCAGGATGGCTGCGGTGGCCTGCACCAGGCCCATCGGGTCGACGGCCGAGATCTCGGCTGCCAGCTCCTTGGGCGTGGGCTCCGATGCCTGAGCGCTCGATGCGGCCCGCGGCAGGTCGGATCGGGTGGCACTCCCGGCCAGTGCGGGCGGGTGGTGTATCCACCAGGCGGCGGCCCCGGCCCCGAACCAGAGCAGGCATGCCCATGCGATGCGCGCTCCGATCCTCATCGAGGTTCCTGACTCGTCAGCAACACGGGTACGGACACGACCATCTCCACATGCCGTGTCCGGGCCTGGACCGACAGGCTGTCGATGCGCGCGAGCTGGCCGCCGCCCTCGATCTGGACCAGGGCGTTCTCGAGCGCCTTGGGCATGAGATCGAAGCCGACGGTTGCCCGCACGCGCAGCGTCGACAGCGCGGCCGCCGATGCGGCCGGTGCGGGCAGCAGCGGCAGCAGGCTCACCGAAGGCCGCGGGACCTCGGCGGTGCGCAGGGCGACCGTGAGCCAGTCGCGCAAGCGGGCCTGGGCCTGGGCCTGGGTCGGGGCTTGCCAGAGCCGCTTCTGCAGCGTCAGTCGACGGGCGTCGACACTGCGGGTCCGGGCCTGCCAATCCTGCGCATCGTTGCTGGCGGCCAGCAGCGCGGCCTGGCCGCGCAGGCGCGCGATCTCGGCATCGAGCTTCTGGTGGCTATCCCAGACGCGCATGCCGAGTTCGGTCGCGATGATCAGCGCCCCGATGCCGACCAGCGGCAGCAGCCGACGGTCGAATTTGAAGTGGCGCGCAAGGTCACGCTTGTCCATCTCTCAGCGCCCTTCCTGCGCCGCCGGCCTGTGCAGCGTGGCGGTGACCGTCAGGGTATCGCCGCCGCTGTCCTGCCCGACCTTCAGGGCTCCGAGCTCAGGGACCGCCTCGAGGCGTCGGGTGATGCCGAGCAGGGTCACATCGCGATTCGGCAGCGACAACGTGATCTTGAGCGAGTCGTTGCGGTAATCCCACTCCAGCAACTGCGCTGCCTTGGGCACTGGCGCGGCCCCGCCGACGGGCAACCCCGGCATCGGTGTCGTGGACGCTGCGGCCGCCGGCGCCACAGGCGTCGTCGGCTTCGGCGCGTCGAACACGCCGCTGCGGGTCACCCGCGCGAGCAGTTCGAGCTGCGAGACGCGCGGCACCAGGGCCTGCAGGGCGTCGAGCTGCTGCTCCGCTTGTTCGTACTGCGCGCGCGCGGCCAAGGCGGACTCGCGCTCCTTGCGCAGTTCGGCCACGCGCAGGGTGTCGCGCGAGACCTGGTCCAAGGCCTGCAACTGGGCACCCAGCCCGGCGCTGGCCACGGCGCCGAGGCCCAGGGCCACGGCCTGCCAGCGCCAGCCTTGCCAAGGGTCCCGGGCCGGCAGACTGTCGCCGTAAAGCCAATCGGCCTCGGGTTGCTTGAGCGCCGGCGCGGCTTGGACCGCGGGCAGCGGATGAGCTGCGGGATCGAGTCCGCAGCCGCGTGCGAACGCCTGCCATGCCGACGCGCTCGGCGCGGTTGCGAACCAGCGGCTGTGGCGCAATTCGCCCTCGAGCCAATGTTGCGCTTCGCAACCTGGATCACGAGAGATCAATCGCAGGCCGGCACCGCTTGCGTCGAGCAGCGGCTCGGGCCAGGACGGACCGCGGCCCGCGCCGGTGGATCGCGCCGCGATCGGCCAGGCCCACGCGGCGACCGCGCCTGCACTCTGGGGCCTGCAGGCGTAGGCGAAAGGGCCCAGCGGCAGGTACTGCGTCAGCTGGAGCCGGACCGCATCGAGCAGCTTGCCACGGCTCAGTGCCGGCAGCTGCAGGCGCACGAAGGTGAGATCCTTGCGCGCGATCGTGGCAGGCGGCGGGCGCCGCAGGGCTGCCAAAGTCTGCTGAAGGGTCACTGCAGGATGCCGAAGGGCGTCATGATCACGGGGGCCTGTTGGACGGGTGACTGGTCTGGCAATTCCGTCACCTGAGACCGGGGCGGCAGCGGATCGGTGCGCGGCCGCCGCAGGCTGTAGTCCACATGCCAGGGAGCTTCACCATCGGCCGAGGTTGTCAGGCTCACCCGCTGGCACCAAGCCACCGATGTCGGGCAAAGCGTCAACAGCAATGTGGCCGATGGTTGCGCCAAGTAGCGACTGGCACCGAAGAAACTGCCGCGGGCGATGTTCGGCAGCGATTCTATAGCCAGTGGCCGACCGCTATCGCGCAGCGCGATCAGTGCCTGCGCGGCAGCCAGGTCGGCGCCGCCGGCGGCCGCGAGGACAGGGGCCTTGACGGTGTTCCGGTTGAGCGCGTTATCGGTGCTGACATAGACGTTGTCGAGGATCTTGCGCAGCGTCGCGGGGTCGAGATCCTTCCACGCCATGATGCGCTGCAGTTCGGTCGGCATGAGCAGAGCGCCGTTGCGCGGTGGTGGCATCCCTGCGGCTGCGTAATCGGGTGCTTCGGCGCCGTTCAGGCGGACCAGGCTGTCGGCGTCCTGGTAATCCAGCAGCGTGTCGGTCAGCGTGTCGATCGAGGCCTCGGGCACGCCGAGGGCACGCAAGAGGCCGCTGATCTCGAGCCCGCTGGCATGGCGCAGGTCGATCAATGCACCGCCATCCAGGACCGAGACATAGACGCCGCTGCTGGTGTCGTAGTAGCGGCCGTCGAGCTGGATCGTTCCCATCTGCCCACCGGTGCGAGGCAACAGGCTGCTGATGTACATCATTCGAGCCAGCGTGTCCTGTACGGCGGCTTCGGCATCGGCTTCCTGCTTCGAAGCCACGACCAGTTCGCGCAGCTGGTCGCTGCGATGCGACATCAAGGCGACGCCGACCGAGATCAGCGCGAGCAGGATCACGGTGGCCGGCAGCACGAAGCCGCGTATCGATAGGGCGGTGCCTGGACGGCGCTGGTCGCGTCTCACGGTTCAGCGGCCATCGGGCCCATCGGCGATCGCGGTTGCGGCAGTTGCCAAGGGCTCGCCCGCGGCGCGACCAGCAGCGTCATCGGTCGTGCCTGGCCGGCGAACTCGATCGTGAACTGGATCAGCGCCGGAAGCGCTGGCGGGCTCGTTGCACCGGTACCGGACACGGAGTCCTCGGGCGGCCACTGGTCATGGCTGGCGCCGGTCGCATCGAGATATTTCAGCTCGGCGGTTTCGAGCTTCCAGGGGTAGGTGACGCCCTGGAGGCCCGGATAGTCGATGTGCAAGGCCAGCGCCGGGCTACTGCCTTGAATCTGCAGCGTCAACGGCAGTGGCGCGGCGCCCATGCTGGGCGCCAGCGAGGCCGCGCTCTCGCCCGTGAATCCCTGCCGATCGCCCTGGAACGTGACCCCGGCGCCGACGCGCGGGCTCACCAGCCCGGCGATCAGCTGGCGCAGTGCAAACGTCAGCTGTTGCTGCTGCTGCATTTGCCGGCTCGCAGCCGCCAGCCGCTCCTGCGCCTGCAGCGCCTGGAACCAGCCTGCCATCAACACCGCGAAAAGCAGCGCGAAAATGGTCACCGTGATCAGCACCTCGAGCAGCGAAAAGCCGCGTGCCACGGGTCGGGCCGGTCGATTCATGGCGGCGCAATGTTGATGCCGATGCCGGGGGGGCCGGTATTGCGCGGCCGCACCTGGGCATAACCGGCGCTGATGCGTTCGATGACCTCGGGATCGGCCTTCGAGTCGAGATCGGAAACGGTCACCCGCACTTTGTAGAGACCGACCTGGTACGGACTGATGCCGGCCGGGTAACGGAGCTGGTCGAGCGGGCCCTGGATCGGAGTCGCCTGCCATGCATAGCGATGGTTGGCGGTCTGCAACTCGCCGCTCGGGTGCTGACCCGGATTGATCGCGTAGACCAGTTCGGTCACATTGCGCTCGATCTCCGCCTGCTGTTGTACCACCGCCGCGCGCGTCGCGGTCTGCAGCGTCTGGCCGGCCCAGACGAAGAGCGAGGCGCCGAAGCCCGAGATCACGACCAGGGCGACGATGACTTCGAGCAGCGAGAACCCCGCCGCGCGGGCTGCGGTGCGCCGTTTCAAGGGCTGGCCTGCGCGAGTTCGCTCGAGGTGACCGCGCAAGTCTGGCGCGCGATCGAGATGCGCCAGCGCCGGGTTCCGCTGGCCGGCTGCAACAACACCGAGGCCGCATCGCAGGTGCCGGAAGACCAGAGCGTGCCGACGTGGTCAGCCTGGACCGTCCACCCCGGCGGCAGGTCCAGCGGCGGCCTGCCGTCCGGCAGCGGACGTGCCAATGCGCCGGCGTCGAGCCTGAGGTCTATGCCCAGCGTCGCGGCTCGAGCCGGAAGCAGGCGCGCGCTCGCCAGCACCTGCTCCAGATCGGCGTCACTGAATGCCGAATCGAGTCTCTGTGCCAGCCCGGGCAATACGACCGCAGCCGCCATCGCGATGATGCTCAAGGCGATCAGGACCTCAAGCAGCGTGAACCCGGTCCGACCCGTCGACGGGCCGCGACGCTCACTGCGGGGCAGGTACGGCACCCATGTCGTGGCCGATGTCGGCATCGATGCCCTCGCCGCCGGGTTTGCCGTCGGCACCCAGCGAGATGATCGAAAACGGGCGGCCACCGTCTCCGGGCACCTGGTATTGGTAGGGGTTGTTCCACGGATCGAGCGGAACCGCTTCGTCCAGGTACGGTCCCTTCCAGCGCGCGCGCAGCGCCGGGTCGGTGGGCGGCGTGACGAGCATCGACAAACCGACGTCGGCTGGCGGATAGATGCCAATGTCCATGCGCATGGTCTCGATCGCGCCGCGCAGCAGCTTGATCTGGACTCCCGCAGTCTGGACCTTCGAGGTGTCGACCTTGGAGAACAGGCGCGGACCGACGAGACCGGCGACGAGGCCGATGATGACGAGTACGACCAGCATTTCGAGCAGCGTGAAGCCGGCTGCGGGTCGGGCACGGGAGGATGGGCGTGCTGTCATGTTCAGAATTTGACGTCGGACAGAGAGGTGAGGGCGAGCATGACTCCCACGATGATCATGGCGATGATACCGCCGAGGACGATGATGGCAGCCGGTTCGATCAGTGCCACGAGACGCTTGCGCAGGCGCCGGTTCTGTTCGAGCGCATGGGTCGCGACATGCCCCATCATCACGCCGACATTGCCGGTGCGCTCACCCACGCGGACCATGCTCAATGCGGTCGCCGGCAGCAGTCCGTATTCGTCGAGCGAGCGCGAGAGCGATTCACCGCGACCGATGTCGCCCATCGTGCGGCGCAGCCTGTTCGAGACCTCGGCCAGCGTCATGGCCTGCGCGGTGAGGTCGAGCGCAGTGAGTATCGGTACCCGGCTCTGCAGCATCAGGGCCAGCATGCCGGTCCAGCGCGAGAGTTCCTGCTGGCGGATCCAGGTTCCCAGCACCGGCAGGCGCGAGAGCGCCCCGCGGATGCGCACCGGACCGATCGCCTTCCAGGCCGACGCGCCCAGCACCGCCGCCGTCGCCAGCGCGATGCCGATCAACGCGCCGTGGCGGTCGAAATAGTCGCCGATGCCGAGCACGGCAGCCGACAGCCAGGGCAGGTCGACCTGACGGCCGGCGAGCAGCTTCGAGAAGCGCGGCACGACAAAGGAGAATACGAACAGCACCGCACCGGCTCCGGCCAGCACGAGGATGATCGGGTAGACGAGCGCTTCGGAGGTCTCGGCCCGCACCTGTTCGTCGAACTCGAGCTGTTCGGCCGCCCGCCCCAGTGCGGCAGCCAGGTCACCCGTCGATTCGCCCGCCGAGATCAAGGCCACGACATAGCTGGGCAGTGCCAGATCGCCGGACTCCGACTGCTTGCGTACCGCGGAAGAGAAACGCTCACCCGCCAGCACGAGGGTGAGTACTCCGGTCAGCGGCGCCTCGAGCGCGAGGCCGCGCCGGCTCTCGATCAAGGTGCGCAGCGATTCCTCGAGCGTCACGCCGGCGCCTAGCAGCGACGCCAGTTCGCGCACCATCAGCACCAATGCGACGCGACCGCCGCCTTCGCGGCGCTTCCAGCTGCCGAGCACGTTCGCGCCGCCGGCATCCGGACGGGCGGGCCGCAGCGTCAAGGCCGTCAGGCCGCGGCGCGCCAGTTGCGCCACCGCGCCGGCTTCGCTCTCGGCTTCCTCCGCGCCGCGTTGCGGGGCGCCGCTGCCGTCGATCGCTTCGTAGTTGAACAGCATGATCTAGTTCGCCTGGCCGCCGGCCCGATCGGAAGCCAGAGTCTGACGCAGTCGCTGCGCCAGCGCAGCGCCGATGCGGTTCCAGTCATGGTGCTGCTCGACATAGTGGCGCGCGCGCTCGGTCATCGGCAGGGCGCCGTGGCGATCCGTCGCGAGGCGATTCAAGGCCGCGACCCATTCCTCGGCCTTGTCCGCGAGCTCATACGTGCCGGCCGATTCCGCCAGCAATCCGCCCGCCACGGAGGGCGACAGCACCGCGGGCAAGCCCATGGCGAAGTACTCCAGCACCTTGTTCTGTATGCCCGTGGCCACGTTCAGCGGCGCCACGGCGGCGTAGCAATCGGCACAGGCCGCTGCGATGTCGGGCACCCGTCCCGTGACCTCGACGCCCGGCTCGCGCTCGAATTCACGGCGCAACGCGGGCGGGCAATCGCCGATCAGCTTCAGGCGCGTGCCGGCGGGCAGCGAAGGGAGCACGTGACGGGCGAACCAGAGCGCGCCTGAGCGATTGGGGTAGGTGTCCATCTTGCCTACCAGGGCCAGCGCCGAGCCGGACCGGCGATCAGGACCGACGAAATCAAAGAGATCCAGATCGACGCCCTGCGTCACGAGCAGCGTCCGTTCGGGCGGCGCACCGAGCTTGCGCGCATCCGCCGCACTGACGAGCGTGAGCAGATCGAATCGGCCGATCTCCCGCTGCTCGAAGCGGCTCACCCGGGGACCCTCGATGCGGCTGATCCATGTCCAGGGCTTGAACAGGCTGGCGGTTCGAACGACCTGGTGATAGTTGCTGGATATCGCGTCGCAGAGGTCGAGCACGGCCGGAATGCGCCTTTGACCGCGCCACACCTGCGAGCAGCGAATCAGGTGACACACGATGACGTCGCTGCGACCGAGACTGCCTGCGACTTCGGCGTCGAGTTTCGCGTTGTCGAAGTAGCCGACTTGCAACGGCAGTCCTCGCACCAGCGCCCGTGCGGCGCCGCGCAGCGAGAGCCAGCGGCTGTGGGCGATGGCGCGGGCCTGCGCCACGCCGGTCTCGCGGCAGAAGGATCGGATCTCGTCCTCGTCGCTCGAACCCAGGCCCAGCAATTCGACGTCGAAATCGCGCGCGAGCAGCCGCGCGAGGTGAAAAACGCGCAGCCGATCACCGCCGATGGGCGGATACGGAAAGCGGCTGGTGATGAAGAGCAGGCGTTGGCGAGGTGATGTCATGCGATGGCCGGGGCCGTGAGGCGCGACCGCGCTCGCGCGAAGAATGCAGCGGTTCGACCGGTCAGTCGCCGCTCGGCAATGGCGGCACGAGCGGTGACATTTTAGTGAACGCCATGCTGCCCTCCAGACTGGCCCGGAAATTGGCCGGGCTCCAGTCCCGCAGCAGGTAGCGCCCGGCGTAGTAGAGGAGAAAGACCAGGAGCCACAGCCAGGGTGACCAGTAGCCGAAATGCTTGCGCAGATAGTAGAGCCGATTGCGCGCGGTGATCCTGACGGTGAACGGCGATGTCACGCCGCCGGTCGACCCGCCTACCTTGTGGACCAGCTGCGCGGCGGGCCAGTAGCCCAGGGACTGGTGCTGCTGGCGCATGCGCCAGCAGAAGTCGGTGTCGTCGTAGTACACGAAATACGTCTCGTCCATCAGGCCGATCGCATGGAAGACCGAGCGATGGACCAGCATGCAGCAGGTGGGCGCGTAGTCCATCGGGCCGGGCGCGTCGTATTGGCCTCGATCCGGCTCGCCCATGCCGAGGTGGTGGCCCGTGTGTCCGCGCCAGGAATTGAAGTGGCCGCCGCCATACCAGATCACGCCGCGCGGCGTGTCGAAGAGCATCTTCGGGACGACGGCCTTCCAGTCCCTCTCCGTGCAGGCGTCCACGAGTTGCTGAAACAATGTCGGAGGGAACAGCGTGTCGTTGTTGAGCAGCAGTACCCACTCACAGCCGTCGGCCAGCGCGCGCAGGATGCCCTGGTTATTGCCTGCGGCCACCCCGAGGTTGCGTGCATTGGCGATCACGGTCAGCCTCGGATCGGATTCCCGATGCAAGGCCCCCAGGCTGTCGTCGCTCGACGCATTGTCGATTGCATAGACATGATGGCTCACCAGGGTCTGGGACCAGCAGGAATCGAAGAAATCCGGCAGCAGTCGCTCGGAGTTGTAGGTGACCGTCACGACGCCGACCAGCGGTGCCGAATGTGCATCTTTCATGGCGCCTGATCCCCGCTGCCGATCGGGCGCGCGACGACTTCGATCGCGTCACCCTGGCGAGCCATGTTCAGCGCCCCGGAAATGAACTGCGAAAGCACGCGCAACGTCATCGAATTGATCAACCATCCATCGGTCGAAACCCGCTGCGGTCGGTTCCTGTTGATCCAAATCTGCAGGCTGCCGAGGATGCCGCCGTAATTCCCCGCATAGCGCACCGACAGAACCTCGAAACCATGCTTGGCGAGCAGGGCGGAAAGATGATGCAGCGAGAAGTTGTATGTGTGCACCGGCGCGCCGAGGTACCACCAGTAGCGGCCGAACCATCGCGCTGCAGCGCTGTCGATATTCGGGACTCCGATCAGGAGACGTCCGTCGGCCCGGATCAGGCGTCGGAACTCCGCGATGGTGGCGTCGCAATCCGGATCGTGTTCGAGGGAATGATTGGACCGTATGTAATCGAATTGGCCCGCCGGCAACTTCTCGCTGAGGACCGTGCCAGTCCTTATGTCGAGCCCGTACTGCTCGCGCCCGAACCTTGCCGCGGCGCCGCTCGGTTCGACACCGATGCACTGCCATCCCGCATCGCGGAACTTCAGCAGCGACCAGCCGGAACCGCAGCCCGAGTCCAGGACGTGCCCGGCATGTTCGAACCCGGGATCGACGACGATCAACGACGGAAACAGTCGCTCCTTCAGCCATCGCATCCAGCCTGGGCGCCGCGCAGCGAGGTCATGGTAGGCATAGAAGTCGGACGGGTACAACGCAATCAGCTGTTCCGCGCTCGGCATCGGGTCGAGTTGCACCAGTCCGCAATCCGTGCATCGGGCGACGTTCCAGGTGCCGGCGATGCGGTAATGCCGATCGCGGGTCACATAGATGGTTCGGCGACCGACGCCACCGCAGACAGGGCAAGGGTGGGGGCCGTTCATGCGGGATTCCAGATGCGCGTCCTGGGGTCGAATATCTTGACGATGCGGGCAGGCGACCCGACGACCAGCGCGTAGTCGGGCACATCGTGTGCGACCACTGATCCGGCGCCGATCACGCAGCCCCGCCCTATCGTCACATCGGGCAGGATGATGCTGTGCGCGCCGACGAAGGTGCCCGCGCCGATTTCGACGTGGCTGGCTCGGTCCGGCAGTCGGGCGCCGATCTTCGGCAGCGTGTCGGGCGGATCGTAGGGGTGCGCCGTGTCGACGATGACGCAATACGGCGTGATCGACACATTGTCGCCGATGACGACACGGCATTGGGAGACTATGTGCACACCCTGCTCGATGTTGACGCCGTTGCCGATCTCGAGCGTGGCGATCCACCCGACTTCGGGCCGCGCGATGACTTCGAGCCGTGCCGCTTCGCGTACCGTGCAGCGGTCGCCGATCCGGATGCGACCGGCGCCGGCCACGAGCAATGGGCGGTAGAGGATGCTGCGCCTTCCGAGCGCGCGCAGTCGCAGCCGCCACCAGGTCTGGGTCAGCATCCAGCGCCACAGCGTGCGCATCGGCGGCAACGGCTTCATCGCATCGTTCCCCACCAGGCCGCGCCGGCCCAGCCCAGCGCCGTCACCGTCGCCAGTGCGGCGACCAGCCTCGGCAGGCTGGCCACTGCGCTGCGCGAGGGCCGGTCGAGAACGTGGTGCGAGCTGATCCAGCCCACGGCGATGCTGCCCGTCGCGGCCGCTGCGACCAGACCCGCGAGCAGTCCGATGGGTCCGTAGTGCAGCCCCAAGGGCAGGCCGACCAGCACGGCGACCAGGGCTTCGGGCAAGGCCGACCGCAGCATCGTTGCCGGTTCGGCGCCAGTCGCGAGCACGATCGACGGCACGATGGCCGTGCTGCGGATGCCATGCTGCAGCGCGAGCCAGGCCAGATAGGGTCGCACCTGGGTCGCGTCGACATGCGCGGCGCCGGTCCAGGCATGCAGCAGCGGCGCCAACAGCAGGTACAGCATCACCATCGTGAAATTGAATCCGGACCAGGTGATCACGCAGGCGCGAATCGCGACGCGGTTGGCACCGCCGCGGTCGCCGCGAGCCAGCAGGCCGGCGATCGGAGCCACGAGCGCGTTGGCGGCAGCCATCACGGCGCCGACGACCACGGTGACGAGCGTGAAGGCGAGGAAGAAGGGAGCCGCCTGATGTGGGGCCAGCCAAGCGACCAGCGGCACCGTGGCGCCTTGGATGGCGGCGGAGACCGCGGCCCAGATGGCGAAGCCGAGCGCGATCCCGAACAGCGCCCGACCTTCGGCTGCGAGCGCTGCGGGCTCGACGTGCCGGGTCGGCATGGGCACGGCGCGACGCAGCATCGGCATCGCCAGCCAGAGCGCGGCGCTGGCCGCGAACACCATGGCCCAGGCCGGCAGGCCCGCGAGGAGCGCCACCAAAGCCAGCACCAGGGCCAGCGTGCGGCCGGCGAGCCCGGCGCCGGCGTAGGGCCAGTTCCGGTGCCGGTCGAGCAACCAGCCCTGCGCCGCCTGCGCGCTCACGACCCAGGACGAACCGACGAAGAAGAACAGCACGGTCGCGGCGGCGGCAATCGGGTGGGGCTCGACGATGCGCGGATAGACAAAGGGCACGGCCACTGCCATCGAAAGGCCGACGCCACCACCGATCAGCGCCAGGCGGCGCGAAAGCGAGCTGGCGGCGGCCATCACCGCATCGGGCCTGCGCTCGATGCCGCCGACCCCGGCGAGTCGCCGCGCCACCGCCGTGCTCAGATTGCAACCCAGCAGCGGGGCCAGGCTCGCCAGCGACGCCGCGAGCGACCAAACGGCGAGATCGCGCGCCTGGCCGGTACGTGCCATCAAACCGGTCATGCAGAGCTGGAACCCCGCGCTGGCGGCGCCGTTGGCGACATTGGCCGCCGCATTCGATGCGAGGCGGCGCAGTCCGATGGTCACGGTTGCGCCCGGCCCAGTCCCAGGGCACAGAGCTCGCGCTGGGCGGCGACCGACCCGTCGGCGACCACCGGCTGCCGGCGCACCCAGTCACAGAACGCGTCGAGCCCGCGCTCCAGCGTCACTTCAGGCGCAAAGCCGAGCCGTTCCGCGGCGCGCCCGAGGTCGGCATAGCAGTGGCGGATGTCACCGGCCCGGAAATCGCCTGAAACGTCCAGCTGCGAGCGGCTTGCCAGGCGCTGCGCCAGCAACTGCGCGACCCGTTCGACGCTCGTTGCCACGCCGCTGCCGATGTTGATGATCTGCATACCCGGCCGTGCACGCTCCAGCGCGAGGTCGATCGCCCGCACGACATCGCTGACATGCACGAAGTCCCGGCTTTCCTGACCATCCTCGAACAGGTTGATCGGCAGGTTCTGGCGCATCCGGTTCGAGAAGATCGACAGGATGCCGGTATAGGGGTTGGACAGCGACTGACGCTCGCCGTAGACGTTCTGAAAGCGCAGCGCGACGACGCTGACGCCGTAGGTATCGGCAAAAACCTGTGCCAATTGTTCCCCCGCGAGCTTGGTCAGGGCGTAGATCGAGGAAGGACGAGCGGGCGCGTCTTCGGGCGTCGCGATCAGTTCGAGCGCCTCGCCCGCCGGCCCCACGGGTTCCCACAAACCGGCCGCCATGCGCTGCACACTGCGACCCGCGGGGACGAGAATCCGGTTGCCGAGCCGGTAGGCACCTTCACCGTATACCGATCGGCTCGATGCGAGCACGATGCGCCGGATCTGCTTGTGCCGTGTGCCGACGAGCTCGAACAGTCGCGCCGTGGCTTGCAGGTTGACGTCGTAATAGTGGTCGATTCGGTACATCGACTGGCCGGTACCGGTCTCGGCCGCGAGGTGGACGACCTCGTCGCAGGTTGCCAGCAGGCGATCCAGGAGTTCGCGGTCGCGCACGTCGCCGCGCTCGAACCGCAAACCGTCGCGGTCCAGCGGCAGCAGTTGCTGCACCGGCTTCGTGCCGTGGATCTGCGGACTGAGATTGTCGAGCACGGTCACCTGACGCCCCGCATCGAGCAGGCGCTCGACCAGCCATGATCCGATGAATCCGGCGCCGCCCGTCACGAGCACATGGGACTTCATCGGCCGACCTCGGAGGGCACGCCGGCACGGGGCCGCAACAGGTATCCACGCTCCTCGAGCAGGCTGCGTCTGACGAAATGGGCGTCGAAGTCGATCATGTCGGGGAATTGGGTGTAGTTGTGAGCTGGCACGAACGAAAGCTGGTAGCCCAGGCGCTCGATCTCACGCAACTGGTCGTGGTAGGCCGGCACGCCGACGTAAAGCGGAATGACGCTGAATTCGGCCTGCAATGCCGTGACCCGGGGCAGCGAATTGCCGCCGCCGCGGAGCACCTCGAGCTCGGCGCCCTGGACATCGAGCTTGAGGTAGATGGAACGCTTGCCGCGCGCGAGTTCGTGCGTATCGAGCAGGTCGTCGAGCGTGCGGCCTTCGGCCTCGATCCGCCGTTCGACCTGATTGTGGAGGAGCAGGCTGTCGGTGCGTTCGTTGCTCGGGGCCAGCAGCGAGCTCAGTTCGTTGCTGCGCGTGACATGGAGTTGCACGGGCCCCGGCTGCGCGAGCAAGGCGGCTTCGACGACGCCCCAATCGCGGTCGGCCGCCGCTTTGCGGCGCAGCGTCGCTGCCGCGTCGGGTATGGGCTCGACCGAGATCAGGGCGCCGCGATATCCCACGCGCGTGCGCAGCAAGTGCGCGAACTGCCCCCGGTTGGCGCCGACATCGACGACCAGATCGACATCGAGAAGGCGCAAGAGCCGGCGCAGGTACCAAGTCTGCTGCGCTTCGCCGAGTGCCATCCAGCGCACGACGCGCCAGGGCCAGCCGCGTTCCAGGCGTTCGGCGACTCGACCGGCGAAGCCGCGGCGGCGCGCCGGGTGCATGGGCTGGGCGGTCACGCGCTCGCTCCGACCGTACCGAGAGGCACGGCTCGGGGGTGAGTGGCCGTGCTGCCCAGCGCCAGCCAAAGCCAGACGTAAGGCATGAAGAAGGGCGCGAGGCTGAACAGCGATCCAACGAAGACCGCCGGGATCACGTAGCGCGCGATGTGGTTTGCCGGGGCGGCGCGCCGCGCCTGGACCCAGGACGTGATGTAAAGCGCATAGCCGCCGACACCCGAATACATCAGCATCTTCCCCTGCAGCGATGTGATCGACGGCAGGACCCATTTGACGGCACGGATCGCATCGGCGATCAGCGGCGGGAACATCTGATAAAAATAGACCGAATCCGCGCCGAATCCCAGCCCGAGCCAGGCGCGCGGCTCGTTGAGCATGCTCAACGGTCCGATCAGGCCCATGTAGCGATCGACGAAGGTGATTGTCAGCAGGTCGGCCGAGGTCACCCAGCCGTAGTAGAGGATCGCGAAGGTCTGGTAAACATAATTGTCCGGCCACAAGCTGAGCAGGCCGATGATGATGACGAGCCCGATGCACAGCAGCACGAAACCTCGCAGCGCGCGACCGGTTCCGACGTAGTAGCAGGCGATGACCAGGCCGAGCTTCATGATGCCGGTGCTGCTGAAGGTACTGAGTAGCGCGACCGTGCCGAGTGCAGCGAGGCCTCGGCGCCGCCTCGAGCCAAGCAGGGCGCCGAAACAGGCCGGCAGGAAGGCGAATACCAGCGCGTCGGCGAGTTGGGACGGTTCGCTGGAGAAACCTTGAACCCGGAACACGCCCGTGAAGGCCTGAAAGGGCATCACCAGGAACGAGGGCATGAATCCCAGCACGGTCCAGCGAAACGCGGCCCGATGTCCCACCCGCAACAGCGCGTCCTGGAACATCAGGAAGCTGCTCAGACCGAGTACGAAGCTCGCACCCTGGCGCAGCATCGTCGGCACGCGCAGGTTCTCGAGCAGGTGAGTCGAGACCGAGCTTTCGATCGCCAGATGTCCGGCCGTGAGCGCGACCATGATCGCCAGCACACCGGCCAGACAGAGGAAGACCCTGCGCGATGCGGCGGAGAACCGCAGATCGCCGCCGCGCAGCACCAGATAGAGGAGCGAGAACGCGGCCGTCGCGGGAAAGGTCTGTGCCCCTGTCTCCTGGCCGACTCCCAGCAGGTGCGTGAGGCTGTCGTACGGCAGGAACAGGAACGGCCATGCCGCCAGCGGCAGCGCCATCGCACCGCGCGGCCGGACGTAGGATGCGTTGGGGACGGTCCCGCCTGCGGTCATGAGCGATCCCATCCCAGCATCGTCGGCAATCGCGTGCGCAGCTTGAGCATGTTGATGGCCATGCGGTCGACGTGACGCAGCGCGGCCAGCCTGAGTCTTTGCGGCGGAGTCAGCAGTTGGCCCAGGTCGCTGAATTCGAATCCGACCTCGCGCAGCCGCCGGGGCATCGTGTGCTCGAGGTAAATCGCGAGCTGCTTGCGCGAGCGCGTCAGCGGGTCGAGTTCGCGACCGGGAACGGCATTGTGCCAGCCCATCAGCGGATGGACGGGCTCGAGCCAGGTCCGCACCGTTTCGACATAGTCGGGGGCGAGCCGCGGCAACACCCGCTCCGCAAAGCGCGCGGCGACCTCGTCGGGGCCGTAGAAGCGTACGCGCCGCAGGTCCTCGACGGTCCCGATCAGCGCGAAGGCATAGGTCGACGCATAGCCCATACCGCCGGTGGCCGACCCCACCGGTCCGCTGAGCCGGGTGCTGAGTCCGACGAGCGCCGGCGTCGCGACACGGGTCATGTCCAGTTGCGACAGCCGGTCGAGGACGAAACTCGACAGCGGGCGGGCATGGCTGGTTGCTATCGTGTCGTTGACGAAGATGACGACCCGCGATGTCAACGGGTCTTCGGTCCACTTCGAATCGGCGAGCAGGCGCATCAGCCCTTCCTGATAGCCTGAGAATTCGTACGCCTCGTTGGGCGTGGCCAGGCAACGACTCGGGGCGATGTCGGTGCGCACATGCTCGACGCGCCGACCGGGGGACGCCAGCGGGCCGCGCAGCAGGCGCGCCAGTTCGGCGTCGACATGGCCTGAGCCATATTCGACGACGATCAGCGCGACTTCGCGGTCAGACTTGGATGGCGTCACGATCGGGGGCGAATGGCATCAATTCGAGTATTCGGCCGCCGAGCGGCGGGTTCGTGCACGGGGCCGGAGGCGGACGGTGCTTCATTTTCTACGAGCCCAGCAGTGCCGAGATCTGGACCATGCGACGCTGCCAGGTGTTGGCGGCGAGAAAGTCAGATCGGGACGGTCTCGGCAGAACCGGCTGCATCGTCCCCGGCGCCCATCGCCGCAACAGGGCCAGCGCCTCGTCGCCATCGCGATAGAGATCGACGTGAGGCTCGAATCGCTCGCTCTCGGCGTAGCGCGGCGCGAGCGCGGGGCGGTCGAAAGCGATGTACTCGTAGAGCTTGACCGGGTCGACGGTGCGGATCAGCGGCGTGACCTTGAACGGCATGGCCAGGACCTGGCAGCGGGCGCTGAAATCGGCCAGATCGCGATGGCCGATGACGCCGCGATGGTGGATGCGCGGGTGTCTGGGCAGCGCCGTCTCGACCGGTCCGGCGAGTTCGAACTCGAGCTCAGGCAGGGCCTCGATCCAGCGCAGGACCAGGGGCCAATCGAACCAATGCGAGATGGTGCCGAAATAGCCGACCCGGAATCGTCCGTCGGGCGGCGCCACGGCCACCGGCGCGCGCTGGCACAGCGACGAGTCGACGCCGTTGTTGACGACGGCACAGCGTCCCACCGGTGCGCGGTGGCGCACGCGCTGCATCAGGCTGGCACTGCTGAACAAGGTCAGTTCGGCCGCGGCGAGCAGTTGGATCTCGTCGCGCGCCAACGATAGCGAGTTCGAGGCGCCGAAGGCGAGATGGTCGTCCATGCAGTCATAGACGATGCGGGGAACCCCGGCTGCGCGCAACGCCGGCTCGAAATCGGGATGGGTGACCCAGACGAGGTCGGGTTGGAAGCGCCGGATCTCGGCCGCCACCTGGCGTGCAAGCCAGCCCGCATCGATCGCACCCAGAACGGGCAGCGCACGCTTGAACCGACCCGGCACGCGATGCAGGACGCGCGATCCGGGCGGCGGCGATGTGCCTGCGCTGCGGTGGCCGCGCCGGTAGATCGCATAGTGCATGACGCGCAACTCGTGCTCCCGCGCCAGCATCTCGGCAAGCACCTGGGGCCGCTGACGGATCCAATGCCAGCCCACATGCATCAGGTACAGGATCTTCACGCCCGGGTCCGGCCGGCGAGCGCGGCGACGATGCGTTGCGCGGCCCGGCCATCGCCGAACGGGTTCGGCGCCTGGGCCATGCGGGCGCGGCGGGCGTCGTCGTCGAGCAGGCCGTTGCAGGTCTCGAGCAGGCCCCGCTCGTCGGTGCCGCCGAGTACCGCCGTGCCGGCGTCGATCGCTTCCTGCCTCTCGGTTCGATCGCGCGCGACGATCACCGGCACATGCAAGGCCGCCCCTTCCTCCTGCAGCCCGCCGCTGTCGGTCACGACGAGGTGGGCGCGCTTCAGAAGCGCGACGAAAGTCGGGTAGTCCAGCGGAGGCAGCAGATGCACCTGGGCCAGTCCGACCAGGGCCGGCATCACGACCGCCTGCACCTGCGGGTTGAGGTGGACCGGGAACAGGATCTCGACATCGCCGCGCCGGGCCAGCGCGGCCAGCGCGCGACACAGGCCGGCCAAGGGCGCGCCGAGGCTTTCGCGCCGATGCAGCGTCACGAGCACGAGGCGGCGTGCACTCGCGCGCAGGGCCGGAGCCTGTCGGTCCAGCAGCGCCTCGAGGCCCACATCGCCGCGCGGGTCGGCGGCCATCAGCGTCAGCGCGTCGATCCCCGTGTTGCCCGTGACGAGGATGTCGGCCGCCGGCAATCCTTCGCGCAGCAGGTTGTCTGCCGCGGCCCGAGTCGGTGCGAAATGCAGGGCCGCCATCGGCGCGATCAAGCGCCGGTTGATCTCCTCCGGCCAGGGCGACTGCGGATCGTAGGTGCGCAGGCCCGCCTCGACATGGCCGACCGCCACGTGCTCGTAGAAGCCGGCCAGCGCCGCGGCCATCGCGGTCGTCGTGTCGCCCTGCACCAGCAACCAGTCGGGACGGTCGCGGCGCAGCAGCGCAGAGACCCCGTCGAGCACGGCCTGGGTCGTATGCGCGAGGGACTGGCCCGGGCGCATCAGCTGCAGGTCGTCGTCCGGCCTGAGGTCGAACGCCGCGAGCATCGGATCGAGCATCTCGCGGTGCTGGCCGCTCACGCAGAGGCGGCTGTCGATACCGGTCGTCGATCGCAGCGCCAGCAGCACCGGGGCGAGCTTGATCGCCTCGGGGCGCGTTCCCAGGACCGTCATCACCTTCATGTGCTCGATCCTCGGGCGGCTGGCTTGCGCAACAACCATGACGTGGCACCGATGAGCACGACGGCGGCGCAGGCGCGCGCACATTGCAGCCCGGCCGTGCCATGGCTGCCGAGGGCCAGCGTCGTACCGACGAACAGCACCGCCCACATCAGGTTGAGCTGTCCGGCCCTCATGATCTGACCGCGACCGAGCATCGCCCCGCCGAGCATCGAGAGGCTGAATGCAAGCGAGGCGGCCGCCACCATCCAGCGCAGGGCCCAGGCATCGGCCGGCTGCACGACCGGGTTGTGCAGCAGGTGCACCAGGGCCCCGGCATCGCTGCCGAGCAGGGCCGCCAGCACGAGACCGATAGCGGCCGCAAGGAGCGCGAGTCGGGTCAGTCGGCGCATCAGTCGTCGCTCGGCATCAGCCCGGGCATGCAAGCGGCGCGCGACCATCGGCAATAGGGTCTGGCCCATCACGGCCGGCAGGTAGACCACGACCTGGTAGATCTGCTCCAGCGCGAAATACAGCGCCAGCTGGTGCGTGCCGTCGGGGCCGCGAGCCACGAAGGCACTGGCGAAGAAGCCCACCGGCAGCACCGCGGCGGATGCAAGCGTGTGCCACAGCACGGGACTGGCCCATATCGACACCGCGGGCGGTGGCGGTGCCTCGGACCTGGCGCCGAGCAAACCGCCTCCCAGCAGCCGCCGCAAGCGCAGCAGCGCGATCGTTGCGGCCGCGGCGCTGCCTGCGGCGATGGCCCAGGCCGTGACGAGCGGCCGGTCCGAGGCAATCATCGCCACGGTCATCGCGCCACCCTGCAGGAGTCCGCACGCCGCCAGCACCCCCGAAGCGGCGCGAGCCCGGTGGCAACCGTTGAGCGCCGCCACCGCTATCGCGACCTGTGACCACATCGCGCCCGCGATGGCCGCCGGAACCGCGACCGAACGATCGATCGTCGGACCGAAGATCGAGACCAGGGCGGGGGCGCCGAAGGCGGCGACCAGCGCCGCCAGCGTCAGCGACGCGGCAAGCGCGCGGACGCCGTAGTAGGAGACCAGCGCGCGCTGCACGCGGCGGTCGTCGATCGCCCCGATGCGCTGCACCATCACCGTCGCGAGTCCGGCGCTCGACAGGCTCATGGCCACGCCGGCCCAGCTGTAGCTGGCGCTCACGGTCGCGTATCCCTGCGCATCGAATCGGTGTCCCGACGACATCAGTGCCAGCAGCGGCAGCAGCCGGCCGACAGCGCTGCCGGCGGCCAGCCAGGCCGAGCGATGCAGGAGTTCGCGCCACATCGCGCTCAGCGCAGCGCAGCCGATTCGATCGCGTACAGGATCTGCCGCGGGGGGGCGACTCGCGGCCGGCCGCGCAACGCGCGGCCGATGTTCCTCGCGAACTGGGCCGCGTGTTGGACCGGACTCCAGCCCCACGCACCGGGGCACGCGAAAACCCGCGTCGTGACGCTGCGGGCGAGGCCCTCGCGCACGAGGAAATCGAAGCTGTCGCGCTCGAAGGTGTGTTGATGATGTTCGGTGCGGTCGGGTCGCAGGCGCCGGCCGTCGCGTCTTTCGTCATGCGGAACCATGACGAACAGGCGGTCGGCATGTTGCAGCAGACGCCGCGCGCGCGCGTCGAAATCGGCGAAATGCTCGAGCGTATTCGAGCAGTAGACGGCGTCGTATCGACCCTCGATCGCGTCGAGATCACCCCGGTGCAGCGTGACGGTCGGTCCGAGTTCCGCGCCGGCGCGCGCAATCGCGGTGCCTGAAAAGTCGATGCCGTACAGGCGCGCCTTCGGGAAGGCGCGCGCGAACACCGCGAGTGCGTCGCCGAGCGCGCAGCCGGCATCGAGGAGCGTGAATGCCCGGTCACGGGGCAGCCCGCTGCGACGCACGAAATGCTCGGCGAAGATGCGTGTCTGCGCGCGCCCGCCGTTCCGCTCCCAGTCGCCGCCGACCGTGAAATAGCGCTCCCACCAGGCCTGGTCCTTGAGCTCGGCAGCCGTCATCGCGTGGTACCTGCGGGCCTTCAGCCTGCAGCGGCGCGGCGACGGACCGCACGTTCCTCGGACAGCGCCCGGGCGCGGCGCCAGTTGTCGCGGGCATACAGGGACAACAGCATGAGCATCAGCGCGCCGATGCCGAAACCAGCCGTGAAGTACAGGCGCCGCGGCTTGCTCCGTCGCTCCGGAACCGTCGCGACGTCGATGACCTGGATCAGCGGCGCTTCGCGCGCCTCGTCGACCCTGGCCATGTCGTACTGTCGCGTGAGCAGCTCGAGCAGCGATTCCTGGTATTTGAACTCGCGGTACTTGCCGACGTAGTCCTGGCTCGGACTCGCGGCGGCCATCCCGCTCATTTGCGCCAATTGCGTCTGCAGTGCGCGCAGCCGGGCTTGCTGCTGACGGATCTCGGGTGCGCCGTCGGCCAAGGTGCCGCGCAGCGTCTGCAGCCGCACCGTAGCCGCCGTGACGTCGGCCTGGAGCTTGGCGTAGCTGTCGGCCGCCGCCTTGGGGTCGATCTTGATCACCGAGGCGCCGAATCCGCTGTCCTGCAAGGCTCTCTGCGCCGCGTCGAGGTTCTTCTGCGTTTCCTTGACCTGCTGTTCGAAATAGAGCCGGCGCTGCTGCGGCTCGGTCACGGCGAGGGTCGAGTTCAGGCGCCGAAGTTCCTCCACATGCTGGTTCGCCATCGCCGCGGCGCGCTGCGGATCGACATCGTCGACCTCGATCGTCAGGATGCCGTCCTTCTTGTCGACATCGATGCGCACATGCTTCTCGAGTTCGTGCCTCGCATCGTCGCGATATTTCTTCTTGTACACCTTCATGAGGCCGAACTGGTCGATCAGGCGATCCTCGACGTTCGCGCTCCGCAGCATGGCGGCGAACTGATCCGAGGTCGTCTGCTGCACGCCGCCGATCCCGGCCAGACCGGCGATGGCGCCCAGCGATTGCATCGCCGCGGCAGCCGTGTTCTGCGTCTTCTGCGGCGGCAGCAGCGTCGTGCGTGCGGTGTAGGTCGGATCGATGACGTAGGTGATCGCCAGACCGATCAGCGCTGCGGCCAGCGACCACCCGAGGAGCCATTTCCAATGGCGGCCCAGGGGCTCGACCAGATCGACGATCGTGCGTTCGTCACTTGAATTGAGTGCGACGTCCATCGCCGCTTCAGGCCTGCCGTTCATCGGGTGATCGAGCGGATGGCGGCGATGCCGAGGCCGAACTGCGACAGGATCTGCGCCCAGTCCTTCGCATTCTGGATGAAGGTCGTCCTGTCCATCTCCTCGGGCACGAAGATCGTGTCACCGGCCTCGGCCCGCAGGCCCGAGATCGTGCCGGAGCTGAAGAATCCCCCGTCCTGCTGCAGCGCGCTGACGACGCTGCCGTTGGGGCGGATCACGAATGCGCTCTTGAAGTCGGATCCCTTGGTGGGGCCGCCGGCCAGTCGCAGATAGTCGCCGATCTGTCGGTTCGGGCTGTAGAGGAAGCTGCCGGCGTTGAATACGCTGCCGAAGACGCCGATCGTGGTCGGCACCGGCGGAATGAAGATCCGATCGCCGTCCTCGAGTGCCAGGTTCGGCAGTTCCCTGGAGTCCGGGTTCAATGACAGGATGATGCGCCCCGTCGGCTTGAGCGCGCGCAGGCGCGCTATCAGCTGTGCGGCCATGCTCGAGCGCGCGGTCTGGGCCGCGGCCTCGTCCGCGTTGGTCACGCGCTGCGCGGAGGTCGTGCGAGCCATCTCGGTCTCCATGTCACGCAGCACGCGGTCGTAATTGTCCTGCTGGGTGACGCGCACGCTCTCGCGCGAGAACTCGGTCGCGTACAGATAGGCGTTGGGCGTCAGGCCACCGGCGATCTTGATCGCATCGTCGATCGTGCTTTTCTGCGGCATGATGTAGACGCCCGGGCGCTGCACCTCGCCCTCGATGCGCACGCGTTTGCTCTGGCGCTCGGTCGGAATCTGGAAGTCGACGTCGCTGAAGGCGCGCACGATGTCACCCGCGCCCAGAGTCTGACTCGCGTCGCGCGGCAGTTCCAGCAGCGCGACGCGCTGGGTCATGCGGTCCTTGAGGCGCTCGACGGCAAGCCGGGTGCGATCGCCGACGGCAGTGAATCCACCCACCATATTGAGGGCGTCGGCCACCGTCTCGCCGGGCTTGAGTTCGATCACCGCGGGCCGGTTCACGCTGCCGATGAAACCGACCTGAGGTCCGACGGGGCCGACGAAGACGACGTCGCCGGCCTGCAGCACCTGGTCGTTCGAGCGGTCTCCACGCAGCAACAGGTCATAGAGGTCGAGCGTGGCCACGAGGTGCGAGCCGCGCCTGAGTGTGATGTCGCGGAAGCTGCCCGCGGCCGAGGGGCCTCCTGCGCGCATCAATGCCGTGACGATCGTCGACAGGCTGCTGACGGTGTAGACGCCGGGCCTTGCGACGAAGCCGGTCACGAAAACACGGATCCCGCGCAGTTGGCCCAGCGATACGCTGAGCTGGAAATTCTTGAAGACCTGAGCCACCCTGTGCTCGACCACGGTTTTGAGATCGGCGTTGCGCACGCCCGAAACCTGGATCGACCCCACCCGCGGCACGAAGATGCGGCCGCTGCGGTCGACGATGATGCGCAGGTCCGCATTCACCGATCCCCAGAGCGTGATCAGGACCTCATCCCCCGGCGCGACGAGGTAGTCGGCCGGCACCAGCGGGCTGAGGTCGCCTTGCTGCTCGTTCGGTCCTGCCCTGGTCACCAGGTCGTAGCCCAGGCGCCGCACGGGAACGTCGGCCTGGCCGGTGGCGCGTTGCACGAAGCGCTCGAATTCGCCCGGTTTGTAGGTCGTGCGGCGGTTCTCTGGCGTCGACTCCTTGGCTGTCGCACGCGGATTCTCGGCATGGGATTCTTCGACGCCGGTCTGCCGGCGATTGGCCGAGTCCTGTTGTCTGAGGACGACACTGCCGTTGTCGCCGCCATTGCCAGTCGTGCTGACATCGGCGCCCTGATTCCGGCCAGGATCCTCGTTCGGGTTCTGGGCCTGAGCGCCCGCGGCGAACGCCGCGACGGCGATGCACAGGCCCAGCATGACTCGAATCCAATTCCTGGGCAT
This sequence comes from Burkholderiales bacterium, assembly GCA_018971105.1. Taxonomy (GTDB): domain Bacteria; phylum Pseudomonadota; class Gammaproteobacteria; order Burkholderiales; family Burkholderiaceae_C; genus Rubrivivax. The sequence continues at coordinate 30,493 of JAGWVB010000015.1, forward strand.
CGACAAGTTTGATTTCTGGCGCATGGTCGGGAGACGAGTGACCCCGTCAGCGAGCGGCGCGAAGCGTCGCGACGCGGCGGCGGCATGGCCCTGCCGGGGTCTTGGAAGGCAGGTGCGAGGCGCGCGATTGTAGCGACTCGATGCCGCGCAAGTTCGAAGCACGTGCCTGTTGCACATCGTCTGGATTGCGCCACGCCGAACCGGTGCGCAAGCAGGCGGCCCGCCTACAATCCGGCCGTGTCCTCCTTCTTCATCGCCTTCGCGGTTTCGCTGTGCGCGACGCTGTTCGTCATCCGCGCGGCATCGCGGTTCGGTCAATCGTCGCTCGACCACGATATTTCCGGGCCGCAGAAGTTCCATGCGCGCCCGGTGCCCCGCATCGGCGGCATCGGCATCGTTGCGGGGCTCGTCGCAGCGGCGCTCGGTACCGCCTGGTCGGACCTCTCGGCACTGCGGCCGTCGCTGTTGCTGCTGATCTGCGGCCTGCCGGCCTTGGCCGCAGGATTGATCGAGGACTACACGAAACGGGTGAGCCCCGCCAAGCGCCTGGCGGCGACGGCGGTCTCGGCCGCGCTCGGGATCTGGCTGCTTGATGCCGTGATTACGCGCGCCGACATCCCCGGCATCGACTGGCTCGTCGCCTTCGGTTTTGGCGCCGCCGTCGTCACGATCGTCGCGGTCGCGGGCATCGCCAATTCGATCAACATCATCGACGGCTTCAACGGCCTGGCCTCGATGTGCAGCATCCTGATGCTGATGAGCTTGGCCTATGTCGCCTTCGAAGTCGGCGATCACACGGTGGCGCTGCTGGCCCTGGCCGGGATCGGCGGCGTGCTCGGCTTCTTCGTCTGGAATTTCCCCGCCGGGCTGATCTTCCTCGGTGACGGGGGTGCCTATTTCCTCGGTTTCTACATCGCCGAAGTCGCGATCCTGCTGCTCGCGCGCAACCCCTCGGTGTCGCCGCTGTTTCCGCTTCTGGTCGTGATCTATCCGGTGTTCGAGACCCTGTTCTCGATCTATCGCCGGCGCGTCCTGCGCGCATTGCCGCCCAGCATGCCCGACGGCATACACCTGCATTCCCTGATCTACCGTCGTGTCATCCGCTGGGCCATCGGCGGTCGCGGCGCGCGTTCGATGACGCGTCGCAATTCGATGACGTCGCCTTACTTGTGGGCGCTGTGCATGATGTCGGTGGTGCCCGCAGTCGTGTTCTGGAGCAACAGCGGGATGCTGTCCGTAGCTTTGTTGCTGTTTGTGATCGCCTATGTCACGCTGTACTGGCGCATAGTCCGCTTCAAATCGCCGCGCTGGCTGCGCATCGGCCACGTCGAGGCGGGCTGGACGGTGAAGGCGGATAATCGTCAGATATGACCGAATCCGAGATATCCGCGGCTGCCGACGACGCGACGCCGCCGCCCCTGTTCAACACCCTCCCGCTCGACCCCAAGCTGCTGCGCGCGGTGGCCGATTCCGGCTATACGGCGATGACGCCGATCCAGGCCAAGGCGATCCCGATCGTGCTCGCCGGGCGCGACGTGATGGGTGCGGCGCAGACCGGCACCGGCAAGACGGCGGCGTTCACGCTGCCGCTGCTGCAAAAGATGTTGCGACATGAAAACGCCAGCATGTCGCCGGCGCGCCACCCGGTGCGCGCGCTCGTGCTCGCGCCCACGCGTGAACTCGCCGACCAGGTCGCCGACAACGTCAAGAAATACGCCCAGCACACCCAGCTGCGCTCGGCCGTCGTCTTCGGCGGCATCGACATGAAGCCGCAGACGCTGCAGCTCAAGGCCGGCGTCGAGGTGCTGATCGCGACGCCGGGCCGCCTGCTCGACCATATCGAGGCCAAGAACGCGGTGCTCAATCAGGTCGAGTACGTCGTCCTCGACGAGGCCGACCGCATGCTCGACATCGGCTTCCTGCCCGACCTGCAGCGCATCCTCTCCTACCTGCCCAAGGCGCGCCAGACGCTGCTGTTCTCGGCCACCTTCTCGCCCGAGATCAAGCGCCTGGCCAACAGCTACCTGCAGGACCCGCTGCTGGTCGAGGTGGCGCGCCCGAACGCCACGGCGACGAATGTCGAGCAGCGCTTCTACAGCGTCGGCGACGACGACAAGCGCGGCGTCGTGCGCCAGCTGCTGCGCACGCGCGAGCTCTCGCAGGCGATCATCTTCGTCAATTCCAAGCTCGGCGCCGCGCGTCTGGCGCGCTCGTTCGAGCGCGACGGGCTCAAGACGCAGGCCCTGCACGGCGACAAGAGCCAGGACGAACGCCTGAAGGCGCTGGCCGCGTTCAAGGCCGGCGAGGTCGACCTGCTGGTGGCCACCGACGTGGCCGCGCGCGGCCTGGACATCGCCGACCTGCCCGCGGTGTTCAACTTCGACGTGCCCTTCAACGCCGAGGACTACGTGCACCGCATCGGCCGCACCGGCCGCGCCGGCGCCTCGGGCCTGGCCATCACGCTGTGCAGCGAGCGCGACATGCGCTCGCTGGGCGACATCGAGAAACTCATCAAGCGCAAGGTCGAGCTGCGCGAGGTGGAAGTGCAGGCGCCGAGGC